>JBNKPL010000025.1:0-24815 GCA_050295355.1 Sedimenticolaceae bacterium
GATAGGGAATGGAGATGCCGTTGTCGTCAAAGGCAAGCTTGATCTTCTCCGTCAAATCAAATTTCACCGTCCAGTAGTCAGCGTTGATTACCCACGGGCGCACATAGAAATTAACGCTGCTATCGGCCAGTTCCCCAACCGCAACCAGCGGCTCGGGGTCGTTCAGTACGCGCTCATCCGCATTGAGGATGCTGAGCATGATCTCCTTGGCCTTTTTGATGTCGTCTTCATAGCCGATGCCAAACACCATGTCGATACGCCGGGTATCTTTGGCGGAGAAGTTGACGATATTTCCGTTGTAGATGGCGCCGTTGGGGATGATCACCTTGCAGTTGTCGCCGGTACGCATCACGGTGCTGAAAATGGTGATGGTCTCCACGATCCCCGCGGTTCCGCCCGCGTCCACGAAATCGCCGGTCTTGAAGGGGCGGAACACAATGAGCATTACCCCGGCGGCGAAGTTTTGCAGCGAGTTCTGCAGCGCCAGACCTACGGCAAGGCCAGCGGCGCCGAGTAGTGCGATCAGGGAGGTGGTGTCCACACCCAGTTGATCAAGAGCCGCGATAATGATGAACAGCAGCAGGGCGCTGTTCACGATGGAGGCGATAAAGTTGATCAGGATCTGGTCCAGCCCTGTCTTGTCCAGTAGTCTGCGGAGTAGACGGATTACACCCTTGGCGACGATTCGGCCGACGATGAAAATCGCAATGGCCAGCAGGATGTTGATGGACCAGGGAACAAGGTAGGTGTCAATTAGTACACTGGCTTCTGCGGTCTCAGGCATCGGAATACGGCTCCTGTGCTGAAGGTTGAAGCGGGGGTTGAAAACCCCGCCTGGAACAGGATTGCATTATAGATGCAATCACTGGCCAGGCAAGGATGCTGGAAAGGTGGGATGGCCGCTAGGGGGCTTCTTCAACCAGCAACTGAATGTCCGTATCGTCGCGGCTGCGGGTAGAGGACTCTTTCAGGATTCCACTGCGGTTACCCGTGGTTCGGTTGGTTGCGCCGCCGAGATTGATCCATTCGCCCAGACGGCCCGTCACCGTGGTGTGGGCCTGCTGGATGTCATAGGTGCCGCTGACGGTGCTGGCGCGTTCCATATGCGGGGATATCTCCAGGGTGACCTGGTTGTCATGGAGCCGGGGGGTCACATAGAAGCCGGTGGTCACGTCCTTGTAACGGACGGTGTTTTGCTGGTGCAGTACGCCGCCGGAAACGGTGGTGGTCTGTTCCTCCACTGGCACCGATTTTCCGGTCACAATGAAGGCGGGCCGGCCCTCGGTGGCGCGTATGTGTTGCGTGGTGTCGAGATGGCTGCGGGTGCCGCTGGAGCGGATGCGGTAACTCACTCCGTCCTTCTCTTTTCCTTCACCCACCGTAACCCGGGTGTGCTTTCCCACCTGGCTGTTGATGTCCACCTCTTGCCCGTATTGGCGGCCGATGGAGGCGCTTCCCTGACGCACATAGATGATCAGGCGGCGGGGCGGCCGGTCGATGGTTTGCAGCAGCTTTTTGATCTCCGCCAGGTTTTGCGGCGAGGTGCGGATGATCAACTGGTTCTGCATGCCAGTGACTACACCATCCGGTTCCAGCAGGGGCTGAATGATGGGTATGATCTCTTCGCTGGTCCTTCCCTTCAGTTCAATGATCTCCAGCGGGTATTCGGCCCATGCCGGGGCGCTGAGCAGCAGCAGGAGCAACAGCAAGGGAAGCAGTCTCGTGCCGTTGCGCGTGACGGGCGGTGTCATTGTCTGGCTCATTCTCTGTACCTTGCGGGAAACTTATATATGTAGATCCCTTAATTGGGAGTCGGTTTCACTCCGCTCCCACACTTCGTTGAAAAACTCGGTGTATTGCCGGGTTTGCAGCGAGGCATGGAAATCGGCGATGCCTTTATAGCGGTGACTGAGTTCCCACTGTAAATAGCCCGCGCCGTCCGCCAGCAGGAAGTTCTCCTGATGGTCGATAAAGTCCGGGTGGGGACGCCGCAATTCGATGCGGCTGGGGAGGCGGTGCCACAGGGTGATCAGGCGATGGCCCTCTTTCTGCGCCAGGCTGTTGTCCTGCAACAGAATCCGGATGCGGCTGCGCTCACCGCGGATGGCCAGTTGCCTTAGCGCTTCGATAAAAGACTCCTGGTTATACAGGGGCGCATCCAGATCATAGCTGAAGATATCCAGCCTGTACTGCGCCTGCTGTGCAAAGCGCAGGGCGGCAAGGCGGCACTCTTCCCGGTTGCGGACCAGTAGCTTGCCGCCGCTCTGGCCCAGCGTCGCCTGTTCGATTTTTCCGCTAATATCGGTTGGATTCATGGTCGATACACTATGCCCGGCGTATGGTTTATTCGAGAGTGCCGTTAAAAAAATATAGCACAAGGCGGCAGCGGCAAATCGGAACATCCATCCCAAGCTGGGCGCATGGTGCCGGGACAGGATTTTCAGGGCAAAAAAAACCGCTCCACTGTATTGGGGAGAGTGGAGCGGTAATGATTGAGGTTGCGAATTGGGGTTGGGAAGAAGAGGGGACGCAACCGTCAATCTGTGATTCAGTATAATTCCGGCGCCGGAATCATACTGAGCAATGGATCACAGATTGGGGAGGCCCGGAAAAAAGTCCCTAGATCTGCCCGGCTTGTTCTTTGGCGTTGCCGATATAAGTGGCGGGGGTGAGATCACGTAGCGCCTGCTTGGCCGGATCCGGGATCTCGAGTCCGTCCACGAAGTCGAGCAGATCGGCCTGGGTAATACGATGCCCGCGGGTCAGCTCTTTCAGCTTCTCATAGGGCTTTTCGATGCCGTAGCGACGCATCACCGTCTGGATCGGCTCCGCCAATACCTCCCAGTTGGCGTCCAGATCGGCCGCCAGGCTGTCGCCGTTCGCCTCCAGTTTGCCGATCCCTTTCATGAGGGATTGCAGGGCGATGCTGGTGTGGCCGAAACCGACGCCAAGATTGCGGATCACCGTGGAGTCGGTGAGATCGCGCTGCCAGCGGGAGATGGGCAGTTTGGCCGCCAGATGGCCGAGCAGGGCGTTGGCGATCCCCAGGTTCCCTTCGGCGTTTTCGAAATCGATGGGATTGACCTTGTGCGGCATGGTGGAGGAGCCCACTTCACCAGCCACGGTCTTCTGCTTGAAATGGCCGATGGAGATGTAGGACCAGACATCCCGTGAGAAGTCGATCAGGATGGTGTTGAGACGGGCGACGGCGTCAAACAGCTCTGCCATATAGTCATGGGGCTCAATCTGGATGGTATAGGGATTCCAGCTCAGGCCCAGGGATTCCACGAACTGCTGGGCAAAGGCAGGCCAATCGATATCCGGGTAGGCGGAGAGATGGGCGTTGTAGTTGCCCACGGCGCCGTTGATCTTGCCCAGCATGGGCACGGAGGCGATCTGGTCCCGCTGGCGGCGCAGCCGGAACACCACGTTGGCGATCTCCTTGCCCAGAGTGGTGGGGGAGGCGGGCTGGCCGTGGGTGCGCGACAGCATGGGCAGGTCGGCAAGCTCATGGGCCATGCGCTGCAGGGCGTGGATTACGTCGTCGACCTGCGGAATCAGCACCTGGCCGCGGCCCTCGCGCAGCATCAGGGCGTGGGAGAGGTTGTTGATATCCTCCGAGGTGCAGGCGAAGTGGATGAACTCGCTGACCGCCTCCAGCTCCTGATTGCCGGCAATCTTCTCCTTCAGGAAATACTCCACCGCCTTGACGTCATGATTGGTGGTGCGCTCAATGTTCTTGACCCGCTGGGCGTCCTCTTCGCTGAAGTTATCAATGATGTGATTCAGGATGTTGGAAGCGTGCTCGCTCAGGGGCGGCACCTCGACGATCTGCTCCTGCTCCGCCAGCGCCTGCAGCCAGCGTATCTCCACCAGCACCCGGTGACGGATCAGGCCGTATTCACTAAAAATGGGCTGCAGATCGGCGGTTTTGCCGCCGTAGCGGCCGTCAACGGGGGAAATGGCGGTGAGGGTGGAGAGTTCCATGGCTGTGGTTCCCGGTTATGTGGTACAGAAACAGGGCATTATACCCAAGCGGTCCAGTGCGCGCTGGATTCCTACTTGGTGAGTTCCTGGGTTTTCTCCTTGGCGGCCTCGCCCAACTCCTGCGCCTTTTCCTTGGTTGTTTCCCAGGCCTCGGAGGACTTTTCAGACACCGCCTGCCCGGTTTCCGAGGCGGCCTCTTTGGTCTTCTCCCAGGCCGCGGAGGATTTTTCCGCGATTGCCTCGCCGGTCTCAGCGGCGGTCTCTTTGGTTTTATCCCAGGCTTCGGATGAGGTTTCCGAGATTGCCTCACCAGTTTCTGACGCCGCCTCTTTGGTCTTTTCCCACGCCGCGGAGGATTTCTCCGAGACCGCCTCGCCCGTCTCAGCGGTAGCCTCCTTGGTCTTGTCCCAGGCATCGGCGCCCGCTTCCTTTGCGGCCTGCCAATGGTCAGGCTCCTGTGGTTGAGCGCCTGGTTGCGAGACTGCGGGGCTTTCCGTTTGACGGCTCTCCTCAGGGGCGGGTGCTTCGGAACACCCGAAAACCAGCAAGCAAAGAGGGAGGAGGAGTGCGATGGATGGTTTCATGAAATGATCTCCGTTTAGTGGACGGTTGTTGTAGGTTCCATTTCATCCAGGAGCGACTGACATATCCGGGCGAGGCTTTTACGGCCGAACAGCAGTTGCAGGCGGTTGCCGCCGCACTGGCGCCAGAGGCGGGCGGCGCGGATTCCGGACAGCAGCAGGGCGCGGATCTGGTGGATGATATCGGAACTCTGGAGATAGACGGACTCGCCCTGAACCATGATCCGCGGCTGCAGGGTACTGATGGTGTCGGAGTAGAGATCGGCCAGCTGCCCCAGGATGTTGTCGTGCAGCATGGGAAAGTGTTGCAGCCGCCCGGTGGCGATACGGATGCCATCTCCGATCTTCGCTTCCATTTCCCGCCGTTTCGCCAGCTTGCGCTCCAGGTGCATCAGGGAGATGGTGTAACGGGTGACCTCCGCATCCTTCCCCGTGCCGCCCGAGAGCAGGCCCAGCAGCCGGCGCAGGCCGAAGGCCACTCCGGCCGTGCCGCCGTAGATATCCGCCGTGGAATCCGCATCCACCTGGAACAGGCTGTAGATGCTGGACTCCATGGCGCTCTGGTTGGCGGACCCCTGACGGGCGATCCCGGCGACCAGTTGGGCGGCCTGGACGATGGCCGCCAGGGCGATACAGCGCTCTTTGTCTGTGTGTTGCATAGAGTTATTTAATCCGCAGCCGGAGATTGGCGCAATGCCTCCGTGATGACGGCGCCTCCCAGGCACTCATTCTGATGATAAAAGACAATGGACTGTCCCGGCGCCACCGCCCGCTGGGCCTGGTCAAAGACCACCTCGCAGCGCTCCTGTTCCACGGAGAGCAGCGTGCAGGCCTGCAGCGGTTGGCGGTGACGGATACGCGCCCGGCACGGGAACGGCAGGGCCGGGGGATGGCCGCCGATCCAGTGCGGATGTTCACCCCGCAGTCCATTGGCCAGCAACAGGGGGTGATCGTGCCCCTGGGCCACCAGCAGGGTGTTGCGCGGCAGATCCTTGGCCACCACGAACCAGGGGTCCTCATCGCTGCCATGGACGCCCCCGATGCCCAGTCCCTTGCGCTGACCCAGGGTGTAGTACATCAGGCCCTGGTGTTCACCGATACATTCCCCTTCCGTGGTCTCAATGGGACCGGGATTGGCCGGCAGGTAGGTGCTAAGAAAATCCCGGAACTTGCGTTCGCCGATGAAACAGATGCCCGTGCTGTCTTTCTTTCCATAGTTGATGAATCCCGCCTCTTCGGCTAGCCGCCGGACCTCCTGTTTGGTCAGTTCGCCCAGCGGAAACAGGGTGTGGGTGAGCTGCTCCTGGTTCAGCAGGTGCAGGAAATAGGTCTGATCCTTGTCGGCATCCTGGCATAGCAACAACCTGGCCCCCTGCTCGCCATGCTCCACTCGCGCATAGTGGCCGGTGGCGATATAGCGCGCGCCCAGTTCCAGGGCATACTCCAGGAACGCCTTGAATTTGATCTCACGGTTGCAGAGGATGTCGGGATTCGGCGTGCGGCCCGCACGGTATTCGGCCAGGAAGTGTTCGAACACCCGGTCCCAGTACTCGGCCGAGAAGTTAACGCTGTGCAGGGGGATGCCCAATTGGTCCGCCACCGCCTGGGCGTCTTTCAGATCCTCGGCGGCGGAGCAGTACTCTTTCGTGTCGTCCTCTTCCCAGTTCTTCATGAACAGGCCTTCCACGTCCCACCCCTGCTGCAACAGCAGCAGCGCCGCCACGGAGGAGTCCACGCCGCCGGACATCCCAACGATCACTTTGTTGTTCATAACGGGGGTGAGGCCTCAGCCCTTGAAGCCGGGCGGCTTCCAGCCTTTGTACCACTCTTGCAGGGGCATGATGACGGGCGGGACGCCGTTGTCATAAAACCAGGAGTCCACCACCCACTCCTTGGCGGTCTCCTTCTCCTTGATCACCGCGGTGGTGTGGGGCCAGCCGCCGAAAAACAGAAAGCCGCGGGTCTTGCGGTCCTCCACCCGGTGCCATTTCAACAGACCCTCGCGTAGCATCATGGTGAGGTAAGTGGTGGTGTTGGTGGATTCGTCCACGCAGTCCATCTGATAGCTGTCCGCCATCCAGCCCTGCAGGTTGCCGCCTTTGTCGTCGAAGGTGTTGATCTTCTGGCCCACCATCACCTCCATCCGNGAGACGGCCAGGGCGATGCGTTCCCGTTCCTCGGCCGCCGAGGCGGGGGCGGGCTCAAAGAAGCCCTGAATCTCCCGCCACTCCGCATCAGTGAAGGAGACTTCGGCGACCTCTTTACAGGTGTGCTGGTAGCAGACCTCGAAGTGAAGCGGCGATGGCTCGGAAGAGGGTGGGGTGTAGGGTTCCGCGATATCCACCCCCGCCGCGCCAAGGGTTGGGAGCAGCAGCAGGGTGGTCAGGAGTAACCGGGTTCGGCAGTGAATAGGGTTCCGCTTCATATTGGGATGTGATTATCCTAAATGGTTGCAGGTTTGTCAGCTTGCAGCCCGCTTAGTGTGATCATGGTTTGTTTTTTTGGAGGTCCAGCTCCAGCCACTCCCCCGGCTGAAGTTGTCCAAGGCGCCAGCGGCCGATACGGGTGCGCACCAGCCGCAGGGTGGGATAGCCGATGGCGGCGGTCATGCGCCGGACCTGGCGGTTGCGGCCCTCGCGGATCCGGATCTCCAGCCACTGGGTGGGGATCTGTTTGCGGAACCGGACCGGCGGGTCGCGCGGCCACAGTTCGTCGGGCGGATCCATGCGTCGCGCCTCGGCGGGAAGGGTGGGGCCGTCCTTGAGGGAGAGGCCGGACCGCAGTTGCGCCAGCGCCGCCTCATCGGGGATGCCCTCCACCTGCACCCAGTAGCTTTTCCAGGTCTTGTGCCGCGGGTCGGTAAGGCGGTGCTGCAGTTTGCCGTCATCGGTGAGCAGCAGCAGACCTTCGCTGTCCCGGTCTAGACGGCCGGCGGGATAGACCTGTTGGATGTTGAGATAGTCGGCCAGGGTGGGGCGGTCCTCCGAGTCGGTGAACTGGGTCAGGACGCCGTAGGGTTTGTTGAACAGGATCAGACGCGACATGGATTGGGCTGGCTAACGGGTGAAGACGGGATTATATCGTCTTCGTACGGCCCTGTGGGGCCCCGGCACGCAAGATCGTAACCGCTGCCCAACTTTACCCCGCCGAAGCGGGGAGGTGAATGGTTGTTATGCGGTAACCACCTGGTTGCGGCCGTTGCGTTTGGCCTGATAGAGCGCCTGGTCGGCACGTTCGATCAGCGAGGAGGCGTGTTCATTTTCCTGGGTAGTGACGACGCCCAGGCTGATGGTCAGGTGATGGTCGTCGGGCAGCCCCGTTTCCAGTGTTTCCACCGCCTTGCGGACACGTTCCGCCAGATAGGCGGCGCCGTTCAGCCCGGTGCCAGTGAGCAGGATCATGAACTCCTCTCCACCGTAACGGAAAACAATGTCGGAGTCCCGAATGGTCTCGGCGGCGCAGTTGGCCACCGCGCGAAGAACCTGGTCCCCCAGGTTATGACCAAAGCGGTCGTTTACCTGCTTGAAGTGATCGATATCAAACAGAATGACCGACAACGGGGTGTCCTGACGCCCGGCGAGTCCGAGATCCCGCTTCAGCGCCTCCTCCATGGCGGTCCGGTTTTTAACCCCGGTTACGGGATCGGTGGTGGCCGCGGTCAGCGCCTTTTGATAGAGCAGGGCATTGCGCAGCGGATACAGCAGGGCGGCGAGGTGATTCTCCAGCAGTGTCAGTTCCTGATTCGAAAAGGGTATGCGGCGGGAGAGGGTGACGGTGCCGAGCTTTTCCTGCATGACGATCATGTCATAGACGCATTTATGTTTTCTCTCTTTCCCCAACTTGATGTCGATATCCAGTTCAGCGAATTGATAATTGATGCCGTCGAAGGAGAGTACCTTACCCAGTTCCTCGCCAAGCAGTGCGTACAGCTTGTTGATGTCGAGGGTGGTCTGGAGGACGCCTGACAGTCCAAGAATCTTCGGATCGTCCAGAGGACGGGGTGATGAATTGGCTACCAGCGGCTGTGCATGAAAAAGGGCCGCATTTGAATGCTCCGTAATGCTGCTGATCTGACAACTCATGGAATTCATTCCCGCTATAGTTAACCTTGCAATTTACATAGCGAGAACCATGCCACAAACTGTAATGCCAATAAAAACAACTAGTTATAATTTTATGTGTCGGAAAAATCGAGATTGGACGATTTTTTGACGCGGCAAAGCGGAAGTTAGTTGCCGCCGCAAGTAAGGGCCTGGCCGGTGGTGCCGATGCTGTCCGGTCCCATGAGCCACAGGTAGCGGGGCATCAGCGCCTCGGGCGGCTTTACGCTGGCCAACTCCTCCCCGGGGTAGACGGACATGCGCATCTTGGTCCGGACCGGGCCGGTGTCGAGACTGTTCACCCGAATGTTGCTGTTGCCCTCCGTCTCGTCGGCCAGGATCTGCATTAGCCCTTCAAGTCCGAACTTGGAGACGCCGTACGCCCCCCAGTAGGCCTTGCCCTGGCGGCCCACGCTGTCGGAGGTGAACAGGATGGAGGCGTCAGCGGCCTTGCGCATCAGGGGCAGACAGGCCTGGGTGAGCAGGAAGGGGGCGTTGAGATTGACCTGCATGATCTTGTACCAGGTCCCGATGTCGTAATCGTCGATGCGGCTCAAGGCGATCAGCTCCGCCGCGTTGTGCAGCAGACCCTCCAGCGAGCCGAACTCCTCCGCCAGCTTATCGGCCAGGTCCTGATGGTCCTTGGGCGAGGCGCCCTCCAGGTTCATGGGATAGATGGCGGGTTGTGGTCCTCCCTGCTCCTCAATGGCGTCATACACCCGTTCCAGCTTGGCCAGGGTGCGTCCGAGCAGGATCACCGTGGCGCCGTGGGCGGCGAAGGTCTCCGCCGCCACCCGGCCGATACCGTCGCCGGCGCCAGTGACCAGGATGGTTCTGTCTTTGAGCAGATCTTTGGGGGGGTGATATTCGAACATATACAGCGCCTGGGGTCGGTTGGATAAAAACTATTTGCCACAGAGGGCACAGAGATCACGGAGGACTCGTCGGTACGTTGTTTTTTACCACAGGGGTTACAGGGGTGCACGGAGGAATAGTTAGGATAAACAAAATACCACGCTTTAACGGTTTAACCCTGATCCTCCCGACCAGTCGCCGCGTGGTCGCGGCTCCCACAGGTGGGGGATCTTACCCCACCAAACCTCTGTGACCTCTGTGTGCCCTGTGGCTAAGCGATACCCAGCCACTCCAGTATTCCGCTGGGGTGTTCGACCTGCGCATCCGCCGCCCACTCTTCCGGCTGGTCCTCTTCCCCGAGATAGCCGAACAGGGCAACCAATGTTTTGGTTCCGGCGTTATGGCCGGCCTCGATGTCCCGCCGCGCATCCCCCACATAGAGACACTGCTCCGGGTTTCCCCCCGCCAGTCGGCAGGCGTGGAGGATCGGCTCCGGATGGGGTTTGCTGTTGGCGGTGGTGTCGCCGCTGACGATGCAGGCGGCCCGTTCACGCATGCCCATCTGCGCCATCAGGGGATCGGTGAGCCGGGCGGGCTTGTTGGTGACGATGCCCCAGCGCAGGCCATTGGCCTCCAGCCGCTCCAGCACCTTCTCCATGCCGGGGAACAGGGTGGTCTCGCGGCTCAGCTCCTCGCTGTAGTAACCGATCAACTCCTGGCGCAGGGATTCGAACTGCTCGTCATCCGGCTGCAGTCCAAATCCGAGCCGGATCAGGGCCGCGGCCCCGTGCGAGACGGCGGGTCGGATCTGCTCCAGCGGCAGGCGCTCTCTGCCATGGTTCTCCAGGGTCCGGTTGAGGGCGTTCGCCAGATCGGGCGCGGTGTCGGCAAAGGTGCCGTCGAGATCGAACAGCACCACCCGTATACCCCGGTATGCTTCCGGCTCAGCCATGGTCTTTTTGGCAGGCCACCATGTAGTTCACATCCACATCACGATCCAGACGGTATACGCCGCTGAAGGGGTTGTAGACCAGGCCGGTGATATGGCTGTTTTCAAGACCCGCCTGTCGAATCCAGCGGTCCAGTTCCGAGGGACGGATGAATTTGTTGAAATCGTGAGTGCCCTTGGGCAGCAGGCGCAGGAGATACTCGGCGCCGACGATGGCGAACAGATAGGACTTGGGATTGCGGTTCAGGGTGGAGAAGAAGGCGTGTCCGCCCGGCTTGGTGAGCCGCGCACAGGCGCGCACCACGGAGGAGGGGTCGGGGACGTGCTCCAGCATCTCCATACAGGTAACCACATCGAAAGACTCTGGCTGTTCCTCGGCCAGTTGTTCCACGGGGATGCGCTGGTAGTCCACCTCCTGTCCCGACTCCAGCAGGTGCAGACGGGCCACCTCCAGGGGCGCCTCGCCCATGTCGATGCCAGTTACCTCCGCCCCACGGGCGGCCATGCTCTCGGCGAGGATGCCGCCGCCGCAGCCTACGTCGAGCACCC
The DNA here is from genome assembly GCA_050295355.1 of Sedimenticolaceae bacterium. Lineage (GTDB taxonomy): Bacteria > Pseudomonadota > Gammaproteobacteria > Chromatiales > Chromatiaceae > CBFDBF01. The sequence goes on from JBNKPL010000025.1 coordinate 11,022, forward strand.
GTTTTCCTTCCAGAGAGGCGATCCGGTCCACATAATCCAGGCGCAGGGGGTTGATCTCATGCAGGGGCTTGAACTCGCTGTTGGGGTCCCACCAGCGGGAGGCGAGTTCCTCGAACTTGTTGACCTCGTCATGATCGACGTTGTGGGGTGTGGACATCATCCTGCGGCTTCTCGGTTATGGAATCCGGGGATTATACAGGATGTTGAGAATAGAATATTTGCCACAGAGCACAGAGAGATCACAGAGGTTTTTGTTTATTGCTAGGAGCGGCGCTACGAGCCGCGAAGGATAACCGCACGCCCTGGATCGCGGCTACAAGCCGCTCGTACGACAAAGGTCAAACTAAGTAAGGTGCTGAAGAAGAATATCTCTGTGACCTCCGTGTGCTCTGTGGCTAATGGATTTTGTCCTGCCACTGCGCCGTGGTTTCGAGGATCTCTTTGCTGTTGAGGGTGGTGAGCTCCCGCGCCTTCAGTACCTGCTTGCCGGCGATCCACACGTCGCTGACCTTGCTGCGGCCCGTGGCGTACACCAGCTGGGAGACGGGGTGATACAAAGGCTGGGTCTCGACGCCGCCAAGATCCACGGCGATCACATCGGCGGACTTTCCTGCCTCCAGCGAACCCGTCTCCTCGGCAATCCCCAGCGCGGTGGCGCCATTAATGGTCGCCATGCGCAGGGCGGTGGAGGCGGGCAGGGCGCTGGCGTTTTTCGCCACCCCCTTGGCCAGCAGGGCGGCGGTGCGCATTTCGCTGAACATATCCAGATCGTTATTGCTCGCCGCGCCATCGGTGCCGAGCGCCACGTTGACGCCCGCCCGCAGCAGCTTATCCACGGGACAGAAACCGCTGGCCAGTTTCAGGTTGGACTCGGGGCAGTGCACCACATGGGCGCCTGAATGGATGAAGGTCTCCAGGTCCTCCTCCTCCAGCTGGGCCATATGCACGGCGAGCAGGGAGGGGGAGAGCAGCCCCAGCTCCTCCAGCCGGGCCATGGGACGCTTGCCGTGCTGCTCCAGGCTCTGCCGGATCTCGTCCCGGGTCTCATGCACATGCATATGGATAGGGATATTGAGTTCGTCCGCCAGGGTGCGGATACGTCCCAGCGGCGCGTCCGACACGGAGTAGGGGGCGTGGGGCGCAAAGGCGGTATGGATCAGGGCGTGATTGCGGTAGTGGTCGTGGACCTCAATCCCCTTGTGCAGGTATTCGTCGTGATCGCCCGCCCAGGCGGAGGGGAAGTCGATCATGATCAGCCCCACCACGGCGCGCATGCCCGCATCCGCCGCCACCCGTGCGGTCACGTCGGGAAAGAAGTACATGTCGTTGAAACAGGTGATCCCGCCGCGCAGCATCTCGGCCACGGCAAGCCGGGTCCCGTCGGCGATAAACTCCTCGTTGATCCACTTTTGTTCGGCAGGCCAGATATGTTCATTGAGCCAGGTCATGAGGGGCAGGTCATCGGCCAGGCCGCGCAGCAGGCTCATGCTGGCGTGGGTGTGGGCATTGATCAGGCCGGGTATCAGGGCGTGGTCCGGAAACTCCTGCTCCACCGTGGCGCTGTATTTACTTCTGGCCTGGCTGCTAGGCAAGACCTCAAGGATGCGTCCGCCCTGAATGGCGATCGAGTGGTGCTCCAGAACGGAATCGTCGGGGTCGACCGGGATGACCCAGCGGGCGTGCAGTAGGGTGTCGATGGTCAAGTTATTCGCCTTTTCCTTTTATGAACAATGTCTCTGCGGTTAGAACTATCCTGATAGAATGTGCGAATTTGCCATGGGGAAGAACAATATGGAAGCCATGCCGCTACAAATACCCGCCGATGCCGACCACGCCATTGTCTGGCGCAACGACCGGCTCTATCTGCTGGATCAGCGGGTTCTGCCCTCGGAAGAGAAGTACATAGAGTTGCAGACCGCCGAGGCGACCGCCGATGCCATCCGCGACATGGTGGTCCGGGGCGCCCCCGCCATCGGCATCACCGCCGCCTTCGGCGTGGTGCTGGCGGCCAGGAACTGCTATGCGGAAGCGGGCGCCGGATGGAAAGAGATCCTGAGGGAGCCCCTGGAGCGGCTGGCGGCCTCCCGCCCCACGGCGGTCAATCTGTTCTGGGCCCTGGAACGGATGAAACGGCAAATTGCGGGCCTCGGGCCGGAAGATCCTGAACCTGTACTGCTGGCGGAAGCGCACGAGATTCATCAAGAAGATATTGCCGCCAACCGCCATCTGGGCGATCTGGGTGCGGAATTGATTAAAGCGAAAACATGCGTCATCACCCACTGTAACGCGGGTGCGCTGGCTACTGGAGGCTATGGCACCGCCCTGGGCGTGATCCGCAGCGCCTGGGAGGCGGGGAAGATCGAACAGGTGTATGCGGATGAAACCCGTCCCTGGATGCAGGGGGCGCGTCTCACCGCCTGGGAACTTCACAAGGACAACATCCCCGTGACCCTGTTGGCCGACGGGGCCGCCGCGGCCCGTATGGCGAAGGGGGATATCGGTTGGGTGATCGTGGGTTCGGACCGCATCGCGGGTAACGGCGACGTGGCCAACAAGATCGGCACCTACAGCCTGGCGGTGGCGGCCAAGTACCATGGTGTGAAGGTGATGGTGGCGGCGCCCACCTCCACGGTGGATATGTCCATCGCCTCTGGAAACGATATTCCTATCGAATCCCGTGACCCCGCAGAGATCCTTTGCTGCGGCGGAAAACAGATCGGCGCCGCCGGCGTGGGGGCTTGGAATCCCGTGTTCGACGTCACCCCCGCGGCGCTGGTGGACGCCATTGTCACCGAGAAGGGCGTGGTGCTGTCACCCAATCGGGAGAAAATGGAGCAAATGATGGCCTGAGCGGAATTAAAGACCCATCGCGGGAAGGCCATTCTCATGGGCGGGTGGCAAACGGTGAAAACGAACAGATTCACAACTTCTCCACACTTTTCGATACGTCATTCCTCTATACTGTAATAAGACTGTTTATATAAAGGGAATTCCCTGCTGTTGCGGGGCATCCGATCGTACGGATTAATGACATGGAAGGCCAAGACATGGAGTAGGCTTGGGATTGCGCCATGGCAAATAGGCTCAACTTCAAATCGTATGACGAGTATTACACGGCGACGGCGAAATATATCGCCATCACCGCTGTTGTTCTGCTTCCGGGTTTTGCCGCTAATAATTTTCTGCAAGGCAGATCCATCATTGGGTATGTTTCGCTGGCCGCAATCACCGTTCTGGTGCTGAATGCGGTTTTGATTCATCGCAATGGCTACCATGTACTACGCACTTTTATTATCTCGGTTCCGACACTGATCTTTTTTATTGCCCTGGTGTTTAAGAATCAGGGAATTATCGGTGCGCTCTGGTGCACACCTGCTGTGCTCGTCTTCTATTTCATACTTCCAGAGCGTTATGCCTGGGTGGCGAATACGTTGTTGATTATTGTTGCCAGCCTGTATGCCTGGACGTCACTCGAAACCGAACTTGCGCTTCGTGTTTCCGCTACGCTTACCATCGCCAGTATCCTGGCGGGCATTTTCGTACGCATCATCTCTTCCCAGCAGGCCCTTCTGCTGGAGCAGGCGGTGAGCGACCCGCTGTCCGGCCTGAAAAACCGGATGCTGCTCGACGAAATCCTGGAGCAGGCCGTAAACCTCAGCCAGCGGAACAAGAGTCCCGTGACTCTGCTCTCGCTGGATATCGACCACTTCAAAAAGATCAACGACCGGTACGGCCATGGGGTTGGCGACCGGGTGATCGTCGGCGTGGCTGATCTGTTGCGGGCAAGGGTGCGCAAGAGCGACACCGCCTTCCGCACTGGAGGGGAGGAGTTCCTCTGTCTGCTCCACAACTGCGACCGTGAGCGGGGGGAGAAGATCGCCGAGGAGATCCGCTCGGAAATCATGATGGCGGGGTTTTTGTCCGACCAGCCAGTAACCGTCAGTCTGGGTGTTGCCAGCCATCAGCCGGGTGAAACCACCGAAAGCTGGCTGAAGCGAGCGGATGATTTGCTCTACCGGGCAAAATCGGCGGGCCGAAACCGGGTGGTGGCCGCCCCTGTAGAAGAGGGAAACCTGCAGTTTCAGACCTCCGAGGGCGTTTGATCCGCCTGCTCCGCCGCCGGGTAGGCCTTCACCGGCCTGGAAGAGGCCGCAAATCGGCCGCCAGACAGGGAAAAGCCGCCAAAATCAGGGCTTCATCGCTTGAGAGGCTCTCAACGCCGTTTTCAGGCCGTTTTTTTCCAAACGGCACCCCAAAGTATGGTATGATCTCCAGCTGTTTGATTGGCCTCTTTTCGTTTCCTGCAGCCTGCGGGAAAAGGGAGGGGGCGGCCGGCACGGGAGCTGTTTCCCGGCAGGTTAGGGAATAGTTCCAGATGACAGAATTTGCAAAAGAAGTCCTCCCGGTAAATCTCGAAGACGAGATGCAGCACTCCTACCTCGAATACGCCATGAGCGTAATCGTGGGGCGCGCCTTGCCGGATGTCAGGGATGGCCTGAAACCGGTCCACCGCCGTGCGCTGTTCTCAATGCACGAGCAGAACAACGACTGGAATAAACCGTACAAAAAATCGGCGCGTATCGTCGGTGACATCATGGGTAAATACCACCCCCATGGTGACTCGGCCATCTACGACACCATCGTCCGCATGGCCCAGCCCTTCTCCATGCGCTACATGCTGGTGGACGGCCAGGGTAACTTCGGTTCCGTGGACGGCGACGCCCCGGCCGCCATGCGTTACACCGAAGTGCGCATGGCCAGGATCGCCCACGATCTGCTGGACGATCTGGACAAGGATACGGTCGATTTTATCCCCAACTACGACGAGTCGGAATTCGAGCCGGCGGTTCTGCCCGCTCGTTTCCCCAATCTTCTGGTCAACGGCTCCGCCGGCATCGCGGTGGGCATGGCCACCAACATCCCGCCGCACAACCTGGCGGAGACCATCAACGGCTGTATCGCCCTGATCGACGATCCCCAGCTCAGCATCGACGACCTGATGCAGCAGTACATCCCGGGACCTGACTTCCCCACCGCGGCGCTGATCAACGGCCGCCGCGGCATCCTGGAGGCCTACCGCACCGGCCGCGGCCGCATCTACATCCGCGCCCGCTGCGAGGTGGAGACGGACGACTCCAACAACAAGCAGCGCATCATTGTCACCGAACTGCCCTATCAGGTGAACAAGGCGCGCCTGCTGGAGAAGATCGCCGAGCTGGTCAAAGAGAAGAAGATCGAAGGGATCACCGAGCTGCGCGACGAGTCCGACAAGGACGGCATGCGGGTGGTGATCGAACTGCGCCGCGGCGAAGTGGCGGAAGTGGTGTTGAACAACCTCTATCAGCACACCCAGATGCAGAATGTGTTCGGCATCAACATGGTGGCCCTGGTGGACGGCCAGCCCCGGCTGCTCAATCTGAAGCAGATGCTGGAGTACTTCCTGCGCCACCGCCGCGAGGTGGTGACCCGCCGTACCCTGTTTGAACTGCGCAAGGCCCGGGACCGGGCCCATGTACTGGAAGGCCTGGCGGTGGCGCTGGCCAACATCGACGAGGTGATCGCCCTCATCAAGGCGGCGCCCAATCCCGCCGAGGCGAAGAAGGGACTGCTGGCGAAGCACTGGAAATCGGGCGCCGTGGAGGCGATGCTGGAGCGGGCCGGGGCGGACGCCTCGCGGCCGCAGGATATTTCCGACGAATACGGACTCACCGATCAGGGCTACCGCCTCACCGAGACCCAGGCCCAGGCGATTCTGGATCTGCGCCTGCACCGCCTGACCGGCCTGGAGCAGGACAAGATCATCAACGAATACAGCGAGATCCTGGAGAAGATCAAGGATCTGCTGGATATCCTCTCCAGCCCCGACCGGCTGATGCAGGTGATCCGTGACGAACTGACCGCCATCGTGGAGCAGTACGGCGACGAGCGCCGTACCGAAATCCTGGAAGACCAGCTCGATCTGACCATGGAAGACCTGATCACCGAGGAGGATGTGGTGGTCACCCTGTCCCATGCGGGGTACGCCAAGGCGCAGCCGCTGGATGCTTACCAGGCCCAGCGCCGGGGCGGCAAGGGCAAGACCGCCACCGCCACCAAAGACGAGGATTTCGTGGACCGCCTGTTCGTGGCCAGCACCCACGACACCATTCTCTGTTTCTCCAGCCGCGGCCGGGTCTACTGGCTCAAGGTCTATCAGTTGCCGCAGGCCGGGCGCACCGCGCGCGGCAAGCCGATCATTAACCTGTTGCCGCTGGAGCCGGGCGAGCGCATCAATGCCGTGCTGCCGGTCCGTGAGTATTCGGAAGACCGCTATATCTTCATGGCCACCAGCTCCGGCACGGTGAAAAAGACCAGCCTGACCGATTTCTCCCGCCCCCGCGCCAGCGGCATCATCGCCGTGGACCTGCGCGATGACGACCAGTTGGTGGGCGTGGCCATCACCGACGGCAGCCAGGACGTGATGCTGTTCACCTCCGCTGGCAAGGCGATCCGCTTCGCGGAGGACGCGGTTCGGCCCATGGGCCGTACCGCCTGCGGAGTGCGCGGCATCAAGCTCGGTCCCGGTCAGGAGGTGATCTCCCTGATCATCGCCGAAGAGGGCCGCGCTATCCTCAATGTCACTGAAAACGGTTACGGCAAACGCACCGCGCTGGATCAGTACCCGGCCAAGGGCCGCGGCGGCATGGGCGTGATCGCCATCAAGACCTCCGAGCGCAACGGCAATCAGGTGGGCGCGGTGCTGGCGGATGAGACCGACGAGGTGATGCTGATCACCGACGGCGGCACCCTGGTCCGCACCCCGGTAGCCGATGTCCCCATGATGGGACGCGACACCCAGGGGGTGCGCATGATCCGGGTGGGTGATGAGGAACGGCTGATCGGTATCGAGCGCATTGAAGCGCTGGAAGGGGATGAAGAGCCTGAAGATGATGTGTAGCTGATGGGTGTTACTGCCCGTTCGGCGACCTATCATTAACCGCAAAGGACGCCAAGTACGCAAAGCAGTTACTGGGTAGAAAAACATTGTCTTAGCGTTCTTTGCGTCCTTGGCGGTTTAGAATTTTTATCGAATCCTATCGAATAGTTTGTGCAGGGGAGTTATCGAATGTCACGTGTATACAACTTTAGCGCCGGTCCCGCGGTTCTGCCGGAAGAGGTTTTACTGCAGGCCAAAGAGGAGATGCTGGACTGGCATGGCTGCGGTATGTCGGTGATGGAGATGAGCCACCGCGGCAAGGAGTTCAGTTCTATCGCGGAGCAGGCGGAAGCGGACCTGCGCGAACTGATGGGCATTCCCAATGACTATAAGGTGCTGTTCCTGCAGGGCGGCGCCTCCAGTCAGTTCACCGCTATTCCCATGAACCTGCTGCGCGGTAACCAGGCCGCCGACTACATCAACACCGGCTCCTGGTCCAAGAAGGCCATCGCCGAGGCGAAGCGCTATTGTGAAGTGAACGTGGTGGCCACCACCGAGGAGTCCAAGTTCACCACCACCCCGGCGCAGAACGCGCTGAATCTCAATGCCGACGCGGCCTATGTGCACTACACCCCCAATGAAACCATTCAGGGTGTGGAGTTCCCTTATATTCCAGATACCAAGGGCGTTCCCCTGGTGGCGGATATGTCCTCCAATATCCTGTCGCGTCCGGTGGATGTCTCCAAATTCGGCATGATCTACGCGGGTGCGCAGAAGAACATCGGTCCCGCTGGCCTGACCGTAGTGATAGTCAAAGAGGAACTGCTGGGCGACGTGGTGGCCAGCACCCCCACCATGTTCAACTACGCCATCATGGCCGACGGCGATTCCATGTACAACACGCCGCCCACCTATGCCTGGTACCTGGCCGGCCTGGTCTTCCAGTGGCTGAAGAAGAACGGCGGCCTGCAGAAGATGGCCGAGGTGAACGAACGCAAGGCGGGCAAACTGTACGCCGCCATTGATGCTTCCAGCTTCTATAACAACCCGGTGGAACCCCACAGCCGTTCCTGGATGAACGTACCGTTCACTTTGGCCAACGCCGACCTGGACGCCACCTTCCTGGAAGAGGCGAAGGGCGCGGGACTGGTTACCTTGAAGGGGCACCGCTCCGTGGGTGGTATGCGCGCCAGCATCTATAACGCCATGCCGGAAGCGGGCGTGGATGCGTTGATCGCCTTCATGGCCGATTTCGAAAAACGCAACGGTTAAAAGAAAGATTAGCCACAGAGGACACAGAGCGCACAGAGAATTTTATTGTAATTAATAGAGATGTGGTGCGGGTTTGGAGCGAATGGGTGGTGATAGAATTCGCGGTATAAAAACGTCCACCATGAACTCAGTGTTCTCTGTGCCCTCAGTGGCAATAAATAAAATTAAGGTTCTCAAGCAATGTACAAAATTCAGACGCTGAACAATATCTCCGTAGCCGGCCTGGACCGTCTGCCTCGTGACAACTATGAAGTGGCCTCCGAGATGAACAATCCGGATGCCATCCTGCTGCGTTCCTTCAAGATGCACGACATGGAGATTCCGCCCACGGTGAAGGCCATTGGCCGCGCGGGTGCGGGCGTCAATAACATCCCCGTGGATCGCATGACCAAAGCGGGCGTGCCCGTGTTTAACGCCCCCGGCGCCAACGCCAATGCGGTGCGGGAACTGGTGATTGCCGGCATGCTGATGACCTGCCGCAACCTGGGCCAGGCCTGGAATTTTGCGCGTGGCCTGGAAGGTGATGACGCCAAAATCTCCAAGGAAGTGGAAGCGGGCAAGAAAAACTTCGTCGGTTTTGAACTGCCGGGCCGCACTCTGGGTGTGGTAGGTCTGGGCGCCATCGGTGTACTGGTGGCCAACGCCGCCCGCGCCCTGGGTATGAAGGTGATCGGCTATGAGCCGGCCATGACCGTGCAGGCGGCGCTGAAACTCTCTTCCGATGTGGAGCACGCCATCAGTGTGGACGACCTGCTCTCCAAGGCCGATTTCGTCACTTTCCATGTGCCGCTGGTGGAGTCCACCAAAAACATGATCAACGCCGAGCGCATCAAGCTGATGAAGAAGAATGCCATCATTCTTAACTTCGCCCGCAACGGCATCATTAACGATGAGGATGTGGTGGCCGCGCTGGATGAGGGCAAGCTCTACGGCTATGCCTGCGATTTCCCCAGTAACCTGCTGAAGGATCACCCGCGCTGCATCACCCTGCCGCATCTGGGCGCTTCCACCAAAGAGGCGGAAGAGAACTGCGCCATCATGGTGGCGGAGCAGGTGCGGGAATACCTGGAGAGCGGCAACATCACCAACGCGGTCAACTTCCCCGAGATCAACCTGCCGCGTAACGGCGGTTTCCGCATCGCGGTGGTCAACTCCAATGTACCCAACATGCTGGGCCAGATCTCCACCGACCTGGCCGAGGCGGGTCTCAACATTATCGATATGCTGAACAAGTCCCGCGGCGATATCGCCGTGACCCTGCTGGATGTGGACAAAGTGCCCGATAGCGCGACTCTGGGGCGCATTGAGTCCATTGATGGTGTATTGTCTGTTCGTTGCCTGGGATGTGAATCAGGCGCTTGAGGAATAGGCGCAAACCGATGAGTGACGATCAAAAGCTGAAAGGGATCAGAGACCGGATTGATCTGATTGATGAGCAGATCCAGGATCTGATCAACCAGCGGGCCGCGGCCGCGCAGGAAGTGGCGGAGATCAAACTGGCCGCTGGCGAGGAGACGGTTTTCTACCGCCCGGAGCGGGAAGCCGCCGTGCTGGCCATGATCAAAGAGCGCAACAAAGGTCCTATGGGCAATGAGGAGATGGCGCGCCTGTTCCGCGAGATCATGTCCGCCTGCCTGGCGCTGGAACAGCCGCTACGGATCGCCTTTCTCGGCCCGGAGGGCACCTTCACCCAGGCGGCGGCACTCAAGCACTTCGGCCACTCGGTAGACACCATCGCCATGGGCGCCATCCCCGACGTGTTCCGCGAAGTGGAGTCGGGCGCCTGTCATTATGGCGTGGTGCCTGTTGAGAACTCCACCGAAGGGGTGATCAGCCATACTCTCGATATGTTTCTCAACTCCCCGCTGCAGATCTGCGGCGAGGTGAGCCTGCGCATCCATCACCATCTGCTGAGCAAAGAGCCGGATTTGGGCGCGGTGCGGAGGGTCTTTTCCCATCAGCAATCTCTGGCCCAGTGCCGCACCTGGCTGGATCGCAACCTGCACCATGCAGAGCAGATCGCCGTGGGCAGCAACGCCGAAGCGGCGCGCATGGCCGCCAAAGAGCCGGGCAGTGCGGCCATCGCAGGCGAGATGGCGGCGGAACTCTATGCCGTGCCCCGGCTGGCGGAGAACATCGAGGACGAGCCGGACAACACCACCCGCTTCCTGGTGGTCGGCCGCCAGAGGGCAAAGCCCAACGGCAACGACAAGACCACCCTGTTGCTCTCCGCCCGCAACGTGGCCGGCAGCCTCAACAACCTGCTGCAGCCGCTGGCGGAGTACGGCATCAGCATGACCCGTATCGAATCCCGGCCCTCGCGGCGGGGGATGTGGGACTATGTGTTCTTCGTGGATATCGAAGGGCACCAGGATGATCCCAATGTGGCCAAGGCCCTGTCGGTACTGAAGGAAGAGGCGAATCTGTTCAAGGTGCTGGGCTCTTATCCCATGGCGGTGTTGTAGCTTTGTGGCAGGATGTAAGAGATTTTGCCACAGAGATCACAGAGGACACTGAGATGGATGATATTGTTGTTGTCTGAAATTCTGCTGTAGGAGCCGAGGTTTTTAGGTTTCTGCAAAGTTAGTGTTAAGAAACAAGGCAAATTCTCTGTGTACTCTGTGGTCTCTGTGGCTAGAGATTAAATGAATCAAGCAGCTAACTCATTCCTGAAAATATCCGCCAAAGGCATCCCGGGCCTGAATCCCTATGTGCCCGGCAAACCCATCTCCGAGCTGGAGCGGGAGTTGGGTATCTCCAATTCCATCAAACTCGCCTCCAACGAGAACCCCTTGGGCTGTAGCGATCTGGCCAGGGCGGCCATGGAAAAGGAACTGCCGGAGCTGGCGCGTTATCCCGACGGCGGCGGTTTTGCCCTGCGCAGTGCGCTGGCGGAGAAGCATGGGTTGGATGCCGCCTGTATTACCTTGGGCAACGGCTCCAATGATGTGCTGGATATGATCGCCCGGGTGTTTCTGGAGTCTGGCGAAGAGTCGCTCTTCTCCGAACACGCCTTTGCCGTCTATCCCATCAGCAGTCAGGCGGTGGGCGCCACCCTCAAAGTGGCCCCGGCCAAGGGGTACGGCTGTGATCTGGATGCCATGCTGGAGCGCACCACCGGCCGCACCCGGGTCATCTGGATCGCCAATCCGAACAACCCCACCGGCACCTGGATTCCAGCGAAGGAGTTGCGCGCCTTTATCGCAAAGGTCCCCGAAAGCTGCATGGTGGTGGTGGACGAGGCCTACATCGAGTATGTGAGCGAGCCGGACTATCCGGACGCCTCCCAATGGCTGAGTGAATTTCCCCACCTGATCGTCACCCGCACTTTCTCCAAGGCCTACGGGCTGGCGGGTCTGCGGGTGGGCTATGGGCTCTCCCATCCGGACGTGGCGGACCTGCTCAACCGCGTGCGCCAGCCCTTTAATGTAAACTCCCTGGCGCAGGCCGCCGCGGTTGCCGCCTTGCAAGACCAGGCGTTTATTGAGAGGGTGGTGGAACTGAACACCGCAGGCATGAAACAGCTGGTGGACGGCTTTGAGGCCATGGGGCTGGAATACATCCCCTCCGTGGGCAACTTTGTCTGCGTGGATGTGGGACGGCCCGGCGCTGAAGTAGACCAGGCCCTGTTGCGCGAGGGTTGCATTACCCGTCCCGTGGCCAACTATGGCCTGCCCAATCACCTGCGGGTATCCATCGGTCTGCCAGAGGAAAACCAGCGGTTGCTGGATGCTTTGAAGAAGGTACTTGGATGATAAAAAGACTGGCCATCATCGGCGTCGGCCTCATTGGCGGCTCCCTGGCGCGCGCCCTGCGGCAAGCGGGGGAGGTGGGCGAGGTGGTCGGCTGCGGCCGCGGTAAGGCCAATCTGGAGAAGGCGGTAGAGCTGGGCGTCATCGACCGCTACAGCCACGACATCGGCGAGGCGGTGGCGGGGGCCGACATGGTCTTTCTCGCGGTGCCCCTGGGCGCCATGCGGGATACCTTCGCCGCCATGCAGGGCCATCTGGCCGCGAACGCCATCGTTACCGACGGCGGCAGCGCCAAGGGCAGCGTGGTGAGCGACTGCCGCTCCGTGTTCGGCAACACCTTGAGCGGCTTTGTGCCCGGCCATCCCATCGCGGGCACGGAAAACAGCGGCGTGGAGGCCTCTTTCCCCGAGCTGTACCACAACCGCCGCATCATCCTAACCCCCGTGGAAGAGACCTCGGCGGAGGCGTTGGCCAAGGTCGAGGCCATGTGGCGGCTCTGCGGCGCGGAGGTCACCACCATGTCGGTGGAGCACCACGACGAGGTGTTGGCCGCCACTTCCCACCTGCCGCACATGCTGGCCTTCAGTCTGGTGGACTCCCTGGCGCGGATGAAGGAGAACGACGAGATCTTCCGCTACGCCGCGGGCGGTTTCCGCGACTTCACCCGCATCGCATCCTCCAATCCCGTCATGTGGCGGGACATCTGTATCGCCAACCGTGATGCGTTGGGTGCGATGATGGAACGCTACAGCAGCGAGATGGCGGAGCTGGCCGAGACCATCCGCCAGGGCGACGGCGATCATCTGCTGGAGATCTTCGAGCGGGCCAAGGAGGCGCGGGACCGCTATATCGACGGAGTGTCCGGCTCCGCGGAGTAGGCTTCCCCTCATGAAGCTACTGTTCTCCATCCTTCTATTGGGCTTCCTGGCCGCTCTGGCCACCACGGGCTGGAAGACCTGGGAGCAGGCCAGCGCCTACGACCAGGAGACACACGAACTGGTCAAACGGCTGGACCCGGACCGGCGGCTGGAGATGGCGGAAAAGGAACTGCTGGAGACCGTTACCCTGGGTCTCTATAAGGGACACTCCAGGGATCTGCGCAAGATCCGCGAACACCGCGAACGGGCGAAGGCGTTCCAGGAGTCGGCCTGGCTGCTGACCGCCATCTTTTTCGGCCTGGTCACCCCCACACTACTCTGCGCCTATCTCATCCGGCGCGACTGGCTGGATACCGCCTACGCCATGATGGGGGTGGGGCTGATCTGTCTGGCGCTGGGACTGGTCATACCCATCCTCTCCATCATCGTCAGCAAGGACCTGCCCATCCTGGGTGAGACGGTGCTGCAGTTCCAATCCAAGGGGGTGCTCTCCACCATCACTGGCCTCAAGGAGAGCGGCAACCTCTGGCTGGCCGGGCTGCTGTTCGGATTCAGCGTACTGATTCCCCTGATCAAGACCCTGCTGGTGGGGGTTACCGTTTTCGCCCGTACCCACCACCTCTCCCTCAAGGGGCTGCACCTCAGCCACAACATCGGCAAGTGGTCCATGGCCGATGTGTTCGTGGTGGCGCTGTTGGTGGTCTTTTTCGCCGGGGCAGGGGATGGTCTTACCGATGCCGAGGTGCAGGTGGGACTCTGTTTCTTTGCCGGCTACGTGGTGCTGTCCTTGCTGGGTACCCAGATCATCAGTCACCGCCTGGGTGCGGCGGGCGGGGAATAGCTCTGCATGATAGGGGTGGGAGCCGCTCCCACCCGTAGTTTTGGTATCGGTTGGGCTAGTACCGAAATCGTAATAACAAAAACGGAAGGGATCGATTGTCAGCTGCACGGAGCCGCTGATGAATTCCTTCTTAGT
>JBNKPL010000026.1:0-24362 GCA_050295355.1 Sedimenticolaceae bacterium
CGCTTGATTCATTGCTAAATAGGGAGCTTCAACCTGATTTGGCAAAGCGGTCTTTTGTTGGATGAGCCTTCCGGCAGGCCGACTATCAATTACTACGGCGTTTGGCAGCTCGTAGGGGCTTCAGCGTCAGTCGGAGCAGCCACCTTGGCCTTGAGCCAAGGCTTCCCGGAATCGAATGGATCGAAACCGGGAAGCGAAGCGCCACTATTAGCCGCGATCGGCTTTAGGGTCCATAGTCGGCTCTGGGGCTGCCGGGGCTGCCTCATGCTTCATGGTGTTACAACCGGAGAGTCCTCCCAGTATTACCGCAATGGCCATACTGGTAAGAAGGAATTTGTATACATTCTTCATTTGTCTTTACCTGTATTGTAAGTGTTAGAAAATCACGCAACTGAAAGCGCGGCAACGGTGTCGATGCATGACAGCCAACACCAGCAAACTAAACCGCCCATCCTTCCGCTGGACAATATCCAAGTTTTGCTTCTGACTGTCAACGATAAAGGTGACCATTCTGGTTATTGAGTGTGGCCTGGTTCAGGCAGGAATTTTGCAAGTCTTTGATATAACGTGGATTAATGGTTATTGATGGGAGTTTGCCTGGGACTGGCGAGTAAACCTTCCGGGCGCGCCATTAATGAAAAAGGCTACAACGTGGGGGGGATTGCCCGTTGCGTGCGGGTGCGGAAGTTATTCCTGTGACCGGTCGCCGAGCAACCGCCGCACCACCACGAAGAAGATGGGCACGAACAGCACCCCGAGCACCGTGGCCCCGGTCATGCCGCCCATCACTCCAGTACCGATGGCATGGCGGCTGTTGGCGCCGGCGCCGGTGGACAGGGCCAGGGGCATGACGCCGAAGATGAAGGCGATGGAGGTCATGAGGATGGGCCGCAGCCGCAGGCGGCACGCCTCCATGGTGGCGTCCAGCAGACCGCGCCCTTCGCGGTGCATGGTGTTGGCGAATTCGATGATGAGGATGGCGTTCTTCGCCGACAGGCCGATCACCGCGATCATGCCTACCTTGAAAAAGACATCGTCCTCCAGGCCGCGCAACCAGGTAAAGCTGAGTGCGCCCAGTATCCCGAGGGGCACCACCAACAGCACCGCGGCGGGTACGGACCAGCTCTCATAGAGCGCGGCCAGGGCCAGGAACACCACCAGCAGGGAAAGGGCGAACAGAATCGGGGTCTGCTGTCCGGACAGGATCTCCTGGAACGACTGGCCGGACCACTCGAAGCCGATGCCGCCGGGCAGGTCGTCGCGTACGATCTGTTCCATGGTCGCCATGGCTTGGCCGGAGCTGTGCCCCGGCGCGGCGCCGCCGTTGATCTGGATGGAGGGAAAGCCGTTGTAGTGATCGATGGCCGGGGGGGCGGTATGCCACTCTGAACTCACCACGCTACTGAGGGGCACCATCTCATCCACCTCGCCATCACCACTGGCGGGGATGTAGTAGCGGGAGAGGTCTTCCGGACGGCTGCGGAAGGCGGCATCCGCCTGGACCAGCACCTTCAGCACCCGCCCCTGGTAGTTGAAGTCGTTGGCATAGACCGGCGCCAGCATCAGGCGGATGGCGTCGTAGATGTCGGCCAGTTCCAGCCCCATGGACTGGGCCTGCAGCCGGTCCACGTGCAGTTGCAGTTCCGGGGCGTCTTCCAGCTGGTTCGGCCGTACGCCCATCAGGCCTGGTTGTTTGGCCGCCGCTCCCAACAGCATATTGCGTGCCTTCACCAGTTCGTCATGACCGAGACCGGCCCGGTCCTCCAGGCGCAGGTCGAAGCCGCCAAAGCGGCCCAGGCCGCGGATGGTGGGGAGATTCACCACGAAGATCCGCGCACCCTTGATACTCTGCAGGGCGCCATTGGCCCAGCCGATGAATGCCTTGACCTGTTGGGCCGGGTCCGTGCGCACGCTCCAGTCCTTCAGGCGGATAAAACCCAGTCCCACGTTTTCGCCCTGGCCGATAAAGCTGAAGCCGCCCACGGTCACTACTTTGTCCACGGCCTGGTTCTGGCGGATGATCTTCTCCATCTGGCTCAACACCTGACCTGTGCGTTCCATGTTGGCCCCGGGAGGCAGCTGGATGAGCGCCAGGGCATAGCCCTGGTCCTCTTCCGGCAGAAAACCGCTGGGCAGTTTTGCGTACAGGAAGACCGCCAGCACCACCAGCGCGGTGAAGGCCATCATCCAACGCGGGGTGTGGCGAATGGCGCTGGCTACCTGTTTCAGGTAGAAGTTATTGCCCAGCTGGTAGAAGTCGTTGAACTTGCGCAGGAAGAAGTTCGGCTCCCCATGCTGCGGCTTGAGGATGGTGGCGCACAGGGCGGGGGTGAAGCTCAGGGCCATCACCGCCGAGATCACCATGGATATGGCGATGGTGAGGGCGAACTGTTTATAGATGGCGCCCACGCTGCCGCTCACCAGGGTCATGGGGATGAATACCGCCGCCAGCACTGTGGTCATGGCGATCACCGCGCCGGTGATCTGGTCCATGGCCTTGCGGGCCGCCTCCTTCGGCGGCAGACCCTCTTCGGTCATGATGCGCTCCACGTTCTCCACCACCACGATGGCGTCGTCCACCACCAGGCCGATGGCGAGCACCAGGGCGAACATGCTCAGGATATTGATGGAGAACCCGACCATATACATACCCGCGAAGGCGCTGGTGAGCGCCACCGGCACCACCAGGGTGGGGATGATGGTGGCACGCAGATTCTGCAGGAACAGCAGGATCACCAGGAACACCAGCACCACCGCTTCGATCAGCGTATAGACCACCTCGTCGATGGAGATGTTGATGAACTGGGTGCTGTCGTAGGGCACGAACCAGCTCACCCCGGCCGGGAAATAGGCCTCCACCTGTTTCATCTTGTCGAGCACCGCCGCCGCCGTATCCAGGGCGTTGGACTGGGGCGCCAGCATGATGGCGAAGCCGGCGATGGGTTCGCCATTCACATGCACGTCATGGCCATAGGATTCGGCCCCGAGGGCGATGCGCGCTACATCCCGCAGACGTACCGTGCTGCCGTCGGCATTGGTGCGCAGGATGATCCGGGCGAACTCATCCGGGTCGGTGAAGCGGCTGGCGGCGGTTACCGAGGCGGTGAAGCCCTGGCCGGGAAGGGCGGGCTCCGCGCCGATCGTACCGGCGGCGATCTGCACGTTCTGGTTGCGGATCGCTTCCAGGGCATCGGCGGCGCTCAGGCCGTAGCCGCGCAGCTGGTCCGGGTTGAGCCAGATACGCATGGCGTAGGCGGCGCCGAACAGCCTGGCGTTGCCCACCCCGGGCAGGCGCTGCACGGGGTCCAGCACCTGGGAGGCGATCAGGTTGTTCAGGGCATAGGTATCGAGATTGGGGTCGGCGGATTTGAGGGCCACCACCATTAGAAAGTCGTTGTTGGATTTGGCCGCGGTGATGCCGTTCTGCACCACCTCCTGGGGCAGGCGGGCCTCCGCCACGCTGAGCCGGTTCTGCACCTGCACGGCGGCGATGTCCGGATCGGTGCCGCTTTCAAAGGTGAGGGTGATGGTGGCGGTGCCGTTGGAGCGGGAGGTAGAAGTGAAATAGAGCAGGTTATCGACGCTGGTCAGTTGCTGTTCGATCACCGAGGTTACGGTCTTCTCCATCACCTCGGCGCTGGCCCCCGGGTAGGTGGCGCTGATGGCCACCTGGGGCGGCGCGATGGGGGGATAGGCGGCGATGGGCAGCCGGAAGATCGCTACGGTGCCGGCCAGGGTGATGAGGATCGCCACCACCCAGGCGAAGATGGGTCGGTCGATAAAAAAGCGCGGCATCGGTTATTTCTCCGCTTTTTCTGCGGGGAGAACCGCCTTGGCGTCGCCGCCCGGCCGCACCTTTTGCACCCCTTCCAGGATTACCTGATCACCCTCTTGCAGCGCCCCGGTGGCGATCCAGGCATCCTGCGTGGTGCCGTGGGTTACCACCTGGCGCACTTCCACCTTTCCCTCGCCGTTCACCACCAGCACCGACGCGCCCTGGGGGCTCCGCTGCAGCGTGGCCTGGGGCAGCAGGAACGCCTGTTCAAGGTGCCCCAGGGTCAGGCGCAGGTTGACGAACATGCCGGGGAGCAAGTGGTGTTCGGGATTGGGGATCACCGCGCGCATGGATAGGGTCCCAGTTCTTGGATCGGCCGCGGAATCGGAGAAGTCGAGGCTCCCGGCGTGGGGATAGTCGCCGCCATCGGGGAGCACCAGCGCCACTGGCAGCGGGTCGCCGTTTGCGGACTGGCTATCCATCCGCGCGCCCTGGGCGCGCAACTGCTGCAGCTCCGAAACCGACAGGCTGAAATTGACGTAGAGCGGATCAATCTGCTCCACGGTGGTGAGCGGGGTCGCCTCGCCCTCGCCCACCAGGGCGCCTTCCGTAACCAGGGCGCGTCCGGCGCGTCCCGCGATGGGGGACGTCACCGTGGCGTAGCCCAGATCGAGGCGTGCCTTTTCCACATTGGCCAAGGCCTCCTTGACGGCGGCCCGGGTGGTGCGTTCCGTGGCCAGGGCGTTATCCAGATCCTGGGTGGAGAGCAGTTTCTTGGCCGCCAGTTCACGGTAGCGTTTTGCGGTTTGTGTTGCGTTGGCGGCATCCGCCTGGGCCTTGGCCAGCGCCGCCTCCTGAGCGTGCAGCTCTGCCTGCAGGGGAGCGGGATCGATCTGGAACAGGTTCTGTCCGGCCTCCACATCGGTGCCTTCGGTATAACTCCGCTCCAGTACGATGCCAGCCACGCGTGCCCGTACCTCGGCAACCCGGGTGGCGGTTAGCCGTCCTACCAGTTCGCGTGTTAGTGGAACGCTCGCTGAATGGGCCTTGACCACAATGACTTCGGGTGGAGGCATTTGTGTTGCAGCGGTGGAATTCGATGGCGAGGATTCACTGCAGGCGGTGACGATAAACGCTAGGCAGGTACTGAACAGCAGGGTGTGGATATACGGCGACTTCATGTGACTTCCTGACAACAGCGATTATTAAGCGATCCTGACCATCTATAAATGGATAAGACAGAACGTAGTGTACTGCTACTGCTGTCGTGATAACCAGAGCGGCTACTAAAAACGCCATGAAAAAGGGCCTTTCTGATGCATGGTTGAGGCAAATGCCACAGTGTGACCTCTTTTTCCTTTGCGGCGAAAGGAAGGTGGATCGGCTGTCTATGCCTTACGCATCCATATTGATCATGTGTAATCACGAAATTCCCGGCATTTTTCTTCCCGCGGGCGGGGAAGGCCGGGGTGGCAAGTTAAGGCGTACTACGCACCGCTTTCTTTAAATCCGTTATTTTATTTCCGGCTCGCCCGGCAAGGTGTCGCTGTTATCGGGGAGCACCTCTTCCTCAAATTGTTCCAAAGCTTCTACCAACGCCGTTAGTTTCGGCATCCGGGCGATGTGAAAGATTGCATCGCCTTCGTTGACCAGGGGCAGGCTGGTGCGTCCCAACACGATCCCGGCGTGCGGGCTGGAGACCAGTTGCTCCTTGTCGCCGAAGGGGTCGGAGATGGTGGCGAGCCGGGTGTCCTTGGAGACCTTTTCTCCCAGCTTCACATGGGTGCGCAGGATACCCCCCTGGGGTGAACGGACCCAGGAGGTCGAATGCGCTTCTACCGGCACAACGCGCGGCATTTTTGGATTGGTTGGTTTGGGAAGCATGCCCAGGGTTCGCATGACATTCAGTATGCCGGTGACACCCGCGCGGATACTGACCTCATCAAAGCGCAGGGCCTCTCCGGCTTCGTACAACAGGGTGGGAATGCCCAGGTCGGAGGCGGACAGCCGCAGCGAGCCATCCCGCAGGTTCGAGTTGACCAGTACGGGTACGCCAAAGGCGCGGGCCAGTTCGGCGGTCTCCGGGTCGTCCAGATTGGCGCGGATATGGAGCAAGTTACTGCGATGGAGAGCGCCGGTATGGATGTCGATGCCGTGGGTGCACTTGGAGACCACCTCCCGCGTCAGGAGGTTGGCCAGACGGTCGGCCATGGAGCCTTTTCCCGTCCCCGGAAAGCTCCGGTTGAGGTCGCGGCGGTCGGGAAGATAGCGTGAGTGGTTTAACACGCCGAAGACATTGACGATGGGAACCGCGATGAGGGTCCCTCTAAGCCGGTTCAGGAGCCGGGTCTTGAGCAGGCGGCGGATAATCTCAACGCCATTGAGTTCATCGCCGTGGATGGCCGCGGTGATGAACAGCCGGGGGCCGTTGTAACGGCCATTGATCACATGCACCGGCATATCCAGCGGGGTGTGGGTATAGAGGTCGGCCACCGGGAGGTTGATGTTTCTACGCTCGCCGGGTGCGACCTCGAAGGGGCCGATCTTGATGGCCGATTGTCTGGTTTTATCCTTTGCCACGGGTCTTGGTTTTGTGGGGTTGGGCATTTTTTTCGATAAACTCAATGATCATGTCGGCGATGTCTTTTCCGGTTGCCGTTTCGATGCCTTCGAGTCCCGGAGATGAGTTGACTTCCAGCACCAGCGGGCCTTCCTTGCCGCGGATGATGTCCACGCCGGCAACATTGAGTCCCATTACCTTGGCCGCCTTTACCGCGGTCGCGCGCTCCTTGGGGGTGAGCTTGACCAGTGCGGCGGTGCCGCCGCGGTGTAGATTGGAGCGGAACTCCCCTTCCTTGGCCTGACGCATCATGGCGGCAACCACCCGGTTGCCGATGACGAAGCAGCGAATGTCCGCTCCGCCTGCTTCCCGCACATACTCCTGCAGCAGAAAGTTGGCGTCCAACTCGCGGAAGGCGTCGATTACGCTTTCGGAGGCCTTGGCGGTCTCCGCCAGCACCACCCCTTTGCCCTGGGTGCCCTCCAGCAGTTTGATCACCAGTGGTGCGCCGCCGACCAGATTGATCAGCGATTTGATGTCATCCGGGGAGTGGGCGAATCCCGTGACGGGGAGTCCCACGCCGGCCCTGGCCAGCAGTTGCAGGGCGCGCAGTTTATCGCGGGAGCGTCCGATGGCGACCGACTCATTCAGGGAGTAGACCCCCGTCATTTCAAACTGCCGCACCACTGCCATCCCGTAAAAGGTGATGGACGCGCCGAGCCGCGGAATCACCGCCTCGTAACCGGTCAGCTTCTCGTTCTTGTAATAGACGAAGGGCCGGGTGGAGGTGATATCCATATAGCAGCCGAGGGTATCGATTACCCGCGGCTTATGGCCCCGCTGCTTGGCGGCTTCCACCAGGCGGCGGGTGGAATAGAGTTTCCGGTTGCGGGATAGGATGGCAATCTTCATGGCTTATCCTTGGGCCGTAATCAAATTGTCAGGAGGGCTCTGCTCGGTCCCTCCGTAGCGGAAGGAGCTAGCGGAATCCACCAGGAAACGCCCTTTCAAGGCGGTGCGCCCAAGAAGCGCGCGGAATCTCATGTTGTCCCGGTTGGTCAGGGTCAGCTCAATAGGCCAACTGCCCCCCCCAAGGGAGAGTTGGCTGCGAATTACATAGCGTTCCGTGGTGTGACCGCCGGAATCGGTGACCGGACGTCTGTCCACCACCGGCGCCTCGCAGTGGACTATGGTGTTGTTATCCCCCTGGATGGGGTGAATGTCGAAGCGAACCCAGCGCTCCCCCTTGCGAACAAAACTGCGCACCCGGAATGCGTGCAGCGCCGAGGTGCGGGCGCCGGTATCCACTTTGGCCTTGATCGGTGGCAGGCCGAGGTCATCCAGGCAGATCCACTCCCGCCAACCCAGAGTTTGTCTTTTTTTCATGGTGCCTTATCGGTTGCGTAACAAATGAACCAGTTGGTAATGAGTTTAGTCGCTGTCCGCGGGGATCAACAGACCTGACTCAAGGTGTGCAGCGCCTTCTGTATGGATTTGCGCTCCTGGTTTTCCGGACGATAGACCAGATAGGCGAGGCGGTGGATTACCGGCGCCTGTTCGACCAGATAGAGTTGCTTGCTGCGTAACAGGGGCTGGACCATTTCCTGCGGCAGATAGGCGGAGCCGCCGCTGGACTGCAACAGGCTTAACGCCACCTCGCCGGAATTGGTTCTTAGCACCGGGGTCGGCAAGCCGGGAAATTTTTCCGCATGGATAACACCAAAGGCGCTGCCCCATTCGACCATAATATAGTTGCTCTCCATGGCCTTTTCCGCCTCTTTCTGTTTCTGGGAGGAGACAAGGAGCAGCGGGATTTCCGTGGCCTGTTTCACCTCCAGGTCCGGGGTTTGCGGCGGGTCGAACATATAGGCGATATCCAGTACGCCAAGAATAAGCCGCTGCACCAAGGTCTCGGTGGTATGGATCTCGATCTGCAGCGCAATGTCGGGGGACATTTTCCTGAAACTCTTTGCCCATCGGTCGACGAAGATGCGCCAGAGATCAAAGACGCAACCGGTGGATAAAGAGGCGGAGAGATCGGGGTCCAGGGCTACGGCCTGGCGCGCCCGCTCCCAGCTCTTGACGATACTCTCGGCATGCAGATGCAGACGGTTTCCGGCCGGCGTCAGCTGGATGTCGTTACGCTTGCGGCTGAAGAGCTCGATGCCCAGGGTATCTTCCAGCAATTTGATCCGGGCGCTGACCGCGGACTGGGTTACAAACAGGTTGTCGGCGGCGCGGCCGAAATGCCTGGTTTTGGCCACTTCCAGAAAGGTCTTGAGCAGGGAGATATCCACGGCGATAGATCAACCATTTTGATCGTTTCGATCACGAAAATTTGTTGGAAAGGGTGCCTGTGGGGGTATTTGAATATACCGCCGCCATAGAGCGCAAGCGAATTCTGAGGTGGTTGATATTAAAGGGAATTTTTGTCATGCACATACGTTCCTGCCAAGGTCTGGCGCTGGGGGATTGACCGGGTCTTGAGTTCGGCGCCGGTAATCGCGAAGGCCGGTGGGTCCGGGCACGGGGGCCTTGATAAATCACGGCCGCATATCTGTTCAACATCTTTGATGTATTGGGTGCTATGTATGGATGATGAAGACGATCTGTTTGAAAGCGACGACGATGAACTGTCGCAATATGCCGACCTCTTTGAGGCGCTGGAAAAGAAGTCACAGCTGGATGCCAGAAGGAAGATCGAACTGCTCTCGGAGCTCCGCCGTTTGCGAGAGCTGGACGAAAGCATTCTGCTGGAGGATATCGAGTAACAGACAAACGGCATGGCCGGGATGCTCGGCGCGTGAAATCGATTGGTTAATTTGATTGTTTCGATAAGATTATTTCACTGTCATTGCTCCCGCGCCCTGGAGTAAAAACCTCCGACAACTGACTGGTCACTTGTTCTTTAATACAGGGCGAGTACGCCCGCGCTCCATGCGGACATGGAGCGCGCGCGGCTGAAACTGTAAACCTGGGACGGTAACCGGACGGTCATACCCATGTTGTTGGTGCAAACCAACTTTTTGTTAAGGAACACACTTAAATGAAAATTTATGCATTTGCTCTCGGCTCTCTGGCATTGATTGCTACTTCCATCGCCTGGGCGGAAGAGACCCCGGCGGAACAGTGCCAGCGTTTTGCGGTGGAAGACAATATTCCGGCCGAGGAGATGGAAGGCTATATCCAGCAGTGCCTTACCGATCTGGAACAGGCGGAAAAGGATCTGCCCCTGGATCTCGCTCCGGTAACTGAGGATGCCCCGGCAGGGGAGCCGTCTGAAAGCAAAGAATAATGCCTACGGCGCCCGCCAGTATCCACTGGGGGGCGCCTTCTCCCCCGCGTGGGCTCTCATCCGCGCCGGATTGGGAATGAAATTCAGCAGGAATGCTCCCTCAGCGCCGCGGTTTCCTGGACTTTTCTTTTAGCTGGTAATAAATACCACCCCGGTTGTCATAAAGATGTAACTTTATCTGGTTGTAATACGCTCTATTGTGAAATTTATTCAATAAGGCGTAACGGAAAATGACAGCCAGAGTACTCGTCGTAGAAGATGAATCGGCCGTGCGGGATATGATTTGTTTCGCCCTCAAGCAGGCCGATTTTGAGTGTGACGAAGCCGCGGATGCGGAGACGGCACAGAAATTACTCTCAGATGCTCCTCCCAGCATCATTCTGATGGACTGGATGCTGCCCGGAAAAAGTGGAGTGGAGCTTACCCGCGAGCTGAAGCAGAACCCGGTGAATCGGGATATCCCGGTAGTCATGCTCACCGCTCGAGGTGAGGAGGACGACAAGGTGCGAGGCCTGGAGTGCGGCGCCGAGGACTACATCACCAAGCCCTTTTCGCCCCGGGAATTGATCGCGCGGATCAAGGTGATTCTACGCCGCGTATCCCCCCATGCCACCGAAGAGGTGGTCAAGGCGGGAGAACTTCATCTGGACCCCGCTTCCCGGCGGGTGAAATTCGAGGAAGAGGAGATCCACCTGGGGCCTACCGAATTCCGGCTGCTGCACTTCTTTATGGCTCATCCTGACAAGGTATACAGCCGGTCACGTCTGCTGGATAAGGTGTGGGGTACCAACGTCTATGTGGAAGAGCGTACGGTGGATGTCCATATCCGTCGTCTGCGCAAGGCGTTGGAGCCGCACGGCGCGGATGAGTTTATCCAGACCGTACGTGGCGCCGGCTACCGTTTCGTTAGCTGAACATAAGACCGCCCGTGACCTGGAAATCATCCTGGTACCCGGAACTGGTCATTGCCCTTGCCGTTCTGGTGCTGGCCGCCTTGCTGGGGATGAGTAACGGCTGGCAGAGTCTATTGTTGCTGGCCACCATCAGCAGTTATCTCGGCTGGCATCTATTCCAGATTCGGCGATTGAGCGTCTGGATCGAAGATTCCAGCAGGGGGATTAAGCCCTTCGCCTTCGGTATCTGGAATACCATCCCGGAAGAGATTGCCAAGATTCAGCAGCGTGACCGGAAGCGCAAGAAAAAGCTCGGCAAGATGCTGAACGAATACCAGGAGTCCACCAGTGCGCTGCCGGACGCCACCGTGGTGCTGGATGATCAGCATGAGGTGGAGTGGTGGAACGAAAAGGCGGTCAGGTTGCTGGGCTTCACGGGCAAGCAGTGCTTAGGCAAACACATCGGTGAACTGCTGAACGATCCGGTGTTTCTCTCCTTCCTGCAGGCGGGCGACTTCAACCGGCCGTTGCAGATGCCGGCGCCGATGGATGACAGCATTATGCTGGAGGTGCGCATCGTCCCCTACGGCAAGGGCAAACTTCTGCTGCAGGCGCGCGATATCACCCGCATCGCTCAGCTGGAGACCATACGGCGCGACTTTGTGGCCAATGTCTCCCATGAGATGCGCACCCCGTTGACGGTGATCCACGGTTATCTGGAGACCATGGCCGACGCCGATGACCGGGGATTGCATGCCTGGCAACCGGTCATCGGCCAGATGCGGCAGCAGTCCAGTCGCATGCAGCGTATTGTGGAAGATCTGTTGCTGCTGTCACGGCTGGAGTCCAAGGATGCGGCGGTGGAATGTGAAACGGTGGATGTGGCTGCCCTGCTGGCCGCCCTGCGGGAGGAGGCGGTGGGCCTGAGCGGGGAACAGCGGCATAAGATTGTGCTTGATGTAGAACCCGGCCTGATGTTGGTGGGGGTGACCTCGGAGCTGGACAGCGCCTTCTCCAACCTGGTTTTCAACGCGGTCCGCTATACCCCGGCGGGCGGTGAGATCCGCATGCGCTGGTGGCGCGCCAAACACGGCCCCTGCTTTTCCGTCATCGATACCGGAATCGGAATCGATGCCGAGCATATTCCCCGCTTGACCGAGAGATTTTACCGCGTGGATGTGGGACGTTCGCGCAAGAGCGGCGGAACCGGTCTGGGTCTTGCGATCGTCAAGCATGTTCTGCTGCGGCATGATGCCCATCTGGAGATTGAAAGCGAGCCTGGAGAGGGGAGTAGTTTTACCTGTTGTTTTCCCAAATCGCGCATACCTAAACTAACCGCGATAAATTAAAAAAGCCTGTTGTATTGCGGCTTTAACGGGCCTGTTCGTCATCGAAGAACGGCGTAATAAAACCGTCACTTTTGCCCAATAGTCTTGTAACAATACCGTCTCATAATCGCCTCCAGTATCAACCATCACTGGAGGTTTTCCCTGTGAATAAATCCAAGCTCGCTTTGGCCGCGGCCCTGGCCGTAGGTTTCGCTACCGCGCAAGCCGCACAGACGCGGGACTATATTTCCATCGTCGGTTCTTCCACCGTTTATCCCTTCGCTACCGTTGTAGCTGAACAGTTCGGCAAGACCACCAAATTCAAGACTCCGAAGATCGAATCTACCGGTTCTGGCGGCGGCATGAAGCTGTTCTGCGCTGGCGTGGGTACCGAGCATCCGGACGTCACCAATGCCTCGCGCCGGATCAAGAAGTCCGAATTCGAGACCTGCCAGAAGAATGGGGTTACCGATATCGTTGAGGTGAAGATTGGTTATGACGGCATCGCTATCGCCAACTCCAAGAAGGCTCAGCGTTTCGAACTGACCCGCAAGGAGATCTTCCTGGCCCTCGCCAAGCAGGTTCCTGGCAAGGACGGCAAGCTGATCGACAATCCCTACAAGACATGGGCCGAGATCAATCCCACCCTGCCGAACACCAAGATTGAAGTGTTGGGTCCGCCTCCGACCTCCGGTACCCGTGACGCCTTCGCCGAGCTGGCGATGGAAGCGGGCGCCAAAAAATACGAAGACCTGAAGACTCTGCGCGGGTCCAAGGACGAGGCCGAGATTAAGGCGCTGATGGCCAAACTGGGTATCCCGGATAGCGCTTTCAATAAGAAAGGCAAGACGGTGTTCAAGGCCGTGGCTCACGCCATTCGTGAAGACGGCGCCTACATCGAAGCGGGTGAAAACGACAACCTGATTGTGCAGAAGCTCGAAGCTAACCCCAACGCGCTGGGCATTTTCGGTTTCTCCTTCCTGGATCAGAACAAGGATAAGGTGCAGGGCGCTCTGGTTGACGGTATGGCTCCGGAATTCGACGCCATCGCTGAAGGTAAGTACCCGGTCTCCCGTCCGCTGTTCTTCTATGTCAAGAAGGCGCACATCGGGAAAGTGCCTGGTATCAAGGAGTATATCGCCGAGTTTTCCAGCGACAAGGCCTGGGGTGACGATGGTTATCTGGCTCCCAAAGGCCTGATCCCGATGCCGGCCGAAGAGCGTAAGCAGTTCGCCGGCGATGTGAAGTCGCTGAAGAACCTGCAGCTCTAATCGCCGCAATAAGAAACGGTTGCCGGCCACGGAAGGACGGCAATCGCCTTTCTGTCTCTGTCACAATATTTTTTGCCACAGAGATTTCAGAACGCACAGAGTTATGGGCAGGCTGTTCGATAAGGTATTGATCGAAGTGTCCATGTTCAGGTGGATAGATCGTGAAATCCAGAAAACCTCCGTGTATTCCAAGATCTCCGGGGCAAAAAATATGAGCTGTCTTCCGCGGTAAATGACTATGTCGCCTACGACCCTTATTCTCGCTCTCGTGCTTTTGAGCGCCTTTGGCTTCTGGCTTGGCCGTCGCCGCTCGGTGGTTGTCGCCAAAGGGTATCTGCGCGATCTTCACTCCCGTCCTGCCTACTATGGGTATTACACCGCCCTCTGGTGCGGTATTCCCGCGCTCATTCTATTTGGCCTGTGGATGGCCTTTGAGAACAGCATCATCACCAATTTAGTGGTTGCGGACCTGCCGACAGGATTGCAGGGTTTGCCAGCTGATCGCCTGTCACTGGTGCTCAATGACATCCGTAATCTGGTGATGGGGAATATCGTCTCCGGGGAAGTGGATCCCGATATGCGGGCGGCGGCGGATCACTATCAGTATCTGAAGGATATCAGCCGCGCCTCCCTGACCGTAGCAACGCTGGCGCTCGCTATTTCAGGAATCCTGCTGGCCTGGCGTTCCATCCGCATTGAAAAGCGGGCGCGCAACGCGGTGGAAAAGGCGGTCATGGTCTTTCTGGTCTCCAGTTCCACCATCGCCATTTTCACTACCCTGGGAATCGTGCTCTCGGTGCTGTTTGAGGCCATGCGTTTTTTCGACACCATACCGGTTTCCGATTTTGTTTTTGGCCTGGAGTGGAGTCCGCAGACGGCGATCCGTTCGGATCAGGTTGGCTCCTCCGGCGCCTTTGGGGCAATCCCGCTGTTTGCGGGCACCATGCTGATCTCCTTGATCGCCATGTTGGTGGCGGTCCCCATCGGCCTCATGTCGGCCATCTATCTTTCGGAATATGCGGGCAAAAAACTGCGCGCCACGGCCAAGCCCCTGCTGGAGATCCTGGCGGGCATCCCCACCGTCGTCTACGGCTTCTTTGCCGCCCTGACGGTGGCCCCTTTTGTGCGTGATGTTGGCGAGTCGATGGGTCTGGAGGTCTCGTCTGAGTCCGCGCTGGCGGCCGGGCTGGTGATGGGGATCATGATCATCCCCTTTGTCTCTTCGCTGTCGGACGATGTGATCAATGCGGTTCCCCAGGCCATGCGCGATGGCTCTTATGGTCTGGGCGCCACCCGTTCCGAGACCATCCGGCTGGTCATTATCCCGGCGGCGCTGCCCGGTATAGTGGGTGGTGTGTTGCTGGCGGTATCCCGCGCCATCGGTGAGACCATGATCGTGGTGATGGCCGCGGGGCTGACATCCAACCTGACGGCAAATCCCCTGGAGGCGGTGACCACCGTAACCGTGCAGATCGTCACCCTGCTGGTGGGAGACCAGGAGTTCGACAGTCCCAAGACCCTGGCGGCCTTTGCGCTCGGCCTGATGTTGTTCGTTGTGACTCTGGTGCTGAATGTTATCGCCCTGCATGTGGTGCGCAAATATCGTGAACAGTATGAATAACGAGACAGACAACAAGGGTGCTCCGGCGCAGCCGGGCAACAGCATGGATATCGTGCAGGCGGGCCTGGCCAAACGCTACGCCAGGGAGCGCCGCTTTCGCCGTATCGGGTTGGGTGCAGTTATCGCCGGTCTGATTTTTCTTTCCTTCCTGTTTGTCAGCATTGTTTCCAATGGCTATACGGCCTTTTGGCAGACCTACGTTCAGCTGGAAATCCATTTTGATGAAGAGACGCTGGACCCCAGCGGGGGCCGTGATCCAGAGGTGTTGTCCTCAGCCAATTATGGCGGGCTGGTGAAAAAGACCCTGCGCGGGATGTTTCCGGAGGTCACCGGGCGTAGCGACAAGTACAAACTGTATAGCCTGGTCAGTTCCGGCGCCGTTTTTGAGCTGCGCGAGATGGTGATGAACGATCCGAAACTGATCGGGACCACGATCCATGTCTGGGTGCCGGCGGACGACGATGTGGATATGCTCATGAAGGGCCATATTGATCGCAATGTAGCGGAGTCCGAGCGGCGCATGAAGGACCAGCAGATCGCCTGGGTGGACCGTTTGATCCAGGACAAGAAGATCGAAAAGCGTTTCAATAGTACCTTCTTTACTGCCGGCGACTCGCGGGAACCGGAGCTGGCTGGTATCTGGGGCGCGGTGATGGGTTCGATCTTCACCCTGATCGTGACCTTGGCGCTCTCTTTCCCCATTGGTGTGGCCGCCGCGGTCTACTTGGAGGAGTTCGCCCCCGTTAATCGCTGGACCGATCTGATTGAGGTGAATATCAACAACCTCGCGGCGGTGCCTTCCATTGTGTTTGGTCTTTTGGGGTTGGCGCTGTTTATCAACTTTTTCGGTTTGCCGCGCTCCGCTCCCGCAGTGGGTGGTCTTGTGCTCACGCTGATGACCCTGCCTACCATCATCATCGCCAGCCGGGCGGCCTTGAAATCGGTGCCGCCATCCATACGTGAAGCGGCCCTTGGGGTAGGTGCCTCCAAGATGCAGATGGTATTTCATCATGTGCTGCCGCTGGCCATGCCCGGCATGCTTACCGGCACCATCATCGGTATGGCGCAGGCGTTGGGCGAGACCGCTCCGCTGCTGATGATCGGCATGGTCGCCTTTATTGTGGATATCCCGGGCAGCGCCCTGGACCCTTCCACGGTGCTGCCAGTGCAGATCTATTTGTGGGCGGACAGCCCGGAACGTGCCTTCGTGGAGCGCACTTCGGCGGCCATCATGATGTTGCTGGCGTTTCTTATCACCATGAATGCTCTAGCGGTGTTGTTGCGTAAAAAATTCGAGCGGCGCTGGTAACGGCGGGCCGAGAGAAGAACGAGGAAGAGTGTATGGAAAATGTAGTTACTGAATCGGGGTGCGGTGCGCCGCCCGCGCCGAATACCGCTGGTCAGGCGCAGGTGGAAAGTTCCGCCAGTGTCTCGCGTGAAGAACGGGGCACGGTGGGTGAGATTGGCGTTGCAAACCCGCGCATGACCTGCCGCAGCGTTAATGTCTACTATGGTGACAAGCACGCCATCCGGGATGTAAGCCTGGATATCGGTAAGAACGAGGTGATCGCCATGATCGGACCTTCGGGTTGCGGCAAATCCACCTTTTTGCGCTGCCTGAACCGTATGAACGATACCATCGATATCTGCCGCGTGAGCGGCGATATCAGACTGGATGGTCTGGATATTTATGACAAGCAACTGGATGTGGTGCCCTTGCGCGCACGGGTGGGAATGGTGTTCCAGAAACCCAATCCGTTCCCCAAATCCATTTTCGAGAACGTGGCCTACGGCCCCAAGATTCATGGTATCGCGGCGGTAAACGGTGCGCTGGATGAGATCGTAGAGAATTCTCTGCGCAAGGCGGGCCTTTGGGAAGAGGTGAAGGATCGGCTTGATCAACCGGGTACCGGGCTCTCCGGCGGACAGCAGCAGCGTCTCTGTATCGCGCGCGCCATCGCGGTAAATCCGGAAGTAGTGTTGATGGACGAACCCTGTTCCGCTCTCGATCCCATCGCTACGGCCAAGATCGAAGAGTTGATTGATGAACTGCGGGAGCAGTACACCATCGCTATCGTTACCCATTCCATGCAGCAGGCGGCGCGCGTATCCCAGCGTACCGCATATTTTCATCTCGGCGACTTGATCGAAGTGGGTGCGACCGACCAGATTTTTACCAACCCGCGGCATAAGTTGACCGAAGACTACATAACCGGTCGTTTCGGATGAGCGGGAGAGGAGAGAGCGCCCATGAATGAAATAATCGACGGTCATATTGTGAAACGCTATAACGAGGAGATGAGCAGTCTCCATGATCTGGTGCTGAAGATCGCGGAACTGGTGCGGGAACAGCTGCGCAACGCTGTGCACACAATGGAAAATGAGGACTGTGACGCCGCCCGTCAGGTGATTGAACGGGACAAGGAGGTGAATGATCTGGACGTGGAAGCGGACGATGAGATCGTGCATCTCATTGCCAAACGGCAGCCTGTGGCCAAGGATCTGCGTGAGATTCTCACGGTGGGTAAGATCGTGACCGATCTGGAGAGGGTGGGGGATGAGGCGCGCAAGATTGCCCGTCTTACTATCCATTTTTATGACAACGACATGCCGGCGCCAAATAATCAGATCGTGAAGGATATTACACGGATGGCCAACTTTGTGGATGGCATGCTGGACAAGGCGATACGGTCCTATAACGAGCTGGATCTGAATCTGGCCGTCGATGTGATCCAGATGGATCTGGAGATCGAGCAGGAGTTCACCTCCGCCATGCGTCGCCTCACCACCTTCGTAATGGAAGATTGCCGCACCGTGGGCCACATGGTGGAGACGGTCCTGGGTCTGCGGGCCCTGGAGCGCATCGGCGGTCATGCCAAGAATATTGCCGGTTATGTGGTGTTCCTGGTGAAGGGCAAGGATGTCCGCCATGAAGACCTTGAGGCGGTAGCGGCCGAAATCCTCGCCAGCAAGTAGGCTCTGGATCTTGACTGACTGCAGATGGGTTCTACGAGGCCTTGGCGGTGTTGTTCCCGGCCTGGTGATAGGCGAGGAACTCCCGCGCTCCGGTCTCGCCCATATAGCGCTGTAGCAGCTTCTCCGGGCTCTGCAGCAGATCCACCATGATCAGGCCATCCAGGGTGTTGTTGAAGTCAGGGTCCACATTGAAGCCGAGGATGTGCCCGCCCATCTTCAGGTACTGCTTTAGCAGGATAGGTACGCCTTTCTGGTCCGGTTCCACCTGGGACACCAACTCGGAGAGCAGGTCCAGTTCACGCAGATCGGAGACCTCATCACGCAGACGGTTGTCACGGCCGTTGCGGAACGGGCGGCGTGGTTTGATCTGGTTGGCCAGTCCCGGCAGATAGCGGTTGGACTCCAGGAAGGTGACTATCATCTGTTGAGAGAGGGTCTGGTATTCACCGCTGATGCTGACCGGACCGAACAACACCCGGTATTGGGGATTTTTGCAGACATAGGCGCCGATCCCCTTCCACAGTAGCAACAACGGCGCAAAGCTGCGCTGGTACTCCTTGCGGATAAAGGAGCGTCCCAGTTCCAGCGCCGGATTGAGACGGTTCAACAAGGCGCGCCGGTATTTGAACAGGGAGTGGGTATAGAGTCCCTTCTTGCCGAACCGCGTAAGGATCTTGTCGGCGCGGCCCAGCCGATAGGCGCCTACCAGTTCGGACTTCTCCCGGTTCCAGATAAACAGGTGGATGTAGTAGGCGTCGTAGAGGTCGATGTCCCTTTCCCAGCCGGTGCCCTCACCCGTTTCGCGGAAGGTGATCTCGCGCAGCCGGCCGATCTCCTGCATGAGACAGGGGAGCTGGTTGGCGCGGGCATAGTAGACCTGCAGCTCATTGTTATCCACAAGGTGCTGATGCTGTGGTAGCAGCGAGATCTCTTGTTCCAGATCGGAGGCGGAGTAGGTCTGGGGCGCCACCGGGATCATGGTTGTCTGTGTCTGGGAATGGTGTTTCTTTTCCGACAGACGCAACTGCTCACCCAGCATGTAACTTCGCAGCCGCAGCTGCTTCGCCAGCTCGGCAGCCGTCCCGGCCGTGGCGGCGAGTTTATCGTGCTTGATCAGGCCGCCGATACGAATCGGGATGGTATGGTCGGCCTTATTGGTAAGTTGCCGGGGTATCAGGGCGGTACGCAACCGCGGGTGAAGCATGCTGGCCAGCTGAAACAGCATGCCGTTGTTGCCGTGAATATAGGAGGGGATGACCGGGGCCTTGGTCATACGGATGAGGCGGGCGATGGTGTCGCTCCACTCGGGATCGGTGATGCGTCCTTTATCAAATCGGTAGTGGGACACTTCGCCTGCCGGAAATACCAGCAGCAGGCCCCCGTTTTTCACCCAGCGCACAGCCTCTCGCAACGGCCGGCTGTTGACCTTGGTGGCCTGTTCGCCGCCGAATGGATTCACGCCGATGAACAGCTCCCGCAGTTCCGGGATGCGTTGCAGATAGTGATTGGCCATGATCTTGATATCCGGCCGCCGGCGCAGCAGCAGGTGCGCTATGATGACCCCTTCGATGGCTCCGAAGGGATGATTGGCCACCATCACCGCCGGACCATCGGCGGGGATCCGGTTCAGCTCTTCCGGGTCGGTTACATAGTTGATGTTGAAGGCATCAAGTGTCTGCTTCAGGAACTCGTTGGCGTCTTCCGCCTCCGGCAGTTCCCGATACATCCGGTCCAGACGGTGCAGGGTCAGTGAACGCTCAATAAGGGGTTCGAGCAGCGGGATTCTGTTGAGGCCGAGTGTACCGTTGAGCTTGAAAGGGCGTTCTTTTTTTATGCGGTTCATATTTCCCTCTGATAAATAGAGCAAGGTGCCGCGTACGGCCTGTATGGTAGGAAAACGAGATAACCGTTTTATGTCGTCGTGGTGAAAAGAAGGTGATGCTTTTGTTGCGCCCGGGTTTCAGTCCACACGCTGTTTAACGGTCTAAGGGGCAAGTGATAGATTGCCTGATCCGGTTTGGTTCTTGGCGTCCTTGGGGCAGAGGTTGTCCAGGAACTGGCGGGTGCATGCCTCCCAGGAGTTCTCCTCGGCGTAGCGGCGGCAGGAGTCGCGGTTTACTTCCAGCGCCTTCATGGCGGCGGTGCGCAGGTCCTCATCCACCCAGCCGTTAGCGCCGTTTTGAATAACGTCCACTGGACCGGGCGCCGGGAAAGCGGCTACTGGTACGCCGCAGGCCATGGCCTCCAGCATGACTAGGCCAAAGGTGTCGGTGAGACTGGGAAACACCATGACATCGGCCATTGCCAACAGCCGCGCCAGTTCGCCGTTTTCGCGGTAACCGAGAAACTCTACGTCACTATAGCGCTGTTTCAGTTCCGCCAGGGCCGGGCCGTCACCAATGACGTATTTGCGACCGGGCAGGTCCAGTTGCAGGAAGGCTTCGATGTTCTTCTCCACCGCCACTCGTCCCAGGTAGAGGAAGGCGGGGCGCTCACCCTGTTGCGCATTTTGCGGTTGGGGACGGAAGCGTTCGATATCCACGCCCCGGGACCAGCGCACCAGGTTGCGGAAGCCCCGTTCTTCAAGCTCCTTCTGCAGGGAGGCGGTCGCAACCATGGTGCGGATCGCCGAGTCATGAAAACGGCGCATAAAGGCGTAGGACCAGGAGAGCGGGATCGGCGCACGCAGGCTTACATATTCCGGGAAACGGGTGTGATAAGCGCTGGTGTAGGACAGCTTGCGTTTCAGGCAGTAGCGCCGCGCCGCCCAGCCGATGGTGCCTTCGGTGGCGATATGGATCGCATCCGGCTTAAACCCATCCAGCATGCGCCGCACCTTACGCCCGGGCTTGAGGGCGATGGGGATGTCGGGATAGGTGGGGGTGGGGACGGTGCGAAACAGTTCCGGGGTGATCAGTAGTAGCTCATGCCCCTGCTCACGGAGCAGGTTGACGGTGCGGGTGAGGGTGCGAACGACGCCGTTAACCTGTGGCGACCAGGCGTCCGTTATCAGTGCAATCTTCATGCTGATTCAACTCGTCTAGTAGTTTTGCGCTCTCTTCCACCCAGCGTATGAGACGGATGTTGCCGTCCGGCGTCTCCGCCAGGGCGGTGCAGCTCTCCACCCAGTCGCCGCAGTTGGCGTAAATGATCTCTTCAAATTTCGAAAGGGCGGCTTGGTGAATGTGTCCGCAGATCACTCCGTCCATGTTTCGCTCACGGGCGGCCCTGACTACCGCCTGTTCATAGTTGCCGATGTACTTTACCGCCTCCTTGACCTTGTTTTTCAGGTAGGCGGACAGCGACCAGTAGGAGAGTCCCATCTTGCGGCGTACATGGTTGAACCAGCGGTTCAGCCACAGCAGGAGGTCATAGGCGCCGCTGCCGATGTGGGCGAGCCACTTGTTGTGCATGACCACATAGTCAAACTCGTCGCCATGCATCACCAGGTAGCGCTTACCGTCGGCCGCCACATGTTGCGCCTCAACTTCGATTCTGACGCCGCCGAAAAACAGATTCAGATAGTCGCGGAAAACCTCGTCATGGTTGCCAGGGACGTAGATTACCTCGGTGCCCTCACGCGCCATGCGCATGATGGTGCGGAGAATGTCGTTATTGATGGAGGGCCAGTAGAGTCCAGAGCGCATCTTCCAGACATCAATAATGTCACCTACCAAATAAAGTTTTTTACATTTGGTGTGACGCAGGAAATCCAGCAGGAACTCGGAACGCGTCTCTTTCAATCCCAGGTGGGTATCGGAAATCCAGATGGTTCGGTATTCCAACTTGTTCATAATGGCATGCTCAGGCGGCCAAACATGCGCGTATTTCAGCGGAGCAAGTTGATGGCTTTATTACAGCATCACGAATAATTTATGACAGTGAAAAGGGCTGGATTTCAGAAGTATACGAAAAATGATCTTTGCACCTTTCATAATCCTGTAACGGTAAAGAGCGACGATTAGCATGGTACAACTGACCATGGTGGAAACATGCTCTTCGGCCGCAGTCCCGATTTTGATTGGTTCTACCAGCGCTCAAGGGTGGATGGTTTGGTGGGTTGGCGCTGCCTGATGGATTCCGCCTATCGGCGGAAGGTGCGGCAACGTTGGACTGAGCAACCATTAATTATGACGGCCACGGAGGTGGTGGCGGGGGTCTCTTCGCTGTTGCTTCAGGTTCTTGTGGTGGTTGGGCTTATTAGTCTGTGCTGAGGTTGCACGCCCTAGCGTATCCGCCTGCGTCTGATGTGCGAGGCGATGAGCTGCAACAGTTCCTTCATCCCTACCGGCTTGCTGATGTAGTCATCCATGCCTGCTTCCAGGCAGCGCTCCCGGTCGCCGGGCATGGCTAGGGCGGTGAGGGCGATCACCGGGATCCGGCTTAGCTCCGGATTCTGCCGGATTCGATGTACGGTTTCCAGGCCATCCATTACCGGCAGTTGCACGTCCATCAGAATCAGATCGGGCCGGTTTCCCTTTGCCAGTCTTAACACCTCGTCGCCGCTGTTGGCCAGTAGCACACGTGATAGATGTTTTTCCAGGTATTCCTTCAGCAGCGACTGGATCGCTGGGTTGTCTTCGGCGACGATCATGGTGACATCATCGGGGAGCGCCAGATGGTCGTTGTCCGCTGTTCCAGCCTCAGGTGCGGCAGTCTTGCCGTTTTCGGTTTCGTTCCATGGCAGCCGAATGGAGAATAGACTGCCTTTGCCCGGAGCGCTTTCCACTTCCACGCATCCACCATGCAGTTCGGTCATGCGGTAGACCAGTGCCAGCCCAAGTCCTGTCCCATCCCCGGAGCGGGTGATGGTGTTGCCTACCTGCATAAAGGGGCGGAACAGTCCGCCCAGTTCCTCCTGTGGGATGCCGATGCCGTTGTCGCGCACCCGGATTACCACTTCACCCTGTTCACGGTTGCCCTCGATTTCCAGTCCGATGGCCCCGCCATCCGGGGTGTACTTGACCGCATTGCCGAGCAGATTGATAAGCACCTGTTTCAGGCGCCGGGGATCGCCGCGGAGGATATGTACATCGGGGTCGATTACGGTGGATACCTTGAGGCCCTTTTTTTGCGCCTGTTGGTGGATCAGCCGCAGGCTGCTCTCCGCCAGTTGCTGAACCGGGACATCATCCCAATTCAACTCCATCTTGCCGGCCTCCACCTTGGCTACATCCAGTACGTCGTTAATCAGGGCCAGCAGATGCTGTGAGCTCTCCTGGATAGTATTCAGCGCCTTGTCCTGATTCTCATTCAACGGTCCATACAGTTGGTCGGAAAGAAACTCGGTCAGCCCCATGATGGTGGTAAGGGGGGTGCGCAGCTCATGACTCATGGAGGCGAGAAAGGCGTCCTTGGCCTTGGCGGTTTTTTCCAGTTCCGCGTTGGCCAGGTTCAGCTCCGCGGTGCGCGTTTCCACCCGCTGCGCCAGCAGGGCGCGTTCGTCGGCTAGTTCCGTATGGGCTTTTTTCAGTGCCTGCTCCGCTTTTTTCCGCTCCGTGATATCGGAGAATGTAACCACCGCGCCGATGAGGGCGTTCTCCTGGAATATCGGGTGGGAGTGATATTCAACAGGGAACTGGGAGCCGTCCGCCCGCCAGAACACCTCGTCGTCCACGTCCGCCTGTTTGCCGCTGAGATAGGTTTGCGTGGCGCGGCAGTGCTCAACCAGTAGCGGGGCGCCGTCGGCATGGGAGTGGTGGATGAGTTGATGAATCTTTTTGCCCACCAGTTCCGACGGATCGGCATAGCCGAGACTATGGGCGCCGGCGGGGTTGATAAAGATGCAGCTACCCTCCCGGTCCACGCCGTAGATACCTTCGCCCGTGGAGTTAAGCAACAGGCGATTCCGCTGTTCGCTCTCTTTCAGGGTAAGTTGGGACTCGGCCAGATTCGACTGCATGGTTTGCAGCGCCCGCAGAAGCTGGGCCGCTTCATCCTGCCCTTCGATTTCGATTTTGCCGCTTAGGTCGCCCTGGCTGATACGGTTGGCAACACTGGTAGCGGCGAGGATGCGTCTGGCTATCATCCGATCCGTGAGGAAAAAGACCAGCAGGAGCAGTACAACTGCGGTGGTGAGGATAATAGCGAAAAGCTGCTGCTCGCTTTGCTGCACCTGTTTTCTGATTCCGGCTAGTTGGAGTTGTTTGTGTTCGTTGGCCAACTCGACCACCCGGTCCAGAAGATCGGTGGGTTCGCGATCGATGCCCCGTACCTTGCGGTCCACCTCAATGTGGGGGTTGGGCTGGTCACGTCGATATAGCCCCAGCGCCTCCCGGTAGTGGGCTCCCAGCTGTTTATGGGCGCGGAGAAAGGCCTGTGCGGTCTTCCAGCTTTCAGTTGGTTCATCCAGCAAGGAGAGTAGCGCCTCCATGCGCTCTCTTGTGCGGAGTTCCTCTTCGTAGAACTGCCCCAGGTATTTGTTGTAGAGATCGATCTCATGGCCGCGGATAAGGATGTTTTTCCACTCCTGGACCTGTTTCTTGAAGTGGACCTGCGCTGAAAGGCTGGCGTTGACGATAAGGAAGGATCGATCACGCACCTCGGCCTCGCGGGTGGCCGCGGATTTGTAGCTGTAGAGAGCATAAAATCCGCTGATCATGTTGATGATCAGGGCCAGACCGAGGATGAGTACGAACTTTCC
>JBNKPL010000027.1:0-24212 GCA_050295355.1 Sedimenticolaceae bacterium
AAGATCCTCTCCGAAATGATCGGCCTGTCCCGCCATCATCCGCGCCCAGGAGCGGGCCGGCAGTAGACTGGGGTGATAGGCCAGATGGCACTCGCCGCATCCCTCCCGCCACAACGGGTGGTCCGGCAGATCAGGCCCAACAAAGGGGAGATAGGGACGCTCCGGGGTCTGTAGCAGATAGCCCTGAAACCAGATGCCGGCAAACAACAGCGGAAACAGCAAGAGCCGAAACGCCACTCCACCCCTTCTCCGCACGGGCGGCGCGCAGCCGGCCTGCCGCTTGTGGCCCGTAATCATAGCGGCCACCAGATTCTCGCCATGCAACAGGCTCTCCACCAGAACCCCGAGCAGATGGAGCGCCACCACCGCCACCAGCGCCCAGGCCAGGAGTTCATGAATCCCATGCAGCGTTTCACCCGCGGCAAATCCCAACCAACCGGCGAACGGGCCATGCCGCTCTTCACCACCCAGGGTCAAGACGCCGGTCACCACCAGTGACAACAGCAACACCAGCATCAGATAGATGGCCCAGCCGCCCGCCGGATTGTGTCCCGCGAACCAGGGTGGACGCGCCTTGAGCACAGCAGCGAGATAGTCCCGCACCTCCCGCCAGCCAAAGGCGAAAGCCCGGAACCGCGCATTGGGCTCGCCGCGCCAACCCCACCACAGACGAAACAGCAGCAGGCCGCCCAGCAGGTAACCCGCAAACAGATGAACATCCAGCCAGCGGTCGCCGGCGGCAAGCCAGGCGGCGGCAAAGCAGGAAACCAATCCCCAATGGAACAGGCGGAGCGGGAGATCCCAGACCCGAATCCGGGCCGGGGCTGGATTAGTGCGGGGATTCCTGGCCACGGGCCGCGGCACTACTCATCAATCCGTTTGCGGCCGCTGATCATGGCGCGTATCAGATTCTCCCCGTGCAACCAACTCCCTACCAAGACACCGCCCAGGTGAACGGCCGCGAGAAGTAGGGTGGAGTTGGCGAAAAACTCATGCACCTCTTCCAGCGCCTTTTTCCCGAACTCACCCATGCCGCCGAACCACCCGGCGGCCGGACCAGCTCCTTCCGCGCCGTAGGCGCCAAGGCCGGTTATGGCCGTCAATGTCAGGCAAAGCAGCAGCGCCACGATCATCGCCCCGCCCGCGGGGTTATGGCCAATATGACGCGGCGCATTAAAGGCCGTCATCTGTTTGAGATAGCTCCACACCTCACGCGGGGGCCGCACAAAATCGGAGAAGCGGGCGTAACGGGGGCCGACAAAACCCCATCCCACCCGAAACAACAGGAGGCCAAGCACCAGATAGCCCGCAAGTGAGTGCAGGGTCATCCAGTGATCCTCGGTCACCCAGGCGGTCAGCACCGCGATCACCAACGTCCAATGAAATATCCGCACCAGCGGATCCCACACCCTGATCTCGTTTGAATCGGCCACCATTCACTCCCATCATTCGCTTACGTTGAATGATGGGTAGATTAGCGCGACAAACTTAAATCAAACTGAATCCAATGACGCCAACCATATCCCGGTAACGATGCCGGCACTGTCAAAGAAAAAATCACCAGGCGAATTTCTTGCGAACCGCCTTGTGCAGTTCCATAACCACCATAACCGAAAAGGCCAACGCCAATAGCTGCAACCACAGGTCGAAAGCGACCGGCTGGATATGCAGTACGCCGCTGAACCAGGGCATATACATGGCAAGGATATGAACCAGTTGAGCGGTCACCGTCCCGAACAGCAGCAAGGGGTTCCGCAAAGGGTTGTGGCGAAATACGGAGCGCGTTTCCGAGCGGCTGTTGAACACATGGACATTCTCGAACAGCACCATCAACAGCAGGGTGCCGTTGCGCGCCTCCTCCACAGAAAACCCGCTACTCAACAGAGTCTGAAACAGCAGAAAGGCCATCACACCGATCACCAGCGCGGATATCACCACCCGCTCCACCATGATGCGATTGAAGATGGGCTCCTTCGGCGGCCGCGGCGGACGGGTCAACTCATCCCCTTCCGCCGGTTCAAAGGCGAGGGCCACGTCCTGAATGCCGTTGGTTACCAGATTGAGCCACAGCAGTTGCACCGCCAGCAGGGGCAGCGGCTGGCCCGTGAACAAAGCCAGAGTAAACAGCACCAGTTCCGCCACACCCGTGGAGATCAGCAGGAAAATCACCTTGCGGATATTGGCATACGCCACCCGGCCCTCTTCGATGCCGGCCACCATGGAGGCGAAGTTGTCGTCGGTGATGATCAGCTCCGCCGTCTCCCGCGCCACATCGGTGCCGCTCTCGCCCATGGCGACGCCCACCTGGGCGGCGCGCAGGGCTGGGGCGTCGTTGGCGCCGTCCCCGCTGACGGCGACAAAGTGGCCGTTGCGCTGCAGGGACTGGACAATGTCGAGTTTCTGTTGCGGTTCCACCCGCGCGAACACCACCGCATCCCGGGTCAGGCGGTCCCGCGCCGCCTCGTCGGCGGCATGCTTCAGGTCGTGACCGATTACCACCCTGCTTGCCGTCCCGGTCAGCTCCAGCTCCCGGGCAATGGCCAGCGCGGTGGCGGGGTGATCCCCGGTCACCATGGCCACCTCGATACCCGCGTCGCGGCAGGCGGCCACCGCGGCCTTGGCCTCGGGCCGCAGGGGATCGATCATGCCCACCAGGCCGATCAGGGTGAGTCCCGTCAGGTGCTCTTCCGAAAACACCTCGCCCGGCTGCAGGGCGATCTCTCCGCTAGCGAAGGCCAGCACCCGGTAGCCCTCATTCGCCATGAGATGGGCCTGGGTTTCCAGCAGGGCCGTATCCAGGGGCACAACTCCGCCGGGGGCCGCCATGTTGGCGCACATGGGGAGCAGCCGTTCCAGCGCGCCTTTTACGAAGGCGGTGGTTTTCCCGTCCACCCGGTTCATACTGGCGGAGAAGAGCCGCTCCGACTCGAAGGGGATACTGTCCAGTTCCGGAAATGCGGCGGCCACCTCCGCCTTGGTGACCCCCAGCTTGTGCGCCATCACCAGCAGGGCCACATCCACCGCATCGCCGTGATGAACCCAACCCTCCTCGCGGTGGGCCAGAGAACCCTCGTTGGTGAGCACCGCCGTCTGGCATAGGAACTCCAGCCACACCTCCTGTTCCGGCGATGGCGCGCCATGCGGTGTCAGCACCGTCCCCTCCGGCTCCAGGCTCTTGCCGGTCACCTCCCATGGCTCGCCACCCGCAAACAGGATGCGGCGCACCGTCAACTGGTTCTCCGTCAGGGTGCCGGTCTTGTCGGTGGCGATATAGGTACAGGAGCCCAGCGCCTCCACCGCCACCAGTTGGCGCACGATCACATTGCGCCGGGCCATGCGCCGCATGCCGATGGCCAGGGCCACCGTCAACGCCACCGGCAGCCCTTCCGGGATGGCGGAGACCGCCAGCGCCACCGCCAGCAAAAAAATCTCCGCCATGGGCATACCACGCGATATGGCCACCGCGGCCATGGTCATGGCCGCCAGCCCCACCAGGAGCGCCACCCGCCGGGTAAAGGCCTCCATCCGCACCAGCAGGGGCGGCTTGCCGCCCCTCTCTCCCAACACCGCGGAGGCGATGGCCCCCAGTTCGGTATGGAGACCGGTTGCGATCACCACCCCCTGCCCCCGCCCCCGGTTCACCAGGGTGCCGGCAAAGGCGGTATTGATCCGGTCGCCCATGGGGCAGTCCGGCGGCAGCAGTTGGGTCTCATCCTTGAACACGGGCAGGGACTCTCCAGTGAGCAGGGACTCATTCAACTCCAGGTCATGACAGGCCAAAAGCCTCACATCGGCCGGGATGCGGTCGCCGGACTCCAGCAGCACCATGTCGCCCGGCACCAGGGTCTCGGCGTCGATCTCATAGGCATCCCCCTCGCGCAATACCCGGCAGTGGGCGGTGACCAACTGATTCAATGCGGAGGCGGCGCGCTGGGCGGAGTACTCCTGTATGGCGCCGATGATCGCGTTGACCAGCAGCACGGCGGCGATAAAGCCGGCGTCGTGCCACTCCTGAATCAGCAACGAGACCAGGGCCGCCAGCACCAGCACATAAATCAGGGGACTGGCGAACTGGCGCAGAAAGATCCGCACCATACCGGGCGGTCTGGCCCGCGGCAGGGCGTTGGGACCATAGCGCTGGAGCCGGGCCCTGGCTTCAGAGAAGGTGAGACCCGAGGTTGGTGAGGACAGAAATGCACAGACCTCATCCCCCGTCAGGGCATGAGCAGCAGTATCAAAATCCGGCAGGGCATGGGATTCCTCACTCACCTCCTAATAATAGCTTCTGCCTACCTGAGCATGCCGCCAACAATTACACTGAAACAGAATCGCCAGATATCGAGTTAACACCGCTCAAACCAGTATCGTAATTTTTAATCCTGAACGACCGGATCATTTAACTCGCTGCCCCATATAGGTTTTTTGAACGCTTCCCGCGCACAACCCATATCCAATGGGTGAGTTTCCCTATGAAGGGTTTGGGATATACTCCGACGTTCAATTTTCATTATTGCCGTATCTAATACGTGCGGAACGTTCACACCATTTTGAAGGAGAACTTTCATGCTCGAAGCCTATCGCCAACACGTCGCGGAGCGCGCCAAAGAGGGCGTCCCCCCGCTGCCGCTGAACGCGGAACAGACCGCGCAGCTGGTAGAGCTGCTGAAGAACCCGCCCGCGGGCGAAGAGGAGACCGTCAAAGACCTGCTGGTCAACCAGGTTCCGCCCGGCGTGGACGACGCCTCCAAGGTAAAGGCGGAGTTCCTGGCCGAGGTGGCAAAGGGCAGCGTTTCCTGTCCGCTGATCGACCGCAAAGAGGCGGCCCAACTGCTGGGCACCATGATCGGCGGTTACAACGTGGCCCCGCTGGTGGATCTGCTGGACGACGCCGAACTGGCCGACACCGCCGTACAGGCCCTGAGCAACACCCTGCTGGTCTACGACATGTTCAAGGTTGTGGCCGACAAGGCGCAGAGCAACGCCGCCGCCAAACAGGTAATGGAGAACTGGGCCAACGCCACCTGGTTCACCTCCCGCGACGAAATGCCGGAAGAGGTCACCGTCACCGTATTCAAGGTAGAGGGTGAGACCAACA
The DNA here is from genome assembly GCA_050295355.1 of Sedimenticolaceae bacterium. Taxonomy (GTDB): domain Bacteria; phylum Pseudomonadota; class Gammaproteobacteria; order Chromatiales; family Chromatiaceae; genus CBFDBF01. The sequence goes on from JBNKPL010000027.1 coordinate 5,096, forward strand.
CCGACGACCTCTCCCCCGCCTCCGAGGCGTGGAGCCGTCCCGACATTCCCGTGCACGCCAACGCCATGCTGGTGAACCGCATGCCCGGCGGCCTGGAACAGCTGCTGGAGCTGAAGAAGAAGGGTCACCCGGTCGCCTACGTGGGCGACGTGGTGGGCACCGGCTCTTCCCGCAAATCCGCCGCCAACTCCGTGATCTGGCACACGGGCAACGACATCCCCTACGTCCCGGGCAAACGCACGGGCGGCGTGGTGATCGGCGGCACCATCGCGCCGATCTTCTTCAACACCGCGGAAGACTCGGGCATGCTGCCGATCCAGTGCGACGTCACCGGCCTCAACAGCGGCGACGTCATCACCATCAACACCAGCAACGGCACCATCAGCCGTGACGGCGCGGTGGTCACCGAGTTCAAGCTCTCCCCCAACACCCTGGCCGACGAGGTGCGCGCGGGTGGCCGTGTGAACCTGATCATCGGCCGCGGCCTCACCGCCCAGGCCCGCGAGGCCCTGGGCATGGGTCCCATCAATCTGTTCACCGATCCCGACCAGCCCGCCGACAGCGGCAAGGGCTACACCCTGGCCCAGAAGATGGTGGGCAAGGCGGTGGGCAAGGCGGGCGTGCGCCCCGGCGAGTACTGCGAACCGAAGATGACCACCGTGGGCTCCCAGGACACCACCGGCCCCATGACCCGCGACGAGATCAAGGAGCTGGCCTGCCTCGGCTTCTCCGCCGATTTCACCGTGCAGTCCTTCTGCCACACCGCGGCCTATCCCAAGTCGGTGGACATCGTCACCCACGCCACCCTCGGCAAGTTCTTCGAGGACCGCAAGGGCGTGGCCCTGCGCGTGGGCGACGGCGTAATCCACTCCTGGCTGAACCGTTTCTGTCTGCCGGACACCGTGGGCACGGGCGGCGACTCCCACACCCGTTTCCCCATCGGCATCTCCTTCCCGGCCGGTTCCGGCCTGGTGGCCTTCGCCGCCGCCACCGGCTCCATGCCGCTGGTAATGCCCGAGTCGGTGCTGGTGCGCTTCAAGGGCGAACTGCAGCCCGGCATCACCCTGCGTGACATCGTCAACGCCATTCCCTGGGTGGCCATCCAGCGCGGTCAGCTCACGGTGGAGAAGAAGGGCAAGAAGAACGTCTACGCCGGCACCATCCTGGAGATGGAAGGGTTGCCCGACCTGAAGGTGGAACAGGCCTTCGAACTGGCCGACGCCTCCGCCGAACGTTCCGCCGCCGCCTGTACCGTGCGTCTGAACAAGGAGCCGGTGATCGAGTTCGTGCGTTCCAACGTGACCCTGCTGAAGAACATGATCAAGCGCGGTTACAACGACCCAGAGACCATCCAGAAACGCATCGACGACATGGAGGCCTGGCTGGCCGATCCGCAACTGCTGGAGCCGGATGCCGACGCCGAATATAAGGAGATCATCGAGATCGACCTCAACGAGATCAAGGAGCCCATCGTCTGCTGTCCCAACGACCCGGACGACGTGAAGCTGCTGTCCGAAGTGGCGGGCGACAAGATCGACGAGGTGTTCCTCGGCTCCTGCATGACCAACATCGGCCACTTCCGCGCCGCCGCCAAGGTGCTGGACGGCCAGCCGGCGGTGCAGGGCCGCATGTGGGTGGTGCCACCCACCCGCATGGATGAGCAGCAGCTCATCGAAGAGGGCATCTACAGCATCTTCGGCAAGGCGGGCGCCCGCACCGAAATCCCCGGCTGTTCCCTGTGCATGGGCAACCAGGCGCGGGTACGCGACGGTGTGACGGTGTTCTCCACCTCCACCCGTAACTTCGACAACCGCATGGGTAAGGACGCCCGGGTCTACCTGGGCTCCGCCGAGGTGGCCGCGGTGTGCGCCATGCTGGGCAAGATCCCCACCCCGGAAGAGTACCTGGCGGTGGCCAAAGACAAGATCGACCCCAACGCCGGGGAGCTGTACCGCTACCTCAACTTTGACCAGATCCCTGACTATGAAAATAACGGGGTGATTATCCCCGTGGAGTCGATCGCCAAGGCATCATAAGGGGAGAAGCACGCACCGTATCCATGGTGCTGCACGCAAGCCCGGGACCGCAAGGTTCCGGGCTTTTTTTATACAGGCGACGATTCTCAATTTAAAGATCCGCGTCGGCCGCCCTTGCGTTTATAAATAATCAGCGCCGCCCGCAACCCTGACTTGCCATAGCGGGCCATGCGCGCAAAATCCTTCTGCAGCAACGGCATGTTCATACAATCCACTTCGCTCTTGCCCTTCTCATCATCCACGTACGGGTCGTGGACATAGACATAACGATCATCAAAACCGGTCACCACCACCCAGTGGGGGAATTTTTCGCGATAGATGCGGTAGGAGCTGATCAATACCACCGGGATGCCGCCTTCGGCAAAGGCCTCGCGCATCTCGTCCATCTCCAGTTGACGATAGTTGACGCTAATGCCGGCCTCGGTCACCTCCTGCTCGAACTGTTCATGCACCAGCGCCATCACCTCCTTTTTCTCTTCGCTGCGCACCGAATCGATAAACAGCGCGCCCTCTTCACTGAGGAACATCTCCACCGCAAAACCGCGATGCCACGCGGCCAGCGCCAGACCATGCGGTCCGCAGCCACCGTGTCCGGCGGTCATGAACACCGTTGTGGATTCACGCCATAACTGGATCTCCTGCGTGCGCACAAAGGAAATCGACGCATCCAGGCTGTGCATCGCCATCAGCAGCGCCGCCGGGCCGCAGGTAAAGTCCAGGGTCTGCCGGTAGTAGGGAACCCTGGCCATGTCCGGACTGAGGTGCGGCACCAGTTCCTTCTCGAAACGCAGCGCCTCCATGTGATCCTCGTAATAATCCTGATAGCTGCCGAACTCGCGGTAACCCAGCTTGCGAAACAGCGCCAGCGACGCCGTATTGTCGCGCCGCACCTCCAGCCGCAGCACCACGCACTCCCCCTCCACGGCGGCCTGTTCCGCCGCCCCGACCAGGACGCGGCCCACACCCCGCCCCTGAAAGCGGACATCGACGGCGATGGAATAGAGCCGCGCCAGAGAGGTGCCAGAGTTAAACAGCACCGTGGCGTAACCGGCCAGCTCTCCGTCGCGCTCCTCTATCACGGTAGCCGCGTTGGCCTTGGTCAGAAGGTGGCGGAAACTGCGGCGCGAGAGCCGGTCGGTGTCGAAGCTGCGGTCCTCCAGCGCCAACAGCGCATCAAGGTCCTGCAAGGTGGCCTTACGGATCATGAGTCACCCTCCGTGAGGGAGAAGTCTGAACAGACGCCGAAAATCTAGCATTCGCGCGAACGCCGCGCCAGGGGTTTTGGGTACCCAAAAGCAAGGTTTGGCGAGGAGCCATCTTCCCCTTGCAAAAAATCACCCCCGGCCCGCAGAATCACCCCATGATCCACAGCGCCCCCACAGTGATGGAAATGCTCTCCTCGCTCATCGCCGCCCCGTCGATGAGCAGCGTGAGCCCCGAGTTCGACACCAGCAACCGGCAGGTGATTGATCTTCTGGCCGGCTGGCTGGAAAGACTCGGTTTTGCCGTTGAGATTCAGCCGCTGCCGGGCCAGCCGCACAAGGCCAACCTGATCGCCACCCTGGGAACGGGGCCGGGCGGACTGGTCCTGGCGGGACATACCGATACGGTTCCCTACGACGAAGGCCGCTGGAATCACGACCCGTTCAAATTAACCGAGGCGCAAAACCGGCTGTACGGTCTCGGCACTTCGGACATGAAGGGCTTTTTCGCCCTGGCCATTGAGGCGGCGCGCGGCTTCGAAGCGGCGCAACTTCAACAGCCGCTGATTATCCTGGCCACCGCCGACGAGGAGAGCTCCATGGACGGCGCCACGGCGCTGGTGGAGCTGGGCAGACCCAAGGCGCGCTATGCGGTAATCGGCGAACCGACCGGCCTGCGCCCGGTGAATGCGCACAAGGGGATCATGATGGAGGCGGTGCGGCTGACCGGCCGTTCCGGCCACTCCAGCGATCCCGCGCTGGGGGTCAGCGCCCTGGAAGGGATGCATCAGGTCATCGGCGATCTGCTCGCCTGGCGCAGCGAGTTGCAGCAGAGACACCGCGATCCGCATTTTAGCGTGCCGATGCCGACCCTCAATCTCGGCCATATCCACGGCGGCGACAATCCCAACCGGATCTGCGGCCACTGCGAGCTGCACCTGGACCTGCGCCCGTTGCCCGGCATGGAACTGGATGAACTGCGCGCCGTCCTCAACCGGCGCCTGCAACGGCTGCTGGGTGAAAGCGGATTGGCGTGGGAGGTGCTGCCGCTGTTTCACGGCACGCCGCCGATGCACACGCCACGCAGCTCGGCAATCATCGAAGCGGCGGAACGGCTCACCGGCCATGACAGCGAGGCGGTCGCCTTCTGCACCGAGGGACCCTACCTGACCGAACTGGGAATGGAGACCTTGATCCTGGGGCCGGGCGACATCGATCAGGCGCATCAGCCCGACGAATATCTCGTCCTGGCGCGGCTGCAGCCAACCATTGACCTGCTGCAACAGCTCATCCGGCGGTTTTGCCTGTGAGGCAAAGAAAACGGCGCGGAGGTGAAAAACTTCCCCCGCGCCGGGTTAATTCATTCAGGACCCATGGCGCGCCCAATCACTTGGGCTGATCGATAATGATCTGCACATCCATCGATTTGCCCGGCTCTACGGCCATCTTCCGCTCGCCCTTATGCCCTTCCTTCTCCCCATACAAAATATACTCGCCGGCAGGCATAAAGAAGCTCGCCTCCTTGGTGTAGCCCGAGTTGGTATGCTTGATCCGCTGGGCCTTGCCTGAGTCGTCGGCCACCTCCTTATAGGCCCCAAACCAGACGCCATCCATGGGCTGACCGCCTTGCGCACCCACCCCGGTCAATTTTACCCAGCCGGAGTTGAATATCAGCTGTTCATCCTTGCCTTTTCCGGCCTCCACCAGCACGGGCCGCTCGGTCTTGGAGGCGCCGTGTTCACCATAGAGGATGTACTCCCCGGCCGGGACAAAGAAATCACCCTCTTTGGTATAGCCGGAGTTGGTGTGCTTGACCCTTGCGCTCTTGCCGGTGTCATCGGTCTCTTCCCGGTAGACCCCAAACCAGACACCCCCGAGCGGCTCACCACCGGCCGCCGCCACCGCGGTGGAACGCAGCCAGCCGGAGTTGAACACCAGTTGCTCGTCCTTACCCTTGCCCGCCTCCACCGTAACGGGCATTTCGGTCTTGGAGGCGCCGCGCTCGGCGTAGAGGATATAGTCACCCGCGGGCACGAAGAAATCGCCCTCGGTGGTATAGCCGGAGTTGGTGTGCTTGACCCGCTTGCTCTTGCCGGTCGCGTCGGTCTCTTCCCGGTAGACCCCGAACCAGGTGCCACCCACAGGTTTGCCACCGGCCGCCGCCAGCGCGGTGGAGCGCAGCCAGCCGGAGTTGAACACCAGCTGCTCATCCTTGCCCTTGCCCGCCTCCACCGTAACGGGGATCTCCGTCTTGGAGGCGCCGCGCTCGGCATAGAGGATGTACTCCCCCGCCGGCACGAAGAAGTCACCCTCGGCGGTATAGCCGGAGTTGGTGTGCTTGACCCGCTTGGCCCGGCCGGTCTCGTCGGTCTCTTCCCGGTATACCCCGAACCAGGTGCCGCCCAACGGCTTGCCGCCCGCCGCCGCGATCGCGGTGGAGCGCAACCAGCCGGAATTAAATACCAATACAATACTGGCGCCCTTACCCCCTTCGACCTTGATCAGCTGTTCGGTCTTGGAGGCGCCCTTTTCGGCATAGAAGATGTATTCACCCGGCTTGATAGTGAACTGTGCTTCTGATGTATACCCGGAGTTGGTCACCTTCACCCGCTGGATCTTTCCGGTCTGATCCGGCTCCTGCCGATAGACCCCAAACCAGGTGCCGTCCAGGGGCTTGCCGCCCTCCGCCGCAATGGCCTGCACCCTGATATTTACCGGCGCCCCGGGATCGACCTTGGTGATTACCGGCTGCGGCTCCGGTTCCGCCACCTTCTCCACCGCCGTCACCAGCGCCTCCTGCAGACCCCCGGCATCCTTGGCCGTCAGAAAAACTCCGCCGGTGTTCTCGGCAAGACACTTCAACTGGCTTAGGCCCTCCTTATCGGAAACATCGAACCCGATCACATGGGTGGTAAAATCCACCCCCAGCTTATCCAGCTCCTTGGCCACCGCGCAGGGATCGGCTTCACAGGTCTCCTTGCCGTCGCTGACCAGAATCACCGTCGCCTTGTCTTCGGTGTATTTGAGTTCCTTGGCCGCGATACGCACCGCCTCCGTTAACGGCGTCTTGCCCTTTGGATTGAGCGCGCCCACCGCCTTATTAAAGGCCTCCACATCCAGCTCTCCCACCGGGATCAGCTGCTCTATGTCCTGGCAGTCCCCCTTGCTGCGGTGACCATAGGTGATCAGACCGAGCTCATTCTCCCGGTTCCAATCCTTCACCACCCCGGCGATGACATCCCTGGCGATGGTGATCTTGGCCTTGCCGTCGATCTGCCCCCACATACTGCCCGACGCATCCAGCACCAGGATCGCCTTCTCCTGGGCCATGGAAAACGGGCTGAACAACAACAGCAAGAATACGGCAACTGCGGGTATGGAAATACGATTAGGCATGACTCCTCCCGTTTGAGTGTAATGTGCGCGCAGACCATGCAATCTGCCGACTATCGTATGGTTATGAATTTAGTGTGACTTGAATCCATTGCCGCGGACGGATGCGGCGTGTTAGCAACTCCGCCGGCCAATCCGCTGGTATCCGGTTATATCCCCCCGGCGCGGCCCCTTCTATTCCTTAATAACCGCGCAAGCCCCAGGCCTTTCCTAAAGAGTCGTCCAAGTCAGGCGCTTTTTCAAGCCGGACGTGCCATGCCGGGTCCTAGGCCTGGAAACGCGGCGGCGCCACCTTCAGCACTTCATTGATCGTGGTTAAACCCGCGGCCACCTTCTGCGCGCCCGCGAGATTCAACGGCTGCATGCCTTTTTTCAACGCCAGTTTGCGGAATTTGAGCAGATCGAAATCATCCGTAATCTGCTGTTTCAGCTCATCGGACAACAGCAGCATTTCATAGATGCCTTTGCGGCCCAGAAAGCCGGTCTGCCGGCACTCCAGGCATCCCTCGGCCTCATAAATGGCCCTGGGTATTTTGGCGGTATAGGGCCGGATCAGGGATTGCCACTGACCCGTATCCGTCTCCACCTGTTTTTTGCAGTGCGGACAGAGGGTGCGCACCAGACGCTGAGCCACCACCCCAAGCACGGTGGCGCTAATCAGATAGGAGGGCACGCCGATCTCCAGCAGGCGGGCAATGGCGGAGGGGGCATCATTGGTATGCAGGGTGGACAACACCAGGTGACCGGTCAACGCGGCCTGCACCGCCATCTCCGCGGTCTCCAGGTCCCGGATCTCACCGACCATGATAATGTCCGGGTCCTGCCGCAGCAGGGTTCTTATCCCGGCGGCGAAATCCAGCCCGATATTGTGCTGCACCTGCATCTGATTGAAGCTGGGCTCAACCTGCTCGATGGGGTCTTCCACGGTGCAGACGTTCACCTCCGGCACCGCCAGATGTTTCAGCGTGGTATAGAGGGTGGTGGTCTTACCCGATCCGGTGGGTCCGGTGACCAGAATAATGCCATGGGGCTGGCGTATCATGCTGTTCCAGGCCTCGGCATCCTTTCTCCCGAAACCGAGGCCGGCATAGTCGCGCAACAGAACCTCCGGATCGAAGATGCGCAGCACCAGCTTCTCCCCGAAGGCGGTGGGCATGCTGGAGACACGCATCTCGATCTCCTTGCCTTCCGGGGTAACCGTCTTGATGCGGCCATCCTGCGGCCGCCGTTTTTCCGCCACATCGAGACGGCCCATGATTTTGATCCGGCTGATCACGGCGGCGGTGATATTGGCCGGAATCTCATATACCTGATGCATCACCCCGTCGATACGGAAGCGTACATTGCCCTGCGCGCGCCGCGGCTCAAGATGGATGTCGCTGGCGCGCTGGGAGAAGGCGTACTGCAGCAGCCAATCCACGATGCTGATGATGTGCTGATTATCCGCATCCAGCGAACCCGCTTTTTCCAGTTCAAACAGCTGTTCCAGATTCTGGATGCCGCCCGCCTGGTCCGGCCGATTCAGCCCCGCCTTATCCATGGCCCTGCTGATGCTGTAAAACTCAAGCAGGTAGGATTTCAGTTGCGCCGGATTGGCCAGCACCCGGTGGATGGTTCTGTTGGCGATGCGCTGGATCTCATCCAGCCACTCGGTATTGTACGGATCCGCTACCGCCACGGTCACGTCGCGGTCCGTTACTTTGACCGGCAGAATTTTGAACCTGGACGCATAGGCATAGGTCATCAGGCTGGTGCAGGAGGCCACATCCATCTTCAGGGGATCAAAATGAAACCTCGGCAGCCCGCTCTCTTCCGCCAGCCAATCGGTAAGCACATCCAGTGTCAGCATCTGCCCGGGACGCTTCTTATTTTCCCACTGACACTCGGCGATGATCTCCAGGGGATAAAGCTGTTTGCGCCGCTTGTCCGATACAAAACTGGAGACCATGCCGGCCCTCTCGGCGTCCACCATCTGCTGCTTCACCAGACGGTTCAGAATGCTTTCCAGAGTAGACTCGCCGGCCATGATTGTCCCTTTAGAAAATATCGGCAAACAAAGAGGGCAACACCCTTTGCCGCAAGCGGTATAAACAACTACAGCCACCCTTACGCTTGAGCAAACAAATATCCCCATACGGCGTGCTGCGGCAAACGGCGCTAAACCATTACGCAGACACCCGCAGCCAGCTTGTCGCATATTGCAGCCATTTTCAACGGCTGTTTTAGGTCGCAAGCCACTCCCAACCCCGCCGCACAAGCCGCTTCCTGATCTCTTCGATGGCGAAGATGAGCGGCGGCGCCGACAGGATCAGCAGCCAGCTCCAGGCCGCCAGCGGGGCGGTATTGAACAGCGGCTGAAGGGCGGGGATGTAGATCACGGTCACAATAAACCCCAATTCCACGGCAATGCCCCAATGGATCCAGCGATTCTTTTGTATCAGGTAGCCTGTGGCGCTCTGGCGGTTGGTGCGGCAAGCCATGACGTTGCCCACCTGGGAGAAGATGATGGCGGCGAGAAAGGCCGCCGACGCCTGGCCGTAGAGTAGCGGATCGGCGGGCATCTTGCTGCCCCACTCCCAGCCGCCCTGCCACAGCACCAGGAAGAAGGCCGCGAAGGAGAGCAGCGCCTCCGCCGGGCCGATCACGCCGTAGCTGCGGATAAAGGTCTTGATGCTGACCAGACGCTCGTCCCTGCGCCGCGGCGGACGCCGCATGATATCGGCCTCGGGCGGCTCGTTACCCAGGCCGATGGCGGGCAGGATGTCGGTGATGAGGTCGATGGAGAGGATCTGGATCACCGTGATGGGCAACGGAATGGGGAACAACACATAGGCGATGAAGGGCAGGATCTCCGGCACGTTGCTGGTCAGGATATAGGTGATGAACTTCTTGATGTTGTCGTAGACGGCGCGCCCCTCTTCGATCGCCTTGACGATGGTGGCGAAGTTGTCGTCCAGCAGGATGATGTCCGAGGCCTCCTTGGCCACGTCGGTGCCTCGCTTGCCCATGGCGACACCGATGTCGGCCCGCTTGAGGGCTGGTGCGTCGTTGACGCCGTCGCCGGTCACCGCCACCACTTCCTGCATCTCCTTGAGAGCGGTGACGATGCTCAACTTCTGCTCGGGTGCGATGCGCGCGAACACCACTTCGCCGGCCTGGAGGGTAGCGACAAGCTCCTCCATGTCCATGGCATCCAGCATCTCGCCGGTAATCACCTTGGGCGTGGTGACGATACCCAGCTTGCGGGCGATATAGGAGACCGTCTCACCCTTGTCGCCACTGATGACGATGATCCTGATGCCGGCGCTCTTGCATGCCTCGACCGCGGCGGGCACTTCCGGCCGTGGCGGATCGACCATGGCAACGTGACCGACAAACACCAGGTTGTCGATCCGGACCTCGTCGTCGACCTCGCGATAGGCCAGGGTCAACAGGCGCAGACCCTGGTTGGCGTAAGTGTCGGCCTGCTGCATCAGCATGCGGCGCTCCTCCTCGCCCATGCCGCGAACCTGGCCGCCCTGGTGTACCCGGCCGCACAGATCCATCATCACATCCGGCGCCCCCTTGACGGTCAGGTATCGGGTATCGCCCCGGGTATGATAGAGACTCCACATGTATTTGTTTTCCGCATCGAATGGCTGGCTGTCCAGCAGCTCGAAGTGTGAATTCAAGCTCTCGAAACCTGCACGGATATTGGCGAATTCCGCCAGCGCCACCTCGGTGGGATCCCCCTGGAATACCGACTCGCCGCGATCCCCGTTGGTGCGAATGACATCATTGCACAAGGCCATGATCTCCAGCATGGTGGCGGCGGCCGGGTTGGCATCGAATGCCTGGACATCATCCGCATCGAATTCCTGGAAGTTCACGAAGAGGCTTTCCACGTGCAGCTTGTTTTGGGTCAGGGTGCCGGTCTTGTCGGTACAGATAACCGTGGTACTGCCTAAGGTTTCCACAGACAGGATATGCTTGACCACGGCGTTTTCCTTGCCCATTTTTACCGAGGACTGGGTCAGTGCCAGGGTCACCGTCGGCAGCAGGCCTTCCGGCACATTGGCCACGATGATGCCGATGGCAAAGATCAGATTGGTCCACAGGGGATTGCCGATTAGGAAGCCAATGGCGAAAAAGAGCAGGCCGATACCTACGGCCAGGTAGGTAATCTTGCGCACAAAGTAGGTCAGCTCCTTCTGCATGGGTGTGTAATCCTGCTTCACGCCCTGAGACAGCTCGGAGATGGCGCCAATATGGGTGGAACGCCCGGTCCGGGTGACCAGGATCCGCCCATGGCCCTTGATAACGGTGGCGCCGGATGCCGCCCGCATGTCGGCATCTATCCTCTCCTCGGCCGCCTGCTTGGTCACGGGCTCGGACTCGCCGGTGATGATGGACTCGTCCACCAGCAACTGACTGGACTCGATGATGACCCCGTCGGCACAAATCTTGTCGCCTTCCTGGACGAATATGACATCACCGGGTACCACCTCCTTGGCATCCGTCAGGATTTTTTCACCGTCGCGCAGCAGCACCACTTCTCGCGGGATGTAATCGAGAAATGAGATCATCATTTTCTCGACCTTGTAGTTCTGAATGAATGAGACCAGCGCGTTCAGCAACACCACCACCAACAACGCCACCGCGATGAGCTCATAGCCTTGGTCAGGCAGCATATAATGGGCGACCCAAGAGAGTATCGAGGAGGCCAGCAACAACAGTGGGAACAGGGCAAGAAACTCCTCCAGCAGCATGCGCAGCGGGGAACGTGCCCGATGGAAACGGATCTCGTTGCTGCCGTAGCGCTTTTTGCGCGCCTTTGCCTTGGCCGAACTCAGGCCGCCGGCATCACAGGACAATGCCTGGAACAAGGCGGCTTTGTTTTCGTATGTGTCCACTTGGCAACAAACACTATAGGGGAGGGCGTCAATAAGAAGTCATATGAATATTATATAGAGAGATATCCTTGTGGGTGTCCTATATTGATAACCAAAGGTCACAACAGAAATTCACCCAAAGCAGTGCAAGGTGTCGAATGCGTTTCGCTTTCAGCTGATTTGGCTTAAATCAGAAATAGTCAAAATCTAACGAAGGAAAATTAATTATCGATTGGATAATCGATGCAGGAAGACGACAAATTGGGCCATGGAGCAAAAACGCCCCATGGAAACAAGAATTCAGGTACTGCATGTAATCGTACCGACTCAAACCCGGTAATGTTCACTCCCCGCCATGGCCATACTTGTCATCAACTCCGGAAGCTCCTCGATCAAGTATGCGCTGTTCGATCAAGTGGATGAGCGGGAACTGCAGCGTGGAGTTTTCAATGGCCTTGATAACGGCAGGGGAGGGAGCAGCGAGCATGAACAGGTTGTCAGGCAGGTTCTCGGTTCCCTACTGAGTCAGTTTCGAATCGATGGCATAGGCCACCGGGTCGTCCACGGCGGTGTCGATTTTCATCAGGCCACGCTTATCGATAGAGATGTGCTCGAACGGATACGTAGTTTCAATCAGTTGGCCCCGCTTCATAATCCTGTTTGTCTGCAGGGTATCGAGACGGTTCTCGAGCTGACTGCAAAAACTCCACAGGTCGCCGTATTCGATACGGGCTATTTCCATTCACTGCCTGAATATGCATGGCGCTATGCGCTGCCCAGGGAGCTGGCGGATGAACTGCAGGTGCGGCGTTATGGATTCCACGGCATATCGCATCACTATGTGGCATCCAGGGCCGCAGAGGTGTTGCGGCAACCGCTCGAGAGTCTGAAACTGATCACACTTCACTTGGGTAACGGTGCCAGCGCGGCCGCGATCCGATACGGGTTACCCATCGACACATCCATGGGCATGACCCCCCTTGAAGGCCTTGTAATGGGCAGCCGCAGCGGTGATCTCGATCCCTCTGTGCCGCTCTACCTGCAAGCGTATGGCGGCATGCGGCCGAGCGAAGTGGATGAGTTGATGAATCGCCGCGCCGGGTTGCGCGGATTATGTGGTGAGTCGGACATGCGAGAAATAAGAGAGCGCATAGGACAGGCGGATGCCGATGCCCGACTCGCCGTACAGATCTATGTGCATCGATTGCGAAAATACATCGGCGCCTATATGGCAGTTCTCGACGGATGTGATGCCTTGGTCTTTACTGGGGGTATAGGTGAGCATGACGCCGCTCTCAGGGCTGAAGTCTGCGACGGACTCGGATCTTTTGGTCTGTGCATTGACTCCATGCGCAATACGGCGGGGAAGGTACGCATCAATCGCCCGCAAACCCTACCGGCGATCCTGGTCGTTCCCACCGACGAGGAATTGGCAATAGCCAGGGAAACCCGCCGATGTCTCGGCAGTTGATACCACGGGGCCTTGGGCCGGTCTGATTTTTACCCCGGATCCCGGTTGGCGGGAAGGGTGAGGCTCACTGCGTCCGCAAAATGGAATTTCAAACATATTAATAAATCGGAGGAAGGGATAGTGAAAGCTGCAAATGAGTCCATACAATCCTCATCCAAGAATTCAAATGAACTCGCGCTGATGGACGCCTACTGGCGCGCATGCAACTATCTGGCGGCGGGTATGATCTACCTCCAGGATAATCCGCTTCTGCGCGAACCACTCAAGCTTGAGCACATCAAACAGCGGCTACTCGGCCACTGGGGGGCAAGCCCTGGCTTGTCCTTTATATATGTGCATATCAATCGCATTATAAAAAAACGCCAGCAGCAGGCCATCTTCATGGCAGGCCCGGGACATGGAGCTCCCGGGGTGTTGGCGCCGGTCTATCTGGAGGGCACCTACAGCGAAGTCTACCCCGACAAGAGTGAAGACGAGGAGGGCATGCGTCGGTTCTTCAAACAGTTCTCCTTTCCGGGCGGTATTGGCAGCCATTGTACGCCAGAGACACCGGGATCGATCCATGAAGGCGGCGAGCTGGGATATTCACTTTCACATGCATTCGGCGCCGCATTCGACAATCCGGAACTGCTGGTGGTCGTGGCAGTGGGTGACGGCGAGGCGGAGACCGGTCCCGCAGCCACAGCCTGGCACTCCTGCAAGTTTCTCAATCCGATCCGCGATGGGGTCGTGCTGCCGATCCTGCATTTGAACGGTTATAAAATAAACAACCCGACGCTATTGTCGCGAATTCCGAAAGAGGAACTCTCCAAGCTGTGCGAAGGCTATGGATGGATCCCGCACTTTGTCGAGGGCAGTGATCCGGAAACCATGCACCAAACCATGGCGGAAACCCTCGATCGTTGCATGGAACAGATACAGACAATTCAACGGAGTAGCCGTGACAAGGGTCAAGCCACCCGAGCCTACTGGCCCATGATCGTGCTGCGGACTCCCAAGGGTTGGACTGGGCCCGAGCAAGTCGATGGGCACAAGGTCGAGGGATGCTGGCGCGCACATCAGGTACCTCTCACAAAAATTCATGAAAATTCAGCACATCTGCAGCAACTCGAAACCTGGTTGCGAAGCTATCGCCCACAAGAGCTGTTCGATACCGACGGACGACTGATACCTGATCTTAAGGCATTGGCACCGGAGGGTAGCATGCGTATGAGCGCCAACCCCCACGCCAATGGCGGGTTAATCAGGAAAGAACTGCGTATGCCGGATTTTCAAGAATATGCACAAGCGGTTTCCGCACCGGCTTCGGTCAGCGCGATGAACACCAAACCTCTGGGTGCCATGCTGCGCGACATCATGCGCAAAAATCCACACAACTTCAGGGTCTTCGGTCCCGATGAGAACACATCCAACAAACTTGACGCCATCTACGAAGTCAGCAAGAAGCTCTGGTTGGCCGAATACTTACCGGAGGATTCCGACGGGGGCGAACTTTCACCTGACGGGCGGGTGATGGAGATGCTCTCAGAGCATACCCTGGAAGGTTGGTACGAGGGTTATGTGCTAACGGGCCGGCATGGCTTTTTCGCCACCTATGAAGCCTTCGTCCATGTGATCGACTCCATGTACAACCAGCATGCAAAGTGGCTGGCCATTTGCGAGGAGATCCCCTGGCGGGCACGCATCGCCTCGATCAACCTGCTAATTACGTCAACGGTCTGGCGTCAGGATCACAACGGATTCACCCACCAGGACCCCGGATTTCTCGATGTGGTCGTCAACAAAAACCCGGAGGTTACACGCATCTATCTGCCGCCGGATGTCAACTGCCTGCTATCAACTGCCGATCATTGCCTGCGCAGCCATGACGATATCAACGTCATCGTGTGCGACAAGCAGAATCATCTTCAATATCTCGATATGGACAGTGCCGTCAAACACTGTACCAAAGGCCTCGGCATCTGGGACTGGGCAAGCAATGATCAGGGTGGCGAGCCGGATGTGGTCATGGTGGGTTGCGGTGACATCCCAACCAAGGAAGCGCTTGCTGCCACGGCGCTGTTACGCGAACACTTCCCGGAGCTCAAGATACGTTTCGTCAATGTAGTGGATCTGTTTCGGATGACGTCAGAGGGCGAACACCCGCACGGCTTGTCCGATCGTGACTTCGACAGCCTGTTCACCACCGACAAGCCGATTATTTTCAACTTCCATGGCTATCCTTGGTTGATCCATCGTTTGGCATATCGTCGCACCAATCACCGAAACCTGCATGTGCGTGGGTACAAGGAGAAAGGCAATATCAATACCCCCCTGGAATTGGCGATTGAAAATGAAATCGACCGCTTCAGTCTTGCCATCGACGTAATCAACCGTGTAAAAGGTTTGCAGGTGTCGGGAGCTCACGTCAAGGAGAAACTGCGCGATATGCAGATCGAATGTCGCCACCATGCACACGAAAAGGGCGTTGACAAACCGGAGTTCAGTGATTGGTATTGGCCACAATGAGCACGGATTATAATCTCGGTTCGTAGCATCCTGATTCCTGGATATTACTTCTCGTAAGCGCTCGATCGGGAATTGGTTGATAGGCTCGTGTTTATCAATCTCTTGCGATATATCCGCTTTCTCACTATGCGTAAAATGAAACCCCGACATCCTCGCCTTTACTTGCAATCTTCTTATCACATACTTCAATAATCTTCTTTTTTAGACTTTCTCTCATATACTTCTTTCCATTTTGGCGCGTGTTAATTTGTGCGGCGCAAGCGAATATATGGTTGGTGAGAATTAAGGTTGGGGAAAAGCTTTTGCAAAAGTAAATGCTTCTGCAGTTGGTCCGTACTCTTGTAGAAGGTCGAGTTTATCTTTTCCTTCATGAACACCGGGTATGTGACCGGCTGGAACCCACCATAGGGCCTGATGTGCCCTTGTGATTTTATTAAACCATGCATCCCTGTCCCGGATTAACTCTACATGGTTGGACTTGTAGACATAGCTCTTCAATGATTCAATGTCCTCCCAGACACTCATGTTCACGATAAGCATGGGATCATCAAAGGCCCTGATTGACGTTGCATCGCCTTCCTCTGCTTGAAGTCGCCAGATAAAGCCGGGAGAGCGGTCAGCCAAAGCATTAATTTCATCGAGACGATCAACAAACCCCTGCATCGTCTCTGAATCCATTGATGCGCGTGCTTGAGCAATATTGATTTGAGCTAAATGATAGTTGTGCATAGATTGTTCAGTTTTCTATTGAAGCCATCAGGGAACATTTGAGACGCTACACAAATGAGGCGTAGCGGTATTGTTCAAGTTGAGTACAGTACCTATTTTGCGTCCCATTCGTAAACGGTGACAATCGAAGACTTCGACGTGTGCACCGGATCGCTGAATGCTATGGCCTCAGCTTTCTCCAGATTCTCAGCCCTGATCAGATAGGCACCCCCGGACTTGTCGGTGAACGGACCAGCCAGTTCAAGCTGCCCACGCTCTCTGAGGCTATCCAGGAAAACGTAGTGTGCCTCAATTACGGCTGGATCGAACTGAGGTGTACGAAAAGTTGTAACCAGGTATCTAATCATTCAGGTTCCTTTTATAGTGAGGCCTACCGACATGGCCCACAAGTGGCAGATTCAGGTCTCAGTACGCCGACCTTGCCACCCTGAAACCCAGGTCGTCAACCGTATAAGTTGGATGACTTCTCCTGCGATTGGATGCCAAACAACCCCGCGCTCCATCTGACCATCCCCCGCCACGAAAAACACGATATGAGCCGTATACTTCCGGATCATACAGATCCCAACACCACTCCCAGACATTGCCTAGCATATCGAACAGACCAAAATCGTTGGGCAGCTTCAAACCGACATCATGTGTGGTGCCGTTGGAATTCCCTTCATACCAGGCAATGTCTTCGATATTTCCATATTGGACGGCCCCCGAGTTTGCCCTACATGAATATTCCCACTCCGCATCTGTTGGTAATCTGTAGCCATCGGCACTATTCACCAGATCAACCGATTCGCTATCAATATCTATCAGATAGTGTTTTTTAAGACCGGATAGTTCGCTGAGAACATTACAAAATCGGATAGCATCAAACCAGGAAACAGTTTCCACTGGTTTTTTCAAGCCACGGAAGGATGAAGGGGCGCATGACATCACTTCGGAATAGACTTCCTGAGTTATCAAGTATTTACTCAGCAAGAACGGTTCTATCTTAGAACTCCAGCTAGTCTTCTTTCGATCATCCCGCAAGCGAATGGCGCCTTGTGGAATAGAAATCATCCAGTCTTCAATCATTGTTTTCTTAGACTACCTCTTCGGCTCAACGGATAGGAAGAATAACCGCAGCCCTCGCATGCGGCGGGGTTGTACGGATCATTGCTTGCATCGAGGATCCCGAGGTCATCGAGAAGAACCTAACCCACCTGTACGCGAAGCGGATGAGTTCGAACTCCCAAGGCAGCCGCAGATGATCCACATTTCCGTTTAAGCTTCCGACCGATGTTCAGCAAGTTTTTCCAGGTACTGGATTCCCCATTTTTCCAACTCAGTGAGAACAGGCTGCAATGTCCTGCCGAAATCTGTCATGTCGTATTCAACCCTGGGGGGCACTTCTGCATAAACCGTGCGTTGCACGATCCCGTCCTTTTCCAACTCCCGCAATTGTTTGGTTAGCATGCGTTGGGTAATGTTAGGTATCAGCCGGTGTAATTCGTTGAAGCGTTTGGTGGACTCCAGGTGATACAGAATAAGTCCTTTCCATTTTCCACCGATGGCTTCGATTGATGCTTCGACAGCACAATTAAACATACAGCCAGGGTCTTTCTGTTTCATTGATAATATCCAATAGTATACTTTGTGTAAGTATGACACATTTATGTGTGTACTTGTATTTATGTTTGCAATCACCATAATCCCTGTATCTTTATGTTCACAAAACCAGGGAGTAACTATGACTCATCCAATCATTCAGGACTTGCAACAGCGTTACACGTGCAAACAATACGATTCGACAAAAAAGGTTTCAAATGATGATATGTCAATATTGCTCGAAGCGATTCGGCTGTCACCTTCATCGATTAACTCCCAGCCCTGGAAATTTATCGTCCTCGAAAGCCAGGAAGCTAAGGAGCGCATGAATCAGACTTTTGCAGAAAAATTTCAATTCAACCAGCCGCATATCCTTGACTGTTCTCATATCATCCTGTTTGCGCATAATCCGCACTACTCACGTGATGACTTTGCCGAGGTTGTCGATGACAGTATTGCTGAAGGCCGTCTCCAAGCAGAAAACCGTGAAGATGGTTTTGGCGCATTTATGTTCGCCCAACTCAATACAGATGAATCTGGAAGTACCGCTATATGGACCAGAGCGCAGACATATATCGCACTGGGTAATGCCTTACACACATTGGCTAGGTTACAAATCGATTCCACCGCAATGGAAGGAATAGACGCCCAGTTAATAAGTCAGGAATTCGCTCCCGAACTGGACGGATATCACTGTGATGTGGCCGTGGCTATCGGCTATCGCCATGACAAGCAGGATTACAACGCGAGTCTACCAAAATCACGTCGTAAACCTGAAAGTGTTTTCATTCACCTTTAGGATCTAGTCGAACAATTCACCCGACCGCTTCGAAGTGATGCTACTCTATTGATTTCAGAAGGATTAATTTGGATATTTGCAAACGACAACCTGTTGCCTGCCACACTGAACGCGTCCTCGCATCCCACGAATGACAGACGATAGAAAACGGTCTTTGGTGTAGAGGAGGCTGCTCGTCCTAATGAGATGTAGTACCCCGACTCCCTCGGCAACCACAGGGTCTTGACTGTCGAGGGGGGTTGAATGCAAAAGCCCCGCGTTTCGCGCGGGGCTTTTCTGGTCAGGCCCTTGGATTTGATCACACTGCGACGTTCGGTGACCCGGTAGCGGGCATTTTTTCGCAACCGGGTCACGAAGAAGATATCTTGGGTATTCAGTTGGTTATACCAAGCATAGTCGGTATAACCGCGATCCATGACCACAATGCTGCCTTTCGGCAGCTGCAATGCCCTGGCGGCGGTGATGTCATGGGTTTTGCCGTCGGTGATCGTCAGGAAGCTGGGAAGCATTCCCTCGTG
Source organism: Sedimenticolaceae bacterium (assembly GCA_050295355.1). Classification (GTDB taxonomy): domain Bacteria; phylum Pseudomonadota; class Gammaproteobacteria; order Chromatiales; family Chromatiaceae; genus CBFDBF01. The sequence goes on from JBNKPL010000027.1 coordinate 24,204, forward strand.
GTCCAAGCC
>JBNKPL010000028.1:0-24097 GCA_050295355.1 Sedimenticolaceae bacterium
GAGGATGAACCAGGCCATGCGGGAGTTGGCGGTGGCCGCTTCCGGGCGGCCCAGGGAACGGACCCAGTCGCGGCTCATGGTGGCCAGTTCCCGCCGGAAATAGATGATCACCGCGGTGAGGGAGCCGAGATGCACCGCCACGTCGAAGGCCAGGCCCTGATCGTCGTAACCCAGCACATGGGGCATCAGGATCAGGTGGGCGGAACTGGAGATGGGCAGGAATTCGGTCAGGCCCTGGATCAGCGCGAGCAGGAAGATCTGCAGGCTATCCACGGTCAGGTTTCCTGAGGGTGCTGTAAGGGATCATGAAGTTGCGGCTACTATGGTTTTCTTATTGAGCTGTGCATGATAGCGGAGTTTTGGTGCCCATTTCCATGAGGCGCGGTCAACGCGGTCAAAAGCGGTAAAGACCCCACTGTTCGGGATCGGGAAGCCGCTTTCCACTGGCGATACAGGCCATCCAACCCTGCTCGGGGATGAAATGGCATGTCTTGCAGGAGGAATGGGAGGTGGGGTCAAAAAGACTGATACCTTGGTATTTCGCGCACGCCTCCAGAGCGGTCCAGTGACGGAAGAACGCCTGCAGCAAGGCATCGCCCTGGAGGCGGTTCAACTCCTCCTGAACCGATGCCGCAAATACCCGTTCACCGATTTTGCGTAGATTGGAGCGGTTACGGACCGGTTCCAGGTCCACGCCGATTTCGCCATGGCCGAGCGCCAATAGCGCCAACCCCCGTGAATGAGTGAGATTGAAACCCAGGCCTGATCCGGTCCTCGCGAGGGAGGGCTTCCCCCGTTTACCGTACTGGAACCCGATCGCCTCAGGAGGCAAGTTCAGATAACGGCCGAGGATGGAACGCATGGCCCCCCGGGCCTGGATGAAGCGGTTCCGCAGCAGTTTGTCCGCCATGCGATCCGCCCGTTCCCGTTCATCAGCGGACAACAGGCCGTGAAGGGAGCCGTCGGCGTCCTCAAGGTCGATGCGCCAGACATGGATCTCCCCTTCGTTCAGTAACGGGGTGGTGGGCGCCGAAGGCCAGTTGGTAACTCTGTGCATCTGATATCCTGTAGCATCGGCTGCATTCAAGGTGTCAGCCGGGCGAAATCGCCGGCCTCCACAGATGGTTGTTTATGGTGCAGCACGAACGAAGAAAGATTATACAAAACCAGACCTCTGGAGACGCGGCGGGTTTGCCTTCCGGCCTGCATCCGGTGTTGCGGCGGGTCTATGCAGCGCGTGGCGTACGCTCTGGCGATGAGCTGGACTATGAACTCAGCCGTCTTCCTTCCCCTTCCGCACTGCCCGGCGTGGAGGAGGCCGCGGCGCTGATACATAGCGTGATGATAGAGGGCGGACGTATCCTGGTCATCGGTGATTTTGACGCGGACGGGGCCACCAGTTCCGCTCTGGCGGTGCGCGCCCTGCGCGCCATGGGGTGTGAGAAGGTGGATTTTCTGGTGCCCAACCGCTTTGAATACGGCTATGGGCTTACCCCGGAGATCGTGGCCGAGGCGCTGAAACACGCCCCGGATCTTCTGCTCACGGTGGATAACGGGATCTCCAGTCTGGATGGGGTGGCGGCGGCCAAGGAGGCGGGGGTGAAGGTCCTGGTGACCGATCACCACCTGCCTGGCGAGCGGTTGCCGGCGGCGGATGTGATGGTCAATCCTCAACTGGTGACGGACGGCTCGTTCGATGGCGCCAATCTGGCCGGGGTGGGGGTGATCTTCTACGTCATGGCGGGACTTCGGAGCCATCTCCGGGCTCAGGGCTGGTTCGAGCAGCTCGGGATTCCGGAGCCGAACCTGGCGGAACTGCTGGATCTGGTGGCCCTGGGTACGGTGGCGGATGTGGTGCCTCTGGACCGCGTCAATCGCATTCTGGTCCATCAGGGGTTGCAGCGCATCCAGGCGGGTTGCTGCCGCCCCGGGATTCTGGCGCTATTTCAGGCGGCCGGACGCAACCATAAAAGGGCCAGCGCATCGGACCTGGGTTTCACCGTCGGCCCACGGCTGAACGCCGCCGGACGGCTGGAGGATATGACGCAGGGAATCGACTGCCTATTGACCGATTGTAGCGCCGAGGCGGAAAGGATCGCGGGAGAGCTGGATCGCCTGAACCGGCAGCGGCGGGAGATCGAAGCGGATATGAAACAGCAGGCCCTGGCCGATCTGGAAGGGGATATTCTGGACCAGGCGGAGGCGCTGCCCCTTGCGATAACGGTGTATCGTGAAGGGTGGCATCAGGGGGTGATCGGGATTTTGGCGGCGCGCCTGAAAGAGCGCTATCACCGTCCCGCCATCGCCTTTGCCCCGGCGGGCGATGGAATGATCAAAGGCTCCGCCCGCTCCATAGCTGGGCTCCATATCCGGGACGCCCTGGACGCGGTGGCGGCCCGCCATCCGGAGCTGTTGAGCAAGTTCGGCGGCCATGCTATGGCGGCGGGGTTGAGCCTGCGGGAGAAGGATCTGGACGCCTTTCGTCAGGCCCTGGCGGTCGAGGTGCGCGCACACCTTTCGGAAGAGGATCTGCAGGGGGTGGTCCACTCCGACGGTCCCCTCGAAGGCGACGATTGCTCGCTGCCGCTGGCGGAGGCGTTGCGCAACGGCGGCCCCTGGGGACAGGCGTTTCCGGAACCGCAGTTCGACAATCGGCTACGCATCCTGGGCAGCCGGGTGGTGGGGGAGAAACACCTGAAGCTGATGCTGGCGTTCCCGGGCAGCGCGGCCGTGATCGACGGTATCGCCTTCAATCAGGCCGAGCGGGAGCCGGCGGCCGGGGTGGAGGAGATCCATGCGGTGTTTCGCCTGGATGTGAACGAGTATATGGGGAGCCGAAAGCCGCAACTGATAATCGAATATTTTGAAGCGGTATAATCAAGCCGCCTTGTTCAGCAGCGCCTTGAGCACAAAGATATGCACGAAGATATGCAAGAAGAGATTGAAAACCTGGAATCGGAAGAGGTCAGCAAGAGCCAGATCAAGCGCGAGCTGCTGGAGTTGCAGAAGATCGCCGAGCGGTTGACCGGCATGAGTCCGGCCCAACGCGCACCTCTGCCACTGACTCCAGTCATGCTGGACGCCCTGGAAGAGGCGAAGCGGATCAAGAGCCACAACGCCATGCGGCGCCATATCCGGCGCATCGCCAAGCTGCTGCGTAACGAGGAGCTGGATGCGATCCATGCATTGCTGGACAGCATCGATAACCGGCATATGGAAGAGAACCGCCGTTTTCACCAACTGGAGCGCTGGCGTGACCGTCTGCTGGAAGAGGGGGACGATGCGCTGGCGGAACTGCTGGCGGAGTGCCCCCATGCGGACCGCCAGCACCTGCGGCAGCTTTTGCGCGCCGCCAAAAAGGAGCAGGAGAACGGAAAACCGCCCGCCAGCGCCAGAAAGATCTTCCGTTATCTGAAGGAGTTGGACTTTATCTAGGGGTGTCCGGCATGTCAGGGAAAGACAACGAAAAAATCACTATCCGCCCCGGCCGCTCCCCCCGCCTGGCCGCCATGCTGCTGTTCACCCATGGTGGGGCGGCTGCACTGCTGCCTTTTCTTCCCGTCCCGATTCTTGTGGCCTGTGTGTTGCTCCTCCTGCTGGCGGGCAGCTTGGTCCACTACTGGCGGCGGGAACTGTTGCGTAAGGGGCGGCGGGCGGTGACGGCGCTGGAATGGAGCGGGGAGGGGACGTGGACGCTCACCTCGCCTGACGGGATTGAGCGGCCAGCGGTGCTGGACGGATCCAGCTATCTTCATCCCGATCTGATGGTCCTGAACTTTAACCTCCCCGAAGGGGGGCGCCGCCACGCCATACTGACCAGGGACTGTATAGAACCTTCACTCTTCCGGCGGCTCAGCGCGAGACTGAAACTGAAAAAACCCTAGTCTATTCCGGGAAGTAGTTGTCGGGAATGAGCACCGTGGGCCGGTTCTGCACCCGGTCGTCCCGGCGCGGGAAATCGATGGTGTAGTGCAGTCCCCGGCTTTCGCGCCGGCGCTGGGCCGACTGGATGATCAGATCCGCCACGTCCACCAGATTACGCAGTTCCAGCAGGTCGTTGCCGACCCGGAAGTTGCCATAGTATTCGGCGATCTCATGGCGCAGCAGGTTCACGCGCCGGGCGGCGCGTTCCAGACGTTTGTTGCTGCGCACGATCCCCACGTAGTCCCACATGAAACGGCGCAGTTCGTCCCAGTTGTGGGATACCACCACCTCTTCGTCCGAATCGGTGACGCGGCTTTCGTCCCAGGGCGGAATCTCCGGCGGTACAGGCGCGCGCGCCAGTTGCTGCGTGATGTCCTCCGCCGCCATCTCGCCGAACACCAGGCACTCCAGCAGGGAGTTGCTGGCCATGCGGTTGGCGCCGTGCAGGCCGGTATAGGCGGTTTCGCCGATGGCGTAGAGGCCGGGGATATCGGTGCGGGCATGATGGTCGGTCATGATGCCACCGCAGGTGTAGTGGGCGGCGGGCACCACCGGGATCGGTTCCCGGGTGATGTCGATCCCGAACTCCAGGCAGGTGGCGTGGATCATGGGGAAGTGTTCCCGGATAAAGGATTCCGGTTTGAAACTGATGTCCAGAAAGACGCAGTCCGCGCCAAGGCGCTTCATCTCATGGTCGATGGCACGGGCCACGATGTCGCGCGGCGCCAGTTCCGCCCGCTCGTCGTATTTCGGCATGAAGCGGCTGCCGTCCGGCCGCAGCAGGCGGCCACCCTCTCCGCGCAGGGCCTCGGTGATGAGGAAGGACTTGGCGTGGGGGTGATAGAGGCAGGTGGGGTGAAACTGGATGAACTCCATGTTGGCCACCCGGCAGCCCGCCCGCCACCCCATGGCGATACCGTCGCCGGTGGCTACATCGGGATTGGAGGTGTAGAGATACACCTTGCTGGCGCCGCCAGTGGCCAGGACCACAAAACGGGCGCGGAAGGTCCCCACATGCCCGGTTTCACGGTTCAGGATATAGGCGCCCAGGCAGCGGTTGTCCGGCAGTCCCAGCTTTTGGCTGGTTATGAGGTCGATGGCGATGTGATCCTCGAAGATCTCGATGTTCTTCCGCTCCAGGACCTGCCGCTCTAGAGTGGTCTCCAGCACCTGGCCGGTGGCGTCGGCGGCGTGCGCCACACGGCGGTGGGAGTGACCGCCCTCGCGGGTGAGGTGCAACGTGTCCGCGGGCGGTGCATCCTTGGTGAACTCCATGCCCTGGGCCAACAGCCACTCGATATTTTCCGGCCCTTTTTCCACCACCAGACGGACGGTGTCCTCCTGGCACAGGCCGGCGCCGGCATTCAGGGTGTCCTCCACATGGGATTCCAGGGTGTCGCCGTCGTCCAGAACGGCGGAGATTCCTCCCTGGGCGTAGTAGGTGTTCCCTTCCGCAAGATTGAGCTTGGAGATCACGGCGATATGGCAGGTGGAGGGGAGGCGCAGGGCCAGACTGAGACCGGCGGCGCCGCTGCCGATGATTAAAACATCGTGCACATGGTTGATGCCTGAGTGGAGTGAGTTGGCCATAACTTCCTGACTGCTGGGGGCTGTTTAGAGGCCCGAATTGATGGAAAGCGAATCGCCGGTCATAATCCACCCTTTAACGGCGGTGAAATAGCGCTGTAACAGCACGAATCCTACCGTAAAACCCGGAATACGAGAACCAGTGTTGGTTCGGGCTTGTTAACACGAAGCTAATTTATTGTTGCCGCTGATGAACCTTCGCGAACTAATCCATGAATAGAGTGTCAATCAGAGTGAATAGAAGGGCGGACTTGCCGCCGACTGGGAGAGGGCCCGAATGGCCGAGCGGCAAGTAGACCAGGAATTAGTTGCGCGGGTGCAGCGGGGAGACAAGAAGGCGTTCGATCTTCTTGTTCTGAAATACCAGCACAAAGTGGCCAATCTGGTCTCCCGCTATATCCGAAATCCGAGTGAGACGCTCGATGTGACGCAAGAAGCCTTTATCAAAGCCTACCGCGCGCTGCCCAAGTTCCGTGGCGACAGTGCCTTCTACACCTGGCTTTACCGCATTGCGATCAACACGGCCAAGAATCATCTGATGGCGCAAGGGCGCCGTCCCCCCGCATCGGACCTGGATGCGGAAACCGTGGAACAGATGGATATCGGTGTCCGGCTGACGGAAAATGCCACCCCGGAGAACAACCTGCTCCAGGAGGAGATCGCGAATACCGTGCGCCAGGCGATCGACGATCTTCCCGACGATCTGCGCACCGCCATCACCCTGCGGGAGCTGGAAGGGTTGAGTTATGAAGAGATTGCCCGGGCCATGTCGTGCCCGGTAGGTACCGTGCGATCCCGGATATTCCGGGCGCGTGCGGCCATTGATGAAAAGCTGTCCCCGCTGCTGGAGCCGTAGCAGCGGGGGTGAATTGGACTTGGTAATTGTTAAGGTCTCAGGTATCGCCATGAGTGAGAGTGACAAGATCAGCGAACAGATTTCCGCCCTGCTGGACGATGAGTTGAATGCACGGGAGGCGGAAACCGTTCTTACCCGCTTGCGGGATCGGGCGGAGTTGCAGCAGACGTGGGGCCGCTACCATCTGATCGGTGACGTAATGCGTGGCGAAAAGATCCAGGCCGGGGTTTCCGAGACGGCGGCCAGGGTTCAGGCGCAGGTGGCGCAGGAGCCGGCGATCATCGCCGCTCCGCCGGCGGCCAGACCCAGGTCCCAGGAGAACTCACGCTGGCTGCGCATGGCCGCCGGGGCCGGGTTGGCCGCTTCGGTCGCCGCGGTCGCCGTGGTTACCATGCCCTATCTGACCGGCACGGGTATCGACGGGGGCGGGGAGACGTTTCAGGTGGCCGAGCGTCCGCTGACGCCGCCGGTCCAGTACGTCCGTAGCGGCGGTACGCGCTGGAAGAACCTCTCCCAGCCCGCTATCGAATCCAAACTCAACGGCTATCTGGTGGAGCACAGCGAATATGCCTCTCCCGGCGGGGTCGGCGGGGTTATCCCCTATGCCACCTACGTGGGCTACGACGTAAGCCGCTGAGTTATAGATCATGATGCGGCGTATTCTTTCGGTCTCCCTCTTGCTGTCTGTTGCGGTAACGGCCCATGGTGGCGCGGATGACCAGAGCCAGGTCTACCGCATGCTGAAAAAGATGGGCCAGGCCATGCATCACCTCAACTATGAGGGCACCTTTGTCTATCTGCACGACAATCAACTGGAGTCCATGCGGGTAGAGCATCGCGCCAAGGAGGGAGGAAAGGAGCAGGAACGGCTGGTTTCCCTTAACGGTACGCCGCGTGAAGTGGTGCGCGACGACGACTCCATTGTGTGTGTTCTACCTGATCTGCATTCGGTGTCCTCGGGTCTGCGCAGTGGCGGGCGGGGGATCAGTGAGACCCTGACCAACAATCCAGAGAAGCTCGCCAGCTATTACGATTTCAAACTGATGGCGGATGAGCGGGTAGCCGGCCGCCGGGCCGAAGTGATCGTCATCATACCCAAGGATAACTTTCGTTACGGCCATCGGCTTTACCTGGATGCGGAACATGCCTTGCCGCTGCAGATGGAACTGCTGGATGATGAGGGTAGTCCCGTGTCCCAGATCATGTTCACCGATCTGCGGGTGAACCCGGAGGAACGGAAGGCCGATGATGAGGACGGCGAAGGCTTGTTCAGCGGCGAATACTTTTCCTGGATTTTCAAGAAACCGGCTCGCCGCATGAAACAGGACGACGATGGCGGACCGTGGCTATTTCAGAATCTGCCGCGGGGCTTTCGCATGAATGTCCACGCCCAGCGACCGGTAGCCGGGAGTGACGAGACCATTGATCATTTCGTCTTCTCTGACGGCCTTGCCACCCTGTCGATCTATGTGGAGAAGGCCGAGGATGATCAGGGATTGATCGGCGAGTCCCGTATGGGGGCGGTAAGCGTATACGGTCTCAAGCTGGAGGATTACCAGATCACCGTGGTTGGCGAGGTGCCGCCGCAAACCGTGCGTGAGCTGGCGCGTGGCGTGACGCGAAATACCGAAACGGCCCAGTCGCAACAATGATCGAAGAGAACGCGGTTATAACCCGTTGTGACGACGACGGATTTGCCTTCGTGGAAACGGAGCGCAAATCGGCCTGCGGCGGTTGTTCCGCCACCGGGGTGTGCGGCACCTCGGCCCTGTCCAAGGTGTTCGGCAACAAGCGTTCGGTGGTCAAGGCATTGAATCCGATCGGCGCGGGGCCGGGCGACAACGTGGTGGTGGGCCTGCAGGAATCGGCCCTGGTCAACGCCTCGCTCATGTTTTATCTGGTGCCTATCGTCGCCATGATCCTAACCGCTATTTTTGCCCAGGCCGCGGCCGGTTGGATGGGCGCCGCCCGTGTGGAACTTTTTAGTATGCTGGGCGGTCTATTTGGCCTGACGGGGGGGCTCTACCTGTCGCGCCGTTTTGCCGAGCGATTGAGTCACGATGAGCGTTATCAGGCAGTGATATTGCGCTATGCGGACAAGGTCAAGGTCGACTTCTCGATTGACCGGATGACCCCCTAAAAAAACATTCAGCAATCAATTTCGAGTAGGAGTGGTAGATGAGGATGTCTCATGTGATGAGAACAAGGCAGCTTGCCGTTTCCGTTTTACTGTTGATGCTGTTCGCATCCTGGAGTCACGCTTCCGGACTGCCGGATTTTACCGGCCTGGTGGAAGAGTACAGCCCGGCGGTGGTAAACATCAGCACCAAACAGAAGAAACAGGTGCAGCAACAGTTTCGTATGCCGCGCGATTTCCGCCTTCCGGATATGCCCGACGACAGTCCCTTCAATGACCTGTTTCGCCACTTTTTCGATGAATTCGGAGGCGAGGGCAAAGAGTACGACGCCACCTCCCTGGGATCCGGCTTCATCATCTCCCCCGACGGCTACATATTGACCAATCATCATGTAATAGACCAGGCCGATGAGATCATCGTTTATCTCAGCGATCATCGCGAGTTCGAGGCCGAGGTGATCGGTTCCGATAAACAGAGCGATACGGCGCTGATCAAGATCGACGCTAAGAATCTACCCATCGTAAAGATCGGCAAGTCCCGCGAACTCAAGGTGGGTGAGTGGGTGCTGGCCATCGGCTCGCCGTTCGGGTTCGACCACTCGGTCACGCAGGGCATCGTGAGCGCCAAGGGCCGCAACCTGCCGCGCGAGAACTATGTGCCCTTTATCCAGACCGACGTGGCTATCAACCCCGGCAACTCGGGCGGTCCGCTGTTCAATCTGGACGGCGAGGTGGTCGGGATCAACTCCCAGATCTACAGCCGCAACGGCGGCTACATGGGCCTCTCCTTCGCCATCCCCATCGAAGTGGCCATGAATGTGGCCGATCAATTGCGGACCAAGGGTCATGTGAGCCGGGGCTGGCTGGGGGTGCTGATTCAGAATGTACCGCGCGAACTCGCCGGGTCATTCGGCATGCAACATCCGCAGGGCGCGCTGGTGGCCAAGATTGTCCCCGACAGCCCGGGTGAGAAGGCGGGCCTGCAGCCCGGGGATGTAATCCTGGAGTACAACGGCGAAAGGCTGGTCAACTCCTCGCAGCTGCCGCCTCTGGTGGGGGCCAGCGAGGTGGGCAAAAAGGCCAAGCTGCTGATCCTGCGCCAGGGCGCCAAAAAGACCGTCCATGTGGAGATTGGCGAACTGCCCCAGGACGACGAGACGGCGCTTAGTCAGCAGAGTCACCCGGACAAGGCGCCAACTGAAAACCTGGGGCTGGTGGTGAAGGACCTGACCAGCGAGACCCGTGAAAAGCTGGATCTGCGTGGAGGCGGGGCCTTGGTATGGAACGTGGGACCCGGTCCGGCGTTCGACGCCGGGATCCGGCGCGGCGACGTGATCCAGATGATCAATAATCAGCCGGTGAACAACGCCCGGGAGTTCCGTGAGATGGTGAAAAAACTGCCCAAGGGCAAGACGGTCCCGGTGCTGGTGGCCCGCAAGGTGGGTCCCCGATTCCTGGCCCTGCATGTGCCGGAGGAATGAGCGGGCCGCTACTTCGGCTATACCAGCGGGCGGGCTGTCACCTTTGTGAGGATATGCTGCAACAGCTGGAACGGGTGCGGATGGAACACCCGTTCCGGCTGGAGCTGGTGGACGTGGATGCCAATCCGGATTGCCGGGAGCAGTATGGAATGCGTATCCCCGTGCTGGAGACGGAGGACGGGCGGGAGATCAGCGGGTTTTTCCTCGATGAGAGGCAGGTGCGGGATTATTTAAGCGGCTCCGGAAATGGAGTATGATACGCAGCCATAGCGAGGCCGGTCGGCAAGCCGGCGATAAACCATTGGCATAAAGTTTACGAACGGGACTTTTCCGGTGAAAAGTTCCGTTTTTTTCATTCATGAGCAACCTGCAAAAGATCCGCAATTTCTCCATCATCGCCCATATCGACCACGGGAAGTCCACCATCGCCGACCGCTTTATCCAGGTCTGCGGCGGGCTGACGGAACGGGAGATGGCGGAACAGGTCCTCGACTCCATGGACCTGGAGCGCGAGCGTGGCATCACCATCAAGGCGCAGAGCGTTACCCTCGACTATGTCGCCATGGACGGCCAGCACTACCAGCTCAACTTTATCGACACCCCTGGACATGTGGACTTCTCCTATGAGGTGTCCCGCTCCCTGGCCGCCTGCGAGGGCGCGTTGCTGGTGGTGGACGCGGCCCAGGGCGTGGAGGCGCAGAGCGTGGCCAACTGCTATACCGCCATCGAACAGGGTCTGGAGGTGCTGCCGGTATTGAACAAGATCGATCTCCCGGCCGCCGATCCGGAACGGGTGATCACCGAGATTGAGGAGATCATCGGCCTGGAGGCGGAAGACGCCCTGCGGGTAAGCGCCAAGACCGGGATCGGTATCCCTGAGCTTTTGGAAAAATTGGTGGAAAAGGTGCCGCCTCCCCAAGGTGATGAATCAGCCCCCCTGCAGGCGCTGATTATCGACTCCTGGTTTGACAGTTATGTGGGGGTGATCTCCCTGATCCGGGTGATGAACGGCGTTATTCGCACCAAGGACAAGATCCAGATCATGTCCACCGGGCGCACCTTCCAGGTGGAGAAGGTGGGCGTGTTCACTCCGAAACAGCTTGCCAAAAACCAGTTGGGGACCGGCGAGGTGGGATTCGTTATCGCCGGGATCAAGGAGATCGACGGCGCGCCGGTGGGCGATACCATCACCCTGGCGGACCGCAAGGCGGCAGGGCCTCTGCCCGGATTCGAAGAGATGAAGCCGCGGGTGTTCGCCGGGCTTTATCCAGTGGGTTCCGATGACTACGAGGATCTGCGGGAGGCGCTGCAGAAGCTCAAGCTCAACGACGCGGCACTCCATTTTGAGCCGGAGACCTCCCAGGCCCTCGGTTTCGGCTTCCGCTGCGGTTTTCTCGGTATGCTGCACATGGAGATCGTGCAGGAGCGCCTGGAACGGGAATACGACCTGGATCTGATTACCACCGCCCCCACGGTGATCTACGAGGTGGCGACCAGTGACGGCGGCGTGATCCAGATCGACAATCCGGCGGACCTGCCCGATGTGAGCAAGATTGAGGAGATCCGCGAGCCCATTATCGAAGCGACGGTGCTGGTGCCGCAGGACTACCTGGGGAATGTAATCAACCTCTGTATCGAAAAGCGCGGGGTGCAGAAAAACCTGCAATATCTGGGCGGACAGGTGCAGGTGGTGTACGAACTGCCCATGAACGAAGTGGTGCTGGACTTCTTTGACCGGCTGAAGTCGGTCAGCCGGGGCTACGCCTCCTTCGAGTACGACTTTAAGCGCTTCCAGGCGGCGCCGCTGGTGCGGCTGGATATTCTGATCAACGGCGAACGGGTGGACGCCCTCTCTATCATCGTCCACCGCGACCATGCCGAGTCACGGGGCCGGGAGCTGACGGTCAAGATGAAGGAGTTGATCCCGCGCCAGATGTTCGAGGTGGCGATCCAGGCCGCCATCGGCAGCAAAATCATCGCCCGCACCACCGTCAAGGCGTTGCGCAAGAACGTGACCGCCAAGTGCTACGGCGGCGATATCACCCGCAAGCGCAAGCTGCTGGAGAAGCAGAAGGCGGGCAAGAAGCGGATGAAACAGGTCGGCAAGGTGGAGATCCCCCAGGACGCCTTCCTTGCCGTACTCAAGGTGGGCAAGGATAATTGACCTTTTCCCGTAACCCAGCGAATTGAAGGTGCACGACGCTTATGGATTTTGATTTTCCGACCATTCTGGTGCTGGTCACGGCGGTCTCCGGCGCCATCTGGCTGATCGATGCGATCCTGTTTGCGCCGCGCCGGGTCAAACGGGCGGAAAAAGGAACCGAGCAGAAAGAGCCGGTGCTGGTGGAGTACGCCCGCTCGTTCTTCCCGGTGTTTTTTGTTGTACTGGTATTGCGCTCATTCCTTGTGGAGCCGTTTCATATCCCCTCCGGCTCCATGATGCCGACCCTTTTGCAGGGGGATTTTATTCTGGTAAACAAGTACGCCTACGGTATACGTTTGCCGGTCGTGGATAAAAAGATCATCGAGGTGGGGGCGCCGAAGCGTGGCGACGTGATTGTTTTCCGGTTTCCGGTTAATCCCAAGATCGACTACATCAAGCGGGTGGTCGGGGTGCCTGGAGACCGCATCGAATATCGGAACAAGACCCTGTACATCAACGGCGAACCAGCTCAACAGGAGCCGATCGGGATCTATCAGGGCAGCGGTTCCGGGAAAGGAATGACCGGCGCATATGAGGGGATGGAAACCATCGATGATGTGAAACACCGTATCCTGATCATTCCCCGGGCGCCCGATTTTATCCCCGGCTGCTATGATCTGGCCGGAGACGGCGTCGTGGTTCCGGAAGGGCACTATCTGGCCTTCGGCGACAATCGTGACAACAGCAACGATGGCCGCTGCTGGGGATTTGTGCCGGATGAGAACCTGGTGGGAAGGGCGTTTGGCCTCTGGTGGCACTGGGATTGGGAGCGCTCCGGCTTTCCAGTGGCATGGGAGCGGTTAGGGCAGGGGATCGATTGATAACCCGCGGGTGACAAGAGGAGAAATTATGATGCATAAGCGATGTGGATGGAAAAAAAGACAGGCCGGAATGACCGGAATCGGCTGGCTGATCGTGCTTTTTCTGATCGGCTTCTTCGCCATGCTCACCTTCCGGCTGGCGCCGGTCTACATGGAAAACTACTCGGTGAAGCAGATCCTCAAGTCCCTGGAGCAGGATCCGCTGATCGCGAAAAAATCGAAACATGAGATAGAAACCCTGATTCGCCGGAAACTGCGGGTAAACAGCGTCTATGACCTGGACCCCAAGGTGTTCAAGATCAACAAACGGCCGGAGAAGATCACCATCACGGCGGATTACGAGGTGCGCAAGCCCACCATCGGCAACGTGGAGCTGGTGGTCACTTTTCATGAAAAAGCGGAGCTGGCAGCCCGTTGAGGGAGCCGGCTGAGCGTCTTTGCCGCACCATCGGTTACCAGTTTTCCGACCGGGAACTGCTGGAGACCGCCCTCACGCACCGTAGCGCCGGCGCACGCAACAACGAGCGGCAGGAGTTTCTGGGAGACGCCATCCTGGGATTCGTGATTGCCGATGCCTTGTGGCGGCAGTTCCCGGAGGCCGACGAGGGGCAGCTGAGCCGGCTGCGCGCCAAACTGGTGAAGCGGGAGTCGTTGGCGAAAGTGGCGCGGCAACTGGAACTGGGCCGCTATCTCCTGCTGGGACCGGGTGAACTGCGCAGCGGCGGGCAGTCCCGCGATTCCACCCAGGCCGACGCCCTGGAGGCGCTGTTGGCGGCCGTCTACCTGGATGGAGGCTATGAGGCGGCGCACGCCCTCATACTGCGGCTGTTCGGGGAACGGGTGCGCACCCTGTCACCCGATGCCCAGGCGAAAGATCCCAAGACCCGGCTGCAGGAGCACCAGCAGGCCAAGGGGTTGCCCTTGCCCCTCTACGAGATCACTAGCGTGACGGGCGATCCTCACGACCAAACCTTTACCGTGCGCTGTTCCATACCCGGAAGCGATACGGAGTCCACGGGCAGCGGCGCAAGCCGCCGCAAGGCAGAGCAGGCGGCGGCGGAACAGCTGTTGGAAACCCTTTATGACTGATCTCAACACCAACCGCTGCGGCTATGCCGCCATCGTCGGCCGCCCCAACGTGGGCAAGTCAACCCTGCTCAACCGGATCATTGGCCAGAAACTGGCCATCACCTCCCACAAGCCCCAAACCACCCGCCACAGCATCCTGGGCGTAAAGAGCGTGGATGGTGGGCAGATCGTGTACGTGGACACGCCGGGTCTGCATCGCCGTGGCGATCAGGCCATGAACCGCTATCTGAACCGCACCGCGAGGGCGGTGCTGGTGGATGTGGATCTGATCGTGTTCGTGGTGGAGGCGCTGCGCTGGACCGAGGAGGATGCCATGGTCCTGGATCTGGTCAAGCAGGCGGGCGTTCCCACGATCCTGGTAGTGAACAAGATCGACCTGATCAAACGCAAGGATGAACTGTTGCCGTTTCTGGCCGAGATGGCGCAACGGCATGAATTCCTGGAGGTGATCCCGCTCTCCGCCGCAAAGGGAGAACAGGTGGAGCGGCTGGAGGCGAAAGTGTTAAGCGCCTTGCCGGAAGGGGACAACTTCTTTCCGGAAGATCAGTTGACCGACCGTTCCGAGCGTTTCTTCGCCGCGGAACTGGTGCGGGAGCAGCTTACCCGGCGCTACGCCAAGGAGATCCCCTACGCCCTGACGGTGGAGATCGAGAAGTTCGAACAGGAGGGCAATCTCTACCGCATTAACGCCCTGGTGTGGGTGGAGCGGGAAGGGCAGAAGCGGATCATCATCGGCGAGAAGGGTGAGGCCCTGAAAGAGGCCGCGCGTCAGGCGCGTCTGGAGATGGAGCGCTTCTTCGAGCGCAAGGTCTACCTGAATGTCTGGGTCAAGGTCAAAAAGAGCTGGTCCAGCGACGAAACGGCCCTGCAGCGTTTGGGATACGGTGACCAGTAGGGTCTAACGCAACGCTATGGGCACGGACCGGTCGATCCTTCACCAGGCCTACATCCTGCATCGCAGCGCCTATTCAAACAGCAGCCTGCTGCTGGAGTGTTTTACCGCCGCGGAGGGACGGTTCCCGGCCATCGCAAAGGGCGTACAGGGCGGCCGCCATGGCAATGCCGTGGGCAGCCTGCAGCCGTTCCATCCCCTGTTGATCCAGGTGTCGGGCCGGGGCGAGGTCAAGACCCTGGGCCGATTTGAGTCCGCGTCTTCGCCATGTGCATTGAAGGGCAAGCCCCTCTATTGCGGCTTCTATCTCAACGAACTGCTGATGCGCATGCTGGGGCGCGCCGATCCCCATCCCCTGCTGTTTGAGCTATACCGCCGGGTGCTGGAAGAACTGGCGCTATCCAATGGGCCGCTGGACCGTGCATTGCGCCGCTTCGAGGTGGGATTGCTCAACGAGCTGGGCTACGGCCTGTTGCTGGAGCAGGAGGCCGACAGCGGTGTGCCAGTGGAGCCGGAAGGGCGTTATCATTACGAGCCGGAGCGGGGACCGCTCCCGGCCCAGGGCGGCCGCTCATCCATCTCCGGAAAGACCCTGCTCACCCTGGCCGGGCGGATGGCGGGGCCGGAGGAGCCGGATGATGCGGTGTGGAAAGAGGCGCGCGGGCTGATGCGTGAGGTGCTGGCCCGCTATCTGGGGGATCGCCCCCTGAAGAGTAGAGAGCTGTTTCAATCGGTAACGAGTAAATGAGTAAAGAGAACAACAACGAGATCCTGCTGGGGGTCAATATCGATCATGTGGCGACCCTGCGCCAGGCGCGAGGAACCCGCTATCCGGAACCGTTGCAGGCCGCGCTGGTGGCCGAGCAGGCAGGGGCCGACGCCATCACCGTCCACCTGCGGGAGGATCGCCGCCATATCCAGGACCGGGATGTGGAGATGCTCAGGGATGTGCTGCAGACGCGGATGAACCTGGAGATGGCCGCCACCCAGGAGATGCTGCAGATCGCGCGGCGTATTCGCCCCCAGGACTGCTGTCTCGTGCCCGAGAAGCGGCAGGAGCTCACCACCGAAGGCGGCTTGGATGTGGCCGCCAATCTACCCGCCTTGCGGGACTATTGCGCGGCATTGAGCGAGGCGGGAATACGGGTATCCCTGTTCGTGGATGCCCAGCCCGCCCAGCTGGAGGCGGCCAGGAAGGTAGGAGCGCCTGTGGTGGAGATCCACACTGGGCACTATGCGGAAGCCGCCAGCCGCGAACAGAGGGCGCAGGAACTGGAAAAGATCAAAACGGCCGTGGCTCACGGCCTGGAACTGGGCCTGCAGGTCAACGCCGGACATGGCCTGGACTACCATAACGTACGGGAGATCGCCGCGATCCATGGGGTGCGGGAACTGAACATCGGTCACGCCATCATCTCCCGGGCGCTGTTTTCCGGGCTGGTGGAGGCGGTGGCCGACATGAGGCGGCTGCTCAACCGCCCCTGAACCTGTCACTCGCTCTTCAGTAGAAGTTCGGCCTGGGTCTTCACCTCATCAAATAGCGGCGTGAGACCGGCATAGCTGATGCGTGACATCAATGCCGCCTTTTCCAAGCGTTTGGCGGCGTCGTAGAGCGCCGGGGCGCCGCAGGTGGAGGCGGAGCCGCAGAGATAGTGCGCCATCTCCGAGGCCTTTTTCCACTCCCGGGCGATCAGGTGCTGTCCGATCTCGTCCACCTGTCCGGGTAACTCCTTGCAGAACTGTTCAAATAACTCATTGACCAGATGCTGGTTGCCGCCCATGGCGCGCAACGCCTGGTCCATATCCCTGACCGGCAGGGCGAGGGAAGGCTCGTTATCATTGAAGAAGGTCATGGAGAAAATCCCTTTGCCTTTTATTCTTGGTAAGCATCCTGCTGGTCTGCTCCGTGATGATCGTTTACTATCGTGCCAGCATCCTGCTTCCGAGAAAGAATATACGATCTCTATGGAATATCCAACCATTGAACAGTGCATCGGGAACACCCCGTTGGTCCGTCTGCAGCGACTGCCCGCGGGGCGCGGCAACACCATTCTGCTGAAAATGGAGGGGAGCAATCCCGCCGGCTCGGTGAAGGACCGGCCCGCCCTGAACATGATCCGCCGCGCCGAGGAGCGGGGTGAAATCAAGCCGGGCGACACCCTGATTGAGGCCACCAGCGGCAATACGGGTATCGCGCTGGCCATGGCGGCCGCTATCAAGGGGTACCGCATGGTGCTGGTCATGCCCGAGAACATGAGCCTGGAGCGGCGCACCCTGATGCGGGCCTACGGCGCCCGGATCGTACTCACTTCAGCGCAAGGCAGCATGGAGGAGGCCATCGACAAGGCGCGCGAAATGGAGGCGGCCGGGGAGGGGATGATCCTGGATCAGTTCTCCAATCCGGACAATCCGGCCGCTCACAGCGAGGGGACCGGACCCGAGATCTGGCGGGCCACCCACGGGGCCATCACCCATTTCGTCAGCTCCATGGGAACCACCGGCACCATCATGGGGGTTTCCGCCTATCTGAAAGAACAGAACCCCTCCGTGGAGATCGTGGGGGTCCAGCCCGAGGAGGGTGCGGCCATCCCGGGTATCCGCCGCTGGCCGGAGGCCTATCTGCCCAGGATCTACGATGCCCGCCGGGTGGACCGCATTATTGATATGGGCCAGGCCGAAGCGGAGGAGACCACCCGCCGGCTGGCGGCGGTGGAGGGTATCTTTGCCGGCATCTCATCCGGCGGCGCCGTGGCGGCCGCTCTGCGCCTCGACCAGGAGGTGGAGAATGCGGTGATCGTGGTCATCGTCTGCGACCGGGGCGACCGCTATCTTTCCACGGGGGTATTTCCCGCGGAGTAGTCTATTGCGCACCTCCCCCTCAACATCAAGCACCACTACAATTGATGGGGTGAACTGGCGACATCTATTCCTACTGCTTCTTTTCCTGCTGATCATCAGCCTTGATCTTGCGGCCGTGGACCGAATGGAAATCTATATGGGCCGTGTTTCAGGTGAAGGCGTATCCGCCGAGGCGGTGACCCTCACCGTCCAGTGGCAGGGGGGGGAGAGCGCCGAATTCACTATAGAGGGGAACTCCCTGCAACACCCGTTGCTGCCGTTTCCTCTGGAACAGCCGTTCCGTCTGCAATGTAAACGGGGCAGCCTCGATGATCAGGAGATCCGCTGTGACGAGGGGAGGGGGTCGATCGGCCATCCGGCCATCGCAAGCCGCGATTTCGATATCACATTCAACTTTAATAAAGTTACGCATCATATTGAATTATCAATCAATAACATGATGCTTAAACAGGGTTCGCTGCGCCTGGATGCCCACGCCGATCAGGGCCGCTGGCAGGCCCATATCGCGGGTGAACAGGTAGGTATGGCCTCCGCGGGGCAGCTTCTGAAAGACGCCCTGCCATGGCTTGGGGGCCACACGCTGGGCGGGCAGGCCGCGGTGCAGGCGGAACTGGAAGGGGGCGAACAGGGGGTAGAGAAGGCGAGCTGGAAAGTCAGCCTCCATAAGGGCGCTATCTCCGAACCCGCGGGCGACTATCTGGCGGAAGGGCTGAAGGGAACCTGGAGCGGTAACGCCGAACGAAACGGAGAGCGGCGCTGGCAGGGACGGCAGCGGATCCGGCTCACGGATGGGGCGCTGCTGACCCCTTACTTTTACCTGGCCCCGGACGGCCATCCCATATCCGCGGATTTCGGATTCAGTTACCGCGCCTCCGAGCGCAGACTCGGGATTTCGAATCTCAATTACCTGCATGAGCAAGTCCTTGCGCTTTCCCTTACCGCCGATTGGCTCCTGGCGAGAGAGGAGAAGCTGCAACAGCTAAAGCTGAATACAGAGACGGTGAAACTGCCGCAGCTCTACCGCAACTACTTACAGCCGGTACTGTCCGGCACCCTGCTGGAGGAGGTGGAACTCTATGGCGAGGCGAAACTGCAGATCGAGCGCGCCGCAAAAGGGAACTACCGCGCCGAACTGGTGCTGAAAGACGCCTATCTGGAGGAGGGGAAAAGACGCTTCGCCTTCTACGGCGTGAACGGGCGTCTGATATCCACTCGCGGCCGGCCAGCCGAGACAAGCCGGCTCAGCTGGGATGGCGGCCATCTGTTGGAGCGAATGGAGTACGGAAAGATCGATGCCCGGCTGCGGCTGGAGAACGGAGGCATGCGTTTGTTACAACCCATTCAGCTGCCGGTACTGGACGGCAACCTCGCCATTGAGAGCCTGGAGCTGCAACGGAAACAGGAGGGACCGGAGGTGTCGTTTCAGGGCGCGGTAAACGGCATCTCCATGAACGCCTTCAGCCAAGCGGTGGGCTGGCCGCTTTTGGCCGGACAGTTGTCCGGAAGCGTGCCGCGGGTTTCCTACCAAAACGGAAATCTGCAAGTGGATGGCGAGATGCGGGTCCAGGTGTTTGACGGGGAGGTCAGGGTCAAGGATCTGCACCTGGATGATCTGTTCGGGGTGCTGCCCCGCGCCAGGGCCGATCTGGAACTGCGCAATCTGGATCTGGAGACCCTGACCCGCACCTTCTCCTTCGGCAAGATCACTGGCCAGTTGGGAGGCTACATCAAGGATCTCAACCTGGAGGGCTGGAAGAGCGTCTCCTTCGACGCCCGGCTGGAGACGCCCGAGGGCGATGAGAGCGCCCACAGGATCAGCCAGCGGGCGGTGGACAACATCTCCAACCTGGGCGGGGCGGGACTGTCCGGGGCCATCTCCCGGGCCTTCATACGGGTGCTGGATGAGTTCCGATACGCCCGCCTCGGCATCAGTTGCCGGCTGAAAAACGGCGTCTGTGAGATGGGGGGCATCGGGCCGGCCAAAGGTGGCTATTATATTGTGAAAGGTGGAGGTATTCCGCGCATCGATATCATCGGATTCAACCAGCAGATCGACTGGGATACGCTGGTCGCCAAGATGCAGGAGATCGCCCAACAACCGGAGCCCGTGATTCAGTAGAGTACCCTGAATATTGCACAGAGTGTGAACTGGCCACGATTCCGCATGAAACTTGGGGCGGAATTATGGATCTATTTCCTAACGGCGGGCGGAATGCGCCCGGTCCCAGCGAAAGAACAAAAGAGGAGAACCACGCCATGAAAATCGCCAGAGTAGGCAGCCTGCTGCTGGGAATGACCATGACGCTGTTGGTGGCCTGCGTCACCATCAATATCTATTTCCCCACCGCCCAGGCCGAAGAGGCGGCGGAGAAGATTGTCAAGGATGTCCTCGGCAAGGATGGCGAGACAACTCCCCCGGCGGAGGACAAGGGCGCCTGGCTGAATCCGGAAGCCGTGCGTCAGATCGTGGGCCACATCGGTGGTTTCTTTATCTCTTCGGCCCAGGCCGCGGAACCGAATTTCAACGTAAACACCCCGGAGATCCGCAGCCTGCAAGCGCGTATGAGACAGCGCCACCCCTCCCTGGCTCCCTATTACGGCAGCGGCGCCATCGGTTTCACCTCCAACGCCCTGGTGGGGTTTCACGACCGCGGCGCCATACCGCTACGTGACCGCAACCGGGTGAATTCGCTGGTGTCGGCCGAGAACAGCGACCGTAACGCCCTGTACCGCGCCATCGCCAACGCCAACGGCCACCCCGAATGGGAGCCGGACGTGCGCGCCACCTTCGCCGCCAAGTGGGTGCAGGAGGCCGGCAGGGGATGGTGGTACCAGAGCGGCGGCAGCTGGCGGCAGAAGTAAGAAATCCCGGTGCTCTGACGGCCGGACGATCTATTGCCACAGAGGACACAGAGTACACGGAGCGTTGTAACCGAAGGCTTAGCCGTAGGGCGGGGTCCTACCCCGCCAACAACCCTTTGGCGTACCCAAGCAAAACCCGGATAATGGTAAGGCGGAATTTATCTCCGCCTTACTTATTTGCGAATCACGGGAGAACATCTTGGGCCGCGCCAGAAGAAGAAAAAAACTGCCCACCGAACCGGTAGCGGCAACCATTGAATCCCTCAGCCACGACGGCCGTGGCGTCACCCACATCGACGGCAAGGCGGTCTTCATCCACGGCGCCCTGCCGGGGGAGGAGGTGCTTTTCACCTACACCGCCAAGCAGCGCCGCTTTGACGAAGGGGTGGTCCATGAAGTGTGCAAGTCATCGCCCGAACGGGTGGAGCCCCGCTGTCCCCATTTCGGCCTCTGTGGCGGCTGCAGCCTGCAGCACATGGAGAGCGGCGCGCAAATCCGCTCCAAACAGGAGGTGCTCACCGAGGCCTTCCGCCGTATCGGCGGGGTAGAGCCGGAAGAGATACTCACCCCACTGGTAACCGGCACTTCCTGGGGCTACCGCCGCAAGGCGCGTGTGGGGGTCAAGTACGTACCCAAGAAGGGCAAGGTGCTGGTGGGTTTTCGTGAGCGCGGTTCGGGTTTCGTCGCCGATCTGAGCCGCTGCGAGGTACTGCATCCCAAGGTGGGGGAAAACATTACCTCCCTGAGTGAGATGATCGGTAGTCTCTCCATCCGGGACAAGGTTCCGCAGATCGAAGTGGCCATGGGGGACGAGGCGTGTGTGCTGGTGTTCCGGGTACTGGAGGAGCCCAGCGAGGCCGATCGCGCCACCCTGCATTCCTACGGCGAGGCGAAGGGCTTTACCATCTACCTGCAACCGGGTGGACCGGACACGGTACAACCGCTGACGGGTAAACCGATTCAGCTCCACTACGCCCTGCCCGAATACCATCTCGATATCGCCTTTCTGCCCACCGACTTCACCCAGGTGAACAGTGAACTCAATCGGCTCATGGTCCATCGAGCGGTGGAGATGCTCAATCCCGCGCCTGACGACCGGGTGCTGGATTTGTTCTGCGGCGTAGGCAACTTCACCTTGCCGCTGGCCCGCAAAGCCAGAGAGGTGGTTGGCGTGGAGGGGGACGCCGCTCTGGTGGCGCGGGCGCGGGAGAATGCCCACGGCAACGGTATCAGCAACGTCAGTTACTACACCGCCAATCTCTACGAATCCCTGGAGAAAGAGCCGTGGCTGATGGGCTCCTTTGACAAGGCGCTGCTGGACCCGCCGCGTTCCGGCGCCAAGGAGGTGCTGGAGCACCTGCCGAAGCTGGGCATACAACGCATTGTGTACGTCTCCTGTTATCCTGGCACTCTGGCGCGGGATGCGGGAGAACTGGTGAATCGGCACGGTTACCGATTGCTATCAGCGGGAGTGATGGATATGTTTCCCCATACCGCACACGTGGAGTCCATTGCACTCTTTGAGAAGAAATGATGCCCATGCCGAAAAGGAAGTGAAGTGGCTATCGAAATCGAACGCAAGTTTCTGGTCAAGAATGACGCCTGGCGTAGTCAGGTGCTCTCCGAATCCAAATTGATCCAGGGCTACTTGGCCCGGGGCCAGGGCACGGGCGCCACCATCCGGGTCAGGATCGGAGAGGGCCGCGCCATCCTCAACATCAAAGGCGTGTCTAAGGGTCTTACCCGTTCCGAATTTGAGTACGAGATTCCCCTGCAAGAGGGTGAAGAGATTGTCCGTGAAGTCGCTATCCAGCCAAGTATCGAAAAGACCCGCTACCATGTCCGCAGCGGCGGCCACACTTGGGATCTGGATGTGTTTGAAGGCGAGAACGCAGGATTGGTGATCGCGGAGATCGAGCTGCAATCGGAAGAAGAGGCCTTCGAAATGCCCGAATGGGCGGGCGAAGAGGTGACGGATGATCGCCGCTACTCCAACGCCAATCTGGTGGAGCATCCGTTCAGTAAATGGTGACGGCCTATCAACATTAACTTCTGTGTATAACAAGGAGAAAGTCGTGGAAGATATTTATAAAGCGCCGGACGCTGAACTTGTATCCGAAGAAGATCCCGCGAAGCTGAAAAGCTTCTTTACTGTATCCAGCAAAAAACTGGTTCTCATGTATATCGTTACGATGGGGCTATATGCGCTAGTCTATTTTTATGAGCACTGGAAGGCGCAGAAAATTAAATATGAATTGAAAGTGATACCGGTACTGCGGGCGGTATTCGCAATTTTCTTCGTACACAGTCTGTTCTCGAAAATAAAGAAAGAGGCGGAAGATAAAGGTCTGTCCGATCTGCCTGCCCTGTCAGGACTGGCAACCCTGTTCGTTGTGCTTTCCATTGTCTCCACGATTCTGAGTAATGTGCCAGGCGAGGGAATGGGCGCCGTAGTCGGTTCATTGCTCAGTATCATTTTGTCAGTAATTGCACTAATTCCTCTGCTGAAGGCCCAGAAGGTGGCAAACGTCATTAACGATGATGAGGAAGGGCAGGCAAACGCAACTCTTACGGGTGTTAACTGGATATTTATTATTCTTGGGGTTTTGTTCTGGCTAATGTCGCTGTTTAGTCTGGTTGTTCTACTGATGATACCGCCTCAACTCTGAGTGAGTCCGTATCAATAGAATAGTGTACTGGATTAGTATGAGAACGTGGAACGGCGTATTTATAAAATGCCGGTTTGATCAATGCATATATAATTGGCACAGGAATTCAGGAACGGAGTGATTTGAAATGCATATTATCCTCGGCATTCTCGGAACAGTCGTCACCATCCTTATTCTAGTGAACAGGCTATCGGAAAACGGGATTGATATTGGCTGGTTGAACCCGTTTGCCTGGAAAAGAAGGAGGGAGTGGGCGAAGAAGTATCACGCCAATCCTGTTTATTCCTTAACCAGTCCCATGGAAGTGACTGGGCTGCTGATGGTTGCGCTGGCCAAGAGCGATGGGGATATGAGTTCGGAGCAGAAGCAGGAAATCAAAAACAAATTCATGGAGGTCTTTAAACTAAGCGATGATAACGCGGCCGCTCTGATAACATCGTCCGTTTTTCTATTGCGGGATGATGTTGGCGTGGTCAATAACATGCCGAAGCTGCTTGCGCCGAGCATGCAGTCATTCACGGAAGAGCAGGCCAGGTCGGCCCATGAACTGCTGACTCATATCTCTGCATTTGACGGACCGCCCAATCAGTTTCAGTCGGAAGTTACCGCTTCGTTCAGAAAGGCCTTCGATTCCCGTTTTACATCACCTTTGGAATGGGCGTAGCAACGTGTCCGCTTGCCGTAAGCCTGTGAGCATCCCGCGGTAGGATGCTGCTT
>JBNKPL010000029.1:0-23438 GCA_050295355.1 Sedimenticolaceae bacterium
GCCCCGTATGGACAGCCCCGCTGGAGACGAGAAGCGCAGGGAACCCGGAGGGCGGAATACCCGGGCGCTCTTTTCTTTCGTCTCTTTCTTTTGAGCGAACAAAAGAAAGGGACTCGCAGCCTGAGCTGTGAAGTGAGAATAGAACGCCAAGCTGGATTGGCTGCGAAACTGGTTACCGTAACCACAACACACAACAGGATGGGTTGTGAAATTAGTTACAAATATAAAAAACAGGGCGATAGTTAAGAGTGTAGAGACCGAACGTCAGAAAGAATCCCAGGACTGACCTTTCCGTTTGGTCTGCAGACGCGGTAGCAACAAACCCGCCACAATCCCCAGGATCAACACCGCGGCCCCCACCAGAAACCAGGAGTGGGCGCGGTCGTTCTCCAGTTCGCGTTTTTCCAGTTTCAGGTTTTCCACTTCCCAGGTGAGCGCCGCCACCTTTTTTCTCAGATTTCGGCGTTCGTTGGCGGTCTGCACCGCGCCGCCGGAGGTGCGGCGGTACTCTTCCAGTTCCAGTTGCAGGCGGTTTCGCTCCTCTTTGAGTTGCCGGGCCGTGGCGGCCCATCTGGCGGCCTCCTGCTTTGCCTTCTCCTGTTCCTGTTTGGCGTTGGCCAGCTGTTGACCCGCGCCCGGGGTGATCATCAGCTGGCGTGTGGGCAGGTAGCCTGTAATGCCATCCTGAGTGCGGATCTTCGAGAACCCGCTGCCGCCATTGCTGCTTAGCAGCACCACCTCTTTTCCTCCGGGCAGGGTCGTTACTACCGGATGCTCAACCCCTTCGCCCGAAAAGATCTGAACCTCCAGTTGGTCCGAGATGTAGCGGGTCTCCGCCAGGGCCGCGGTGTTGGCCAGCAGAAGGAGCAGCAGGAGAGGGATCAGATTTGAAGCAATAGGGCGCATATGAAGCTTTTTTTCCGCAATTTCTACGCGAAAAGGCTGTTTTTTCATTAATGTAATCCTTCCGTCCCTGGGGCCGCCGGCGGTTATCGACGGCCTAGTTATACACATTTTGCGGGCCGCCTGTCATTTATTAACTTGATCACAGGCATCCAGCGGTATGCTCCGGCAGGGATTAGTATAACCTATTGATTATTATTGATAACTTAATATTGGCTAAAAAATAGGCAGTCGAACCGCCGCCCGGCGGTTGCTGGGATTGTCTGGGGTTTGGGACGGATTATCAACAGAATTATCCACAGGAATTGTGGATAACATCCGGTTTCTGTTTGCAGACAAGGGGCTGGGCAAGGAGTTGCAGCGGATACCTGATGAATATTCCGTAACTCATTGAGCGGCAAACGTAGCTGCCGGGCTGCTTTCGAATCACCCGGCCGGAAAGCCCTTTATCTTCTACGCCGCTTGAAATCAGCGGGAGGCGCCCGCACTGTTTGGGGCGAGATAGGTTCGAGGGGCTATTATATGGCGGCCCCAACTGTGCAATAATGCGCCCCTTTAATAACAGATAAACCGGGTTGAAAATCCATGAGTTTCTTTATTTCTGATGCCCTGGCCGAGGCGGCCCCTACTGCGAATGCTGCCGGCGGTGGCCTTGAAATGATAATCCCCCTGGTCGGCTTTTTCCTGATCTTCTATTTCCTCATGATCCGCCCGCAGGTAAAGCGGCAAAAAGAGCACAAGAAGATGGTGGAGTCCCTGGCAAAGGGCGACGAAGTGCAACTGGAAGGCGGCATGATGGGCAAGGTCACCCACCTGGGTGATGAAGCGGCCAAGGTGGAGATCGCTGACGGCATCGAAGTGAAGGTGCGCCGCCAGTCCATCGCCGCCGTGCTGCCCAAGGGTACGCTGGCCGATCTGTAAATGGATTCCTACTTTTAAGGGCCCCTTTGGGCCCTTTCTTTAAGTTGTAAAGAACTTCGACCATGAATCGATATCCGCTATGGAAAAACATCCTGCTGCTCGTTGTGTTGCTGGTGGGGTTGTTGTTCGCGCTTCCCAACATTTTTGATCAGGACCCATCCATCCAGATCTCCGCCGGCCGCACTACCGAGGTGACGGAACAGACCGCCACCAAGGTCCGCGAGGCGCTGGAGTCGGCCGGGATCCAGTACAAGGCCGTGGAGAGTGGCGAACAGCGGTTGCTGGTGCGGTTCAACGATTCCGACTCGCAACTGCGGGCCAACGACGTGATCGCGGTCGCGCTGGGCGGCGACTATGTGCAGGCCATGACCCTGGCGCCCGACATCCCGGGCTGGTTGAGCGCCTTGGGCGGCGAGCCCATGTACCTCGGGCTGGACCTGCGGGGCGGTATCCATGTGTTGATTGATGTGGATATGGAGACCGCCGAGCGCCAGGCGCTGGAGACGTACAGCGACAATATCCGCACCCTGCTGCGGGAGAAGAAGCTGCGTTACGTCAAGGTCGGCCAGAGCGCGGATGCGGTGGAGATCCGGTTCCGGGAGATGGACCCGCGCGACCAGGCCCGTAATGCGATCGAAAGAGAGTATCCCGGCCTGACCACGGAAGCGGTGGACGGCGTGGAGGATTTCTCTCTGGTGGCGCGGATGAAGCCGGCGAAACTGCAGGAGCTGCGCAAATCCACCATCAGCCAGAACATCACCACCCTGCGCAACCGGGTTGATGCCCTGGGGGTATCGGAGCCGGTCATTCAGCAGCAGGGCGAGCGCCGCATCGTGGTGCAACTTCCCGGCGCCCAGGATCCCACGCGCCTGAAGGATACCTTGAGCGCGACGGCGACCCTGGAGTACCGGCTGGAGGATACGGAACACAGCGTGGAGGACGCGCTGGCGGGCAAGGTGCCTCCCGGGTCCAAACTCTACAAGACCCGCAAGGGAGAGCCGATCCTGCTGAAGAAACAGATTATCGTTAAGGGCGAGCAAATCACAGACGCCTCCTTCGGTTTTGATCAGCGCACGGGCGGTCCCGCCGTGATCGTGAATCTTGACTCCGCCGGGGGCGGGCACATGCTTCGGGTTACCTCCGACAACGTGGGTAAACCCATGGCGGTGGTCTTCATCGAGACCCGGACCGAGACCCGCAAGGTAGGTGGTGAGATAGTAAAAAAGAAGGTCCTGGTGGAGGAGGTGATCAGCGTGGCCACCATCCAGGGGCCTTTCGGCAAGCATTTCCAGACCACCGGGCTGGATAGCCAGGAAGAGGCGCGCAACCTGGCCCTGCTGCTGCGCGCCGGCGCCCTGGCGGCCCCCATCGAGATCGTGGAAGAGCGCACCATCGGCCCCAGCCTGGGCGCGGACAATATCCGCCAGGGGTTCCTGTCGGTAATGATCGGTCTCGCCCTGGTGGTGCTCTTCATGTTGGTCTACTACCGGGTGTTCGGCCTGGTGGCCAACCTGGCGCTGATGGCGAACCTGGTGCTGGTGGTGGCCCTGCTGTCCATCATCCAGGCCACCCTGACTCTGCCGGGTATCGCCGGGATCGTGCTCACCGTGGGTATGGCGGTGGACGCCAACGTGCTGATATTCGAGCGTATCCGCGAGGAGCTCCGCATCGGCAATACCCCGCAGGCCAGCATCCATTCCGGCTATGAGAAGGCGCTCTCCACCATCGTGGATGCCAATATCACCACCTTTATCGCCGCCATTGTGCTGTATACCCTCGGAACCGGACCCATCCGTGGGTTTGCAGTGACCCTGGCGCTGGGTATCGCCACCTCCATGTTTACCGCCATCCTCGGCACCCGCGCCGTGATCAACCTGATCTACGGCGGCAAGCGGGTGGACAAGCTGGCCATCTAGGGTTAGGCAAGAGATAGAAGAAACCGTTATGCAGATCTTCAAAAAAGCGACCCACATTGATTTCATGGGCAAGCGCAAGCTGGCCATGATGCTTTCTACCCTGGTGATCCTGATCGCCATCGGCTCCCTGGCGGTGCAGCGCCTCGCCCTGGGGATCGATTTTACCGGCGGCACCCTGGTGGAGGTGGGCTACGAGCAGCCCGCCGACCTGATCGCGGTGCGCAGCGCCCTGGAGGCGGACGGCTTCGGGGACGCCACGGTGCAGCACTTTGGAAGTTCCAAGGATGTGCTGGTGCGGCTGGCGCCGCGGGAAGACATCAGTAACGAACAGTTGAGCAACCGCGCTTTCGCGGCGCTCAATGAGGCGGTGGACGGCGGCGCCGAACTGCGCCGGGTGGAGTTCGTCGGTCCCCAGGTAGGCGAAGAGCTGACCGAAAAGGGGGGGCTGGCCATGCTCTTCGCCCTGATCGGCATCCTGATCTATGTGGCGCTGCGGTTCGAATACCGTTTCGCGGTGGGCTCCGTGATCGCCCTGGTCCATGACGTGCTGGTGACGGTGGGCATCTTTTCGCTGTTGCAGGTGGAGTTTGATCTGCCGGTGCTGGCGGCGGTGCTGGCGGTGATCGGTTACTCCCTGAACGACACCATCGTGGTGTATGACCGTATTCGGGAGAATTTCCGCAAGCTGCGCAAGGAGACGGTGGAGGAGATCATCAACAGCTCCCTCAACCAGACCCTGTCGCGCACCCTGGTGACCTCGCTGACCACCCTGCTGGTGCTGCTGGCGCTCTTTTTCCTGGGTGGCGAGATTATTCATGGCTTCGCCCTGGCGCTTATCGTCGGCGTGGTGGTGGGTACCTACTCATCCATCTATGTGGCCAGCTCCGCGGTGCTGATGCTCGGCATTAGCAAGGCTGATCTTATGCCGCCGAAGAAGGAAGGCGAGGAGTTGGAGGCCCGGCCCTGATTCAGGTATGCCCGGCAAGATTATTTTTCTATCCATGCCGGGTTTTAAAGGGCGAAAACTCCCTTTCCGGATACAATCACTGCTCGACGCGTAGTATAATCCGCGGCTTGCTTGACGGTTCCTGGAACCGGTTATTGCGAAAGTGGCGGAATTGGTAGACGCGCTGGATTTAGGTTCCAGTGGGGCAACCCGTGAGAGTTCGAGTCTCTCCTTTCGCACCACTACATTTTTTTAACAGTCTGATTAAGAGGAGGGCTGGCCCCGGCCGCCCGATGGGTTCGCATGCAAGTTTCGGTTGAATCAGGAGAAGGCCTGCAAAGGCGGATGACGGTTGAACTGCCCGCTGAGCGGGTGGACGCGGAGATCGAGAAGCGCCTCAAACAGATCGCCAAGACCGCCAAGATGGCCGGGTTTCGTCCCGGTAAAGTTCCAATGAAGGTGGTTCGCACACACTATCAGGACCAGGTCCGGCAGGAGGTGTTTGGCCATTTGGTGCAGTCGAGCTATTTCGAGGCGCTCAGCCACGAGAAGCTGCAGCCGGTGGGTAATCCCGCAATTGAGCCGATTGAGAAGGCGCCGGAAGAGGGCATGGCCTACACCGCGGTGTTCGATGTGATGCCGGAAGTCGTGCTGCAGCCGATGAGCGAAGCTACCATCACCCGGCCCGCCGTCAAGGTGACGGACGAGGATCTGGAGAAGATGATCGAGAAGCTGCGCGGGCAGCGGGTGACCTGGTGCGAGGTGGAGCGCGGGGCGCAACTGGGCGACCAGACCACCATCAATTTCAAGGGCATGATCGACGGTGAGGTGTTCAAGGGCGGAAGCGCGGACGATGTGCCGCTGGTGCTGGGTTCCGGCGCCATGATCGCCGGTTTCGAAGAGGGCCTTATCGGCGCTGCTTCGGGCGAGAACCGTACCCTGGAACTGGCCTTCCCGGACGACTACCGCGTGGATCATCTTGCAGGCAAGCCCGCCACCTTTGAAGTGGAAGTCACCAAGGTGGCCGAGCCGGTGTTGCCGGAGCTGGATGACGAATTCGTAACCGCTTTCGGGATCAAGGAAGGGGGCGTAGAGGCCTTCCGCGCCGAAATTCGCTCCAACATGGAGCGGGAATTGGAAGACAAGATTCGCGCTACCCTGAAGGATCAGGCCATGAACGCGCTGCTGGAAGCCAATCCGGTGGAAGTGCCGGGCGCCATGGTGCAGCAGGAGGCCCAGGCGCTGCTGGAGCAGACCAAGGCCAGCCTGGCCCAGAGCGGCCACAGCAGCAATATGGAGCTGCCCCTGAGCCTGTTCGAGGATCAGGCGAAGCGCCGCGTATCCCTGGGTCTTTTGATCGCCGAGGTGGTAAAGGCGAACGACATCCAATTGGACGAAGCGCGGGTTCAGACCCGGATCAACGAGGTTGCCGAGACCTATGAGAATCCGCAGGAAGTGATCGATTACTACGACGCCCATCCCGAGCATAAGGCCGCGGTGCAGAACGCGGTGCTCGAAGAGCAGGTCGTGGACTGGGTGCTGGAGCAGGCCAAGCTCGTGGACGAGGCCAAGAGTTTCGACGAAATGATGAATCCCCCTGCGAATGAAGGGGATGAGGGTTAAAGGATCTTCCGAAAATGGCCGATAGACTGAATATGGGTGCTATGGATACGAAAAACCTGGGACTGGTTCCCATCGTGGTGGAACAGACGGCGCGCGGCGAGCGTTCTTACGACATCTACTCCCGGCTGCTGAAAGAGCGCGTCATTTTCCTGGTCGGCCCGGTGGAAGACCATATGGCCAATCTGGTGGTGGCCCAGCTGCTGTTTCTGGAGTCGGAGAACCCGGACAAGGATATCCATATCTATATCAACTCACCCGGCGGTTCCGTAAGCGCCGGGCTGGCGATCTATGACACCATGCAGTTCATCCGGCCCAATGTCAGCACCATGTGCGTGGGCCAGGCGGCCAGCATGGGCGCCCTGTTGCTGGCCGGCGGTGCGCCGGGCAAGCGCTTCTGTCTGCCCCATTCGCGGATCATGATCCACCAGCCGTTGGGCGGCTTTCAGGGACAGGCCAGTGACATTGAAATTCACGCCAAGGAGATCCTGTTGCTGCGGGACCGCTTGAACCAGATCCTGGCCAAGCACACGGGTCGGCCGCTGGAAAAGATCGAGCAGGATACCGAGCGGGACAACTTTATGAGCGGCGAAGAGTCGGTCAAATATGGCCTGATCGACAAGGTTCTCAGTGAGCGGCCTGGTGCAGAGGCGGCGGAATAACCGCTTAATTTGCTGGGAAAACATAGGCTTGGGCCTTGTTATTCGGAAACAATCCGATATGATGAGACCGAGTCTAACCACAGGACCGCTACCTAAGGGGCGAGCATGAGCGACAACAAGAAAGGCAAAGGTGACGACGGCAAGTTGCTGTATTGTTCTTTCTGCGGCAAAAGCCAGCATGAAGTCCGCAAATTGATCGCGGGTCCGTCCGTATTTATCTGTGACGAATGCGTCGAACTCTGCAACGACATCATCCGCGAAGAGATGCAGGAAGCGGGTATTGAAGGCAGTAGCGCTCTTCCCAAACCCCAGGAACTGTTTGAACTGCTTGATCAGTATGTGATCGGGCAGGCGCGGGCGAAAAAAGTACTTTCCGTAGCGGTCTACAACCATTACAAGCGGCTGGAGTCCGGTTCCCAGCAGGACGAGATCGAGATCGCCAAGAGTAATATTCTGCTCATCGGCCCCACCGGTTCCGGTAAAACCCTGCTGGCGGAAACCCTGGCCCGAATGCTGGAGGTCCCCTTCACCATCGCCGACGCCACCACCCTCACTGAGGCGGGGTATGTGGGCGAGGATGTGGAGAACATCATCCAGAAATTGCTGCAGAAGTGCGATTACGATGTGGAGAAGGCGCAGAGCGGCATCGTCTACATCGACGAAATCGACAAGATCTCCCGCAAGTCGGACAATCCCTCCATCACCCGCGACGTTTCCGGCGAAGGGGTGCAGCAGGCCCTGCTGAAGCTGATTGAAGGGACCGTGGCATCGGTTCCGCCCCAGGGTGGACGCAAGCATCCGCAGCAGGAATTCCTGCAGGTGAACACCTCTAACATCCTGTTTATTGTCGGCGGCGCCTTTGCCGGTCTCGACAAGGTGATCCGCGACCGTTCGGAAAAGGGCGGTATCGGCTTTTCCGCGGAGGTGCGCAGCAAGGACGACTCCCGCAAGATGGGAGAGATCCTCGGCAATGTGGAGCCGGAGGACCTGATCCGTTATGGCCTGATTCCGGAATTTGTCGGCCGCCTGCCCGTGGTGGCGACCCTGGAAGAGCTGGATGAGGACGCCCTGGTCAAGATCCTTACCGAACCCAAGAACGCACTGGTCAAGCAGTACGGACGGCTGTTCGAGATGGAGGACTGCGAACTGGAGATCCGCGAGGACGCCCTGCGCGCCATTGCCCGCAAGGCCATGGAACGCAAGACCGGCGCGCGCGGCCTGCGGACCATCCTGGAGCAGGTGCTGCTGGATACCATGTACGACCTGCCCTCCATGGAGAATGTCAGCAAGGTGGTGGTGGACGAGACGGTCATTGCCGGCGAAAACCCGCCCTATTTCATCTATGACGGCGGGGAACAGCAGCAGGCCGTAGCCTCCGACTGAGCCGGTCCGTAGCATGGGTCCCAAAGGGTGCCGCAAGGGCTGCCCTTTGGCGCCGACATCCCTGCCCCCCATTGGATACCCCACGGTCCGCACCCGAATGTGGTCCTTTCATTTGTGGTTTTGAGTTGCCCGCGTCCCAAGTCAATGCGAGGCGTTGCTGGTCCCAGCATGGAAATCATGTATATTCAAAAGAGTGAGATCTTCTAAACTGGGCCGGGAATGGGAAAAATCCTGATCAAACAAGCCGATGGCTCCCAAGTGGTGCCGTTTCTGCGTGGCATCCTGACCCGTTCGTTGCAGGAGTCGGGATTCAGCTTTGAAGATGCCTACCGCGTGGCGTCAGTGATTCGCAGCGAACTCGGCCAGAATCCGGAAGACCGTGAGATCACCGGCAAGGAGCTGCGCGGGATCGTCGGCGAATATCTGCGTAAGGCGTTCGGTGAGGACGCGGCGCAGCGCTATACCGTATTGGCGGCCCCACCCGCCACCATCTATGTAGAGACCGAAGATGGCAGATTGACCCCCTTTTCCCGCGGCCACCATCAACATTTCCTGGAACCCTGTTGCCTCTCCGCGGAGGAGTCGGCCCGTATTACCGCCAAGGTTTACGGCTATCTGTTGCGGCTCGGTGTGGAGCGGATCCCCTCCCAGGAGGTGCGCGCCCTAACCAGCCGCTATCTGGAGCAGGACGTGGATGCCAAGGCGGCCCAGCGCTATCTCAAGTGGAGCCGCTTTTTCCGCAGTAACCGTCCCTTACTGGTGTTGATCGGCGGCACCGCCGGTTGCGGCAAGAGCACCATCGCCACGGAACTGGCGCACCGTCTGGATATCGTTCGCATCCAGTCCACCGATATGTTGCGTGAGGTGATGCGCATGATGGTGCCGAAGCGGTTGCTTCCGGCGCTCCACACCTCCTCGTTTCAGGCCTGGGAGGTGCTGCCCCAGGGTGGCGTGCATCAGCCGGATCTGGATGAGGTGCTGGCCAACGGCTACCGGACCCAGGCCGAACTGTTATCGGTGGCCTGTGAGGGGGCCATTCATCGGGCCCTTACCGAGCGGGTATCGCTGATACTGGAAGGGGTGCATGTCTATCCTGCGCTGTTGAAAAAGATTGCGTCGGTGGAAGACGCCATCGTGGTGCCCATCATGCTGGGTGTCCTGCAGCCCGACGAGCTGCGCGACCGGCTCAAGGGCCGGGGGAAAACAGCGCCGGACCGGCGCGGCAAGCGCTATCTGAAACAGTTCGACAGCATCTGGCGTCTGCAGTCCTACCTGCTGTCGGAGGCGGACAAGGCGGGTATACCGATTATCCAGAACAACGAGAAAGAGACGGTGGTGCGGGATGTTATACGAACCATCATCGACCGGTTGGAAGATGAGGATCTGGGTGGTGCTTCCTGATCAGACCGGCTGGTCCGGGCCGCCATTGGCCGCGGGCCAGTGAAAGCCCAGACAGATTAAACAGGTTTGCGTGTCTGCGCCCAATTTGAATGGGCGCGCAACAAACGGGCAGGGAATGCCTGTTTTGTGCCGAGTGAATAGAGGGGTGGCTTGGGTGCGAAAGGCGGTGTTCATCATACTGGATGGGGTCGGTGACCGGCCCTGTGCGGAACTCGGTGGCGCAACTCCTCTTGAGGCGGCGAAGCTGCCCAATATGGATTCTCTGGCCGCCAAGGGTGCCGCCGCCCTGATGGATCCGCTGGCGCCTGGGGTCGTAGTTGCAACCCATACCGGCACCGCGCTGCTGTTCGGGCTGCCCGAGGCGGATGTGAAGCGGCTGGCGCGCGGGCCGGTGGAGGCGGCCGGCATCGGCATCTCCATTAAACCGGGGGACTTGGCCCTGCGCTGCAATTTTGCGACCCTGTGGGATGATGGTGGTCAGTTGCGGGTGCAGGACCGCCGGGCCGGTAGAATTTCCAAGGGTACCGAACTATTGGCGGAGCTGATCCGTGACCTGGATCTGGGCGACGGGATTCGCGCCAGTCTCTATCCCGCTACCCAGCATCGGGCGGTATTGCATCTTACCGGCCCCGGCCTGTCCGCCCATATCAGCGATACCGATCCAGGGACCGCGGACGGCCGTCCGGCGGTATACGCCTGCACAGCCATGGACCCGTCGGATCGCAATGCGGTTCGAACGGCATGTGCAATCAACCGTTGTCTTGCGATCGCGCACGAACGTTTGAGCGCGGCGGAGCTGAACCGGCTGCGCGAACGGGATGGGCTGTTACCGGCCAACGGTATTATTACCCGCGGCGTGGGGGGATTGGAGTCCTCGGTTACGCTGCTTAACCAATATCGCATCCGGACGGCGGTGGTGGCCGGGGAACGGACGGTGATCGGCCTGGCCAATCTGTTTGGCTACACTGTCATTACCGAACCCACATTTACCGCTTTACCTGACACCGACCTTGAGGCCAAGATCGCGGCGGCCAGGGCCGCGCTGGAGCAGCACGATATGGTCTATATCCATATCAAGGGGCCGGATATCTCCGCCCATGACCATAAGCCGCTGGAGAAACGGGATCTGCTGGAGCGGATCGATCAGACACTGTCTCCGCTTTTGGAAGAGGATCTGATATGGGCGATAACCGGAGATCACTGTACCGATTCCAACTCAGGCGATCATTGCGGAGATCCGGTGCCGGCGCTGCTCTATGTGCCGGGTGACGGCGGGGATCAATGCGCGACCTTCAGTGAAAGCGGCTGCCGCAATGGCGGGATGGGCCGGTTGACGGCCAGCGCCTTCATCCAGGCTGTAGTATCGGCCATGGGCGTGAATGAGAAACTGGGTAAGGAAAACTCTTTATTGTCTAGGGGGCTGCCATGACAGAGCGTACAGTGATTCAGCCGTTTCTGGTTCCGGTGGATTTTTCCCCCGATTCGGAGGCGGCGTTGATGGAGGCCTGCAGACTGGCGGAGCGTCTGCAAAGACCGCTTATGGTGCTGCACGTGGTGCATGACCCCGCCGAGATGCCCGGCTATTACGCAGCGGCAACCGATGCGGGACAACTGGTTCATATTGAGGATGCGGCCAATGAATTGATGGAACGGTTTCTCAAGGAGTGCCGCAAGAAATATCCGGACTGTGGTCCGCTGCGGGAAGCAGAGTCGGTACTGGTAGTGGGGCTGCCGGTGACCAGGATTCTGGAGATGGCGGAGAAGGCCGATGCGGAGATGATCGTAATGGGGAGCAAGGGGCGCACCGGATTGCGTCATCTGATGCTGGGTTCCAAGGCCGAACAGGTCGTGCGGTTGAGTCCCCGGCCGGTCTTGATCGTAAAGGCGGCCGCGCCGCAAGTGGAAGAGTCATAAACCAGAGCTGTAAAAAAACGATGCTGAATACCAATTGGACTTTGCCTGTGGAGGGTCGAACAACGAGGGTTGTCCTGCTGTTGCTCGCCGCCGTTATCTGTGTAGTGAGTATGCCGCTATGGGCGGCCACCTCCGTTCCGCAAGAGGAGGTAATGGACTGGGGCGCCATGGGCATGAAGCTGTTTGGCGGCCTGGCCCTGTTTCTGTTCGGCATGGAACAGATGGCGGATGCCTTGAAACGGGTGGCCGGGGATAGGATGAAAGATGTTTTGGCCAAGCTCACTACTAACCGGATTATGGGTGCTACCACCGGCGCATTTGTGACGGCTATCATCCAGTCCTCCTCCGTTACCACGGTGCTGGTGGTGGGCTTTATTACCGCGGGTCTTATGTCCATGTCCCAGTCGGTGGGTATCATCATGGGCGCCAACGTCGGCACCACGATTACGGCCCAGATTGTGGCCTTCAAGGTGACCAAGGCGGCGATGCTGATGGTCGGTTGCGGTTTTTTTATGCTCTTCGCCGGGAAAGGCGACCGTATCAAACAGTATGGCGCCATGGTGATGGGATTGGGGCTGGTGTTTTTCGGCATGAGCGTCATGAGTGACGCCATGGAACCTCTGCGCAGCTTTCAGCCCTTTCTTGATCTGATGGTCACCATGCAGAATCCGCTAATCAGTATCCTGATCGCGGCGCTGTTTACCGCCTTGATTCAGTCCTCATCGGCAACAACGGGTATCGTGATCGTTATGGCGAGCCAGGGATTTATTTCCCTGCCCGCCGGGATCGCCCTGGCCTTCGGCGCCAATATCGGCACCTGTGTGACGGCGCTGCTGGCTTCCATAGGGAAACCGAGGGAGGCGTTCCGCGCGTCACTGGTGCATGTCCTGTTTAACGTGGCGGGGGTCTCCTTATGGTTTGGCCTGATCGGCCAGTTGGCGGAATTTGTGATCTGGCTTTCACCCTCCCACACGGAACTTGAGGGCGCCGCCCGGCTGGCGGCGGAAACGCCGCGTCAGATCGCCAATGCACACACCATTTTTAATCTGGCCAATACGCTGATCTTCCTGGGTTTTACTACCCAGATCGCGCGGCTGGTGGAGTGGCTGGTGCCGGATCGTCCATTGGAGGAAGAGGCGTTTATTATCTCATCGCGCTATCTGGATGAAGAGCTGCTGAGTACCCCTTCGCTGGCCATCGACCGGGTGCGGCTGGAGATACTGCACATGGGAGAACGGGTGGAGGAGATGCTGGGACGGATCATGCCGGCGATTCTCCAGGGTGATCAGCAATCTCTTGCAACAATCGAACGAATGGACGACCAGGTGGACTATCTCTACGCGGAAGTCGTGGCGTATATGGGGAAGATCAGCAAGGTCTCGCTTACGGAGGCCCAGACCGCTGAATTTTTAAGGCTCATGGAGGCGGTGGGTGATCTGGAGAATGTTGGCGATATCATAGAAACCAATCTGGTGGTGTTGGGCCGTGATCGTCTCCGCGAGGGGGTTTCCATCAGTGAGGCCACCCAGCATGTGCTGCTCGGTTTTCATCAGGTGGTGCGCAAGGCCCTGGCGCTGGCGATACAGGCGGTTTCGCAGAACAATGTGGAAGCCGCCCGTGCCGTGACCGATATGAAACATGAGATCAATCATCTTGCGGACTCGGCGGCCGTTCATCAGACCCAACGCCTGGTGGCGGAAGAGCCGAATCGGATTCAGGCCTATACCATTGAGGTTGATATTATCGAGAAGCAGAAGCGTATCTACTATTTCGCCAAACGCATGGCGAAGACGGTGCTTCCGAAAGAAGAACGGGCGGATTAAACGCCGATCAGTCGTCGATGGAGAAGACCGCCTTCTCCGATACCTGCTCCTGCTCTTCCAACTCCATTTTGCTGATGTCGGGGATCGGCGTCGGCTCTACGGGCCGGGCGCAATCCTCCAGGCTTCCGCTGTGGGGCGGATTCAGGGTGAGCTCGCTGGTGTCGATGTCCGCCGCGGGTGTTTCATCGCGCTCGTCGATGGTGGTCCCCTCCGGCGCCAGTGAAATGGAACTGGTGTCGGGAATCGGCCGTGGCGTTACCTCTTTCGCGCAGTCGATCAGGCTGCCGGTATTGGGCGGCAGCAGGACCATATCCTCTTCCTCCAGCCGGGGCGATTCAGCAGCCGGTTGTTTCGCCTCGGCAGGTGCCGCTTCCCTCTCTTCCGCTTCCTGACTCTGCGCCGCCGGCCGGATCTCCACCAGTGCGCCGGCGTTTCGAATGGCGGTCCGGTAGCGGGCCGCCGTTTCCTGATCCACGCCCGATTTGATACAGATGGCCTTGCCGGAGAAGAGACGCTCCACCTTCTCCGCATCCGCCTTGAAGAGCTTGCCGATCTCTCCCTTTACCGCGGCGGGGTCGCGGCCCTCCATGATCTGGCCGTGAAAAAGGATGTCAAAAAGGGGGCTTGGCATGGTTGCTGTCTACTCGTGTTCTGTTGGGTAACTATAGACCAAAAGGTAGTCATGGGTTCCGCTCTTGGTGTTGGCGGTGCCGCTGTATCTTCTCGAAATAGGCCTGTTTCATGGCGCTTTCAAACTGGATATTGGATTCGTACTGATAGCCGAATACAGGTTCCCAGTGCCTTTGATTTTCCATGCAGAGATAGAAGAATACCTCATCATGCCATTGCGGGCTGAAACCATTGTAGAGGTGAGAAAACAGCTGCTGTTTTATGCCGTCGGGATAGGAGAGTTTGCCGTCCGCCTCCACCAGTTCCATTTTGAGGATTTTACTCGCCATGCCCTTTTCCCGAATCTGCCGGATCACCGGTCGGGTGTAGGTCAGGGTGCCCAGTGAGACCATGACCACCTCGCGGGTGTCGAACATCCGCTGGACGGCGGCGGCGATCGCCGCATAGTCATCACGCCAGCCCTGGTAGTGAATGATCGGGTGGAAGTGAAACCCCACCAGCCCCCCATGATCAGCGATCCGGCGGGCAGCCCACAGCCGCCGCTCCAGCGTGGCGGAACCGTGCTCTTCATGGGTGATGATGCTCTCAGGATTGAGCGACCAGGTGCAGATCAGGTTGGCGGGGATGTTCCGCAGCAGCAGGTGACCGATATTGTCGGACTTGGATTTCAGTTCCAGGATGACGTTCGGATGGGAACGCGCGAACTCAAGCAGGGCATCCAGAGTGTCATGGCTGTTGCCCCACATCAGGGAATCGGAGGACTGGCCGGTGCCGATGTGGTAGCTCTGGGCAGGATCGAGCTTCAGATCGGCCAGTTTCTCCCGAAACCGGCTATCGAACAGCACTTGCCGATCGCCAAAGAAGGGCTGGATGCTGCAGTAGCTGCAGTCATAGCCGCAGTTTTCCACCGCATCCAGGGTCAGCAGATTGCAGCAGCGGGTCTTCGGGGAGGCGACTGGACACTGCCCCAGGCCCAGCCGCGCCTTCTCTACCGCTACGGCCTGGATCGGCGTGGCCGGCCCCGGCGGGGTAGTTTCAGGCGGGTAGTGGTTGGGGCTGGATCTCAGGGAACTCCACAGGGACTCCAGCTCGCCAATCAGCCGCTGCTTTTCCTGTTTGTTTGGGTTGTCTCCATGGTTGGGCCAGCGCTCGATAATGTCCCCCTCTTGCCACATGGCGAGGTCGAGGGCGATTTCCGTAACAATCCGCAGATCCTGCTGGGTGAAGCGAAATCGATACGCCTGTTGGCGCAGAAACTCCTGCTGCGTAGCAGGGAGGTGGCGCAAGGAGGTGTTTGCCGCAATGGCGCTAAATTTTCCGGCGTAGTGGTTGTTTGTCTTCATCCTGTTTCGGCGATTGGATCTGGCAGGCAAATTGCTTTTCTTGTAGGCAAATCGGCGTATGATGTCAATAAAATGGCTTGTGGAAGAGATGGTGCCGTGAAAATTCCCTCATGCGATGGTGGGGAAATACAGGTGCCGTATTCTGAATCTAAGAATAGAATTCGCTAAAGCCTAACGTCTATTAGCCGATACTTTTTTCGTTAGCATGGCAATTTGAAGTGGGAAGAGACAGATGTCTACAAAAACGAATCGCTATATTTCGGTTCAATTAAAGATTTTATCCGCAGTCGCATTGGTATTTCTCACTGCCATGCTGCTGGTGACCGCGTACACGGCCAGCCAGGAGAAGGAGCGGCTGCTGGTCTCCGCCGAGAGCCAGGCGAAAGACCTGATCAGCAGCTATTTCGACAGCATGAACGCCATGATGGTTACCGGGACCATGGCCAACCGGGAGGTCCTGCGCACCAAATTCGAGGCCCGTGAGGAGGTGCAGGAGATCCGCATGGTGCGGGGCGAAGAGGTTAAGAAGATCTATGGTCCCGGGCTGGATCATGAACAGCCGGTGGATGATCTCGATAAAAGGGGTTTGAAGGGCGATAAGGTGATGGAGGTGGTGGAAACCCCCAAGGGACGGGTTCTGCATATCGCCCAGCCGTACAAGGCCCTGGCTGATTACAACGGCACCAACTGCCTGACCTGCCACCCCGGCGAGGAGGGACGGGTGCTCGGTGTTGTTCGCCTCACCTATGCCCTTAACAAGTTTGACGCCGCCGTGGAAGAGGATCTGTGGGGTGTTATCACCATCAATGTTGCAATTTTTGCCATTGGTCTGGGGTTGCTGACCTTCCTGCTGCGGCATTTTGTGGTGAGTCCCCTGAAGGTGCTGCAGCAGACCGTGGAGCAGGTAGAGCGGAATACCGACCTGCGGCCCAGGGTTCAGCTCACGGTGCGGGATGAGTTCGGCAATATGGCCACCGCCATCAACAGCATGCTGGACCGTTTCCAGTCGACCATAAACGAATTGACCGCCAGTCTGGACAATATTGCGGAGTATGCCAAGGGTCTGGCCAGGGTGGCGGAGCAGGCGGAAACGGGAATCAACGAACAGGAGACCCAGAGTCAGCAGCTTACGATAGTGATCAGTGAACTCTCCACCGCCGCCCAGGATGTGGCCACCAGCGCCGCCCGTGCGGAAGAGGCGGCCCGGGAAGCGCATGCCAATGCCGCCGACGGTGGCGGGGTGGTGTCCAGGGTAGTCAATGCCATCGCGCTCCTCGCCGGCCGCATCGAGAACGCCAGCGATGTGGTGCGCCAGCTCGCCCTCGGTTCGGACAAGATCGGACAGGTATCCGAGGCCATTACCGCCATTGCGGAACAGACCAACCTGCTGGCGCTCAATGCGGCCATTGAGGCGGCGCGTGCGGGCGAGCAGGGCCGCGGTTTCGCGGTGGTGGCGGATGAGGTGAGGAATCTCGCCCAGCGGACCCAGGAGGCCACCCAGGAGATCAGCGATATTATTGAGCAGTTGAAGAACTCTTCGGAAGAGGCGGTGCGGGTGATGGATGAGGGCAAGCGTGAAGCGGAGCAGAGCGTGGAAGAGTCACGTCTGGCCGGCAACGCGCTGGAGGCCATCGCCGCCTCGGTGGACTCCATTAACGACATGAATACCCGAATCGCCACCGCGGCGGAAGAGCAGACGGCCATTGTGGAGGAGGTCAATCGCAGCATCATCTCCATCAATGCGGTGGCGCAGCGGGCCGCCGAGGGTACCCGGGAGACCGCGCGCGCCAGCGACGAGATGGTTTCCATCACGGATCGCTCCGATCAGATGATCAAGAAGTTCAAAACCTGAGGCCAGCCAAATCCATACCCCTGCGATTCCCCGCCTGTGGCTCCACGGGCGGGGGGGGTAGAGGCATCTCCAAACACTTCGTCCTTACCTGATTCTCTGGCTCGACTTCCGGGCCGTATCGCTTAAAATGAGGCTAGTTTTTTAGCCCGGCGGGTTGTGGGGTTAACTCGCCCCTGAATCCGAGAATTACGCGATTATTTTGTAAGTCATGAGAAATTCACTCCTGATCGGTTCCTTGTTTTTTCTGTGGATCTCCGCTGTGAGCGCCCAACCGGCCACGCAAGCGGAGGTCTCCGTCCAAGCGCCAAGGCCTGCGCCTGAGGGGGCGGCGGAGGAGGAGCTGAAAGTGGAAGTCGGCGCCAGCCGGGAGCAGTTGGAGACGATTCGCGAACAGAACCGCAAACTGGAGGAGCAGACCCGTTTTCTGGAACAGGAGGTCCAGCGGCTGCGGGAGGCCTTGCGGGACGATAAGGGGCCTCAAGGGGCGGCAGTGGAGACCGCCACGCCTTCCGTGGCGGCGCAGGCGAATGATTCAGCTATGACGTCAGGCGGCCCCGCTGCGGGACAGGATTCCACCCCGGCTTCAGATACCCCGGAAGCCGTGGCCGCCAAGTCCGGACCCTATTC
Organism: Sedimenticolaceae bacterium; assembly: GCA_050295355.1. Taxonomy (GTDB): domain Bacteria; phylum Pseudomonadota; class Gammaproteobacteria; order Chromatiales; family Chromatiaceae; genus CBFDBF01. Next base: position 17,942 of record JBNKPL010000029.1, read on the forward strand.
CGGGGTGGTGCTTGGCGGCATGATCCTCCTGCTCGGGTATTGGTCGGTTTTGGGGCCTTATGTCCGGATTCGAAAGGGTTTTTTCAGGGCTCAAGCCTGAGATTGGAAGAGGCATTCCGGGGCTGAATCCCATAAGGGATTGTGCCACAATGAGGATGCGGCCATCTCAAAATACCATACTAGCAAATAAGGTATATGGATGGGTTCCGGCGTAGTTGACAGTAGAAGCGGTTCCATCTCTTCTCCTTATGTCAGCAGTAATTGATAACCAGAAAACCAATAATCGGGTTTTGAGGAGGTGCACATGTTGGTACAAGACATTATGACCCGCTCTTCACGTACGGTGTGTCCGGAAACGGACTTGATTGAGGTCGTAACCCTGATGTGTCTCTATCGCTATTCCGGCCTGCCGGTGATTGAGAGCGAGGATAGCGACAAGCTGGTCGGTCTGATTGCGGAAAAAGATGTACTGCATCGTCTTTTTCCCAGTCTGGAAGACCTGATGGAGGCGGGCGCGTCCGTGGATTACGACAAGATGATGAGCAAATACCAGGACGTGGTGAATCTCAAGGTCAAGGAGGTGATGACCGAGAAGGTGATTACCGTGCAGCCGGACATGCATATCCTGAAGGCTGCCACGGTGATGGCGCGGAACAAGTTTCGCCGGATTCCGGTATCCGATGGCGGCCGGCTCGTGGGTATGCTGAGTCTGGGGGATGTCCACAAAGCGATCTTCCTGAACAACGTTTCCAGCGGATTGTGCGGTAAGGTGGTGGAGCCGTAAGCTTTCCCAGTCGGTTTTCGACGTCGTAGCTTTTAGGGGCTGAAGACATGATGTATAAGGCGCCGATGAAGTACACCCTGTTTGCGGCCTCTTGTGTCGTATCCTTTTCCGCTCTGGCGGTTTCGCCCGCCGAGGAGGCCAAGGCGGAGGTGGAGGCCGCCTTGCAACTGAGCCCCAACCTTGAGAGCGGCAGGAGTGTTTTCAAGACCTGCGCCGTGTGTCACCTCCCCGAAGGATGGGGTACGCCCGACGGCGGCTACCCGCAGATCGCGGGACAGCTGCAGAGTGTAATCATCAAACAGTTGGCCGATATCCGGGCGCGCAACCGGGACAATCCTACCATGCGTCCTTTTACTTCGCCCCGCCTGCTGGGCGGTCCGCAGGAGATTGCGGATGTGGCCGCCTATATCGCCCAATTGCCCATGAACCCGGCCAACGGTGTGGGGCCGGGCAACGATCTTGCCTATGGCGAGCAGTTGTACCGTGAGAACTGCGTTGATTGCCATGGGGGAGCGGGAGAGGGGAACGGTAACGACCATATTCCGGCCATCCGCGGACAGCATTTCAACTACCTGTTACGCCAGTTCGAATGGATTCGGATCAACAAACGGCGCAATGCGGATCAGAAGATGGTGAAACAGATCCGGAATTTTTCGCCACGGGACGAGTATGCGGTGCTGGATTATGTTTCCCGCCTGAAGCCGTCCGCGGACAAGCTGGCCGCTCCTGGTTGGCAGAATCCGGACTTCCCGAAATACAGCCGCCAGACCTTGCCGCCCCCCATACTCTGGCAGCCGCCTGCGCCGCCCGATGTGGGGCCGCCGTCCATACCTTAATTATTACCCCCTGCCGCTCCGGATCATCAGACGCCACTCTTTTTTTCGCGCATAGAAAAAGCGGGCCGAAGCCCGCTTGTAGAGAGTTTGGATGGCCCATGCTCTCCTGAGAAGCCATCCGGCCTGACATCCTTGTCATGGCCTTCGGTTGATAACGTTCGCCCGCAGGACGAACGTTTCAGCCTTACCCGAATACGTCGTTGGTGATGTTATTGAACCAACTGTGGGCGTATGCCACTTCGCGTTTCAGGTTTTCCGGGTTGGACGGATCGGTCAGACCGCCGGAGACCTTGTAGATCTTCGAACCGTCTTTTTGCAGCCGGTAGATGGCCGCTACCGAGAACGCATAATCCCGGCCTGCAATGGAGTAGCAGGTGTTGGCGTAGGACGGGGTGCCCGGCTCTTTACCGTTGAGCATGGCGACCACGGCCGCGGCGCAGACCTTGGCTTCGGAGTTGGCGGCATAGCCGGACTTCGGCATACCGGTAGCCACGCTGGCGTCACCGATGACATGGATGCTGGGGTGAATGGTGGACTCGAAAGTACCCAGATTCACCGGGCACCAGCCCTTGTCATCGGTCAGCCCGGCGTCGAAGGCGATCTTGCCGGCCTTCTGGGCGGGGATGACGTTCAGGACGTCAGCCTTGACGCTTTCACCGAAAGCGGTGGTAACGCTCATATTGGCGGCATCCACTTTCACCACGCCCGCCTCTTCGCTGGCGCCGTGCCACTCGATCATGGCGTTGTCGGTCTTATAACCGTACATCGCTTTCCAGGCACCCTCGAACAGGCCCATTTTGGAGAACTTGGGCTTCGGATCCAGGATGATGACCTTGGATTTCGGCTTGTTCTCCTTCAGATACATGGCGATCTGGCTGGCCCGTTCGTAAGGTCCGGGCGGGCAGCGGAAGGGATTGGGCGGCGCGGCGATGACCACGGTACCGCCATCCTTCATGGCTTCCAACTGCTTACGCAGGGTGACGGTCTGGGGACCGGCCTTCCAGGCGTGGGTGACGGTCTCGGCTACCTTGGCGTCATAGCCTTCAATGGTTTCCCATTTGAAGTCGACGCCGGGGGCCACGATGCAGCGGTCATAGTTGAAGCTCTTGCCGCCGGCGGTCTTCACCACCTTGGCCTTGGCGTCGATACCGGTAACCATGTCATGCACAACCTTTACGCCGTGCGCGCCGAGGCCGGTATAGCCAAACTTGATCTGATCAATGGAGCGATCACCACTGAGGACCTCGTTACTGAGGTAACAGGTGTGATAGTGCTGATTGGCTTCGATCAGGGTGACTTCAACGCTGGAGTCAGCCATGCGGATGTACTTGGCGGCGGTAGCGCCGCCGGTGCCACCACCGACAATGACGACTTTCTTACTGGCGCCCAGTGCAAGAGCGGGTACGCCAACCATGCCCACGGCGGTAGCTGCGCCGGCGGTCTGAATAAATCCTCTACGAGTAATCTTCATACTGATTATCCTCCAATATTACTGCTGGCTGGCGTAGTAGTTGATAAGAGCCTCGATGCCGGCGCTGCCCTCTTTGGCGAGCATCTGGTCCAGCTTCTTCTGCATCTTCTTGGTGGCCTTGCGGTGTCCGGCCTGGTAGTCGTTCAGGGTCCAGTGCACATAAGGCTTCCACTGGCCTGCCAACACGCCGGCGTCGTCTTCAGCGGACTGGCCGCCGTCGGCATGACACTTTTCACAGTACTTTTCGTGCAGTTTGGCCCCTTTCTGTGCCAGGGCGGCATCAAATTTCTGGCCCGCGGCCTTCTGGAACTTGATCTTGGCAAAGTGGTCGGCCATGGTGCCGATCTCTTCCTCGGAATAGCCCTTGGCGATCCGGCCCATGATAGTGGAGGGGACATCGCCGCTGGCGAACCCCTTCATGGTCTCGGTGAAGTACTCTTTGGATAGACCGGCAATGGTCGGGATGGCGGGGCCGGTGCTGTTGCCGCTGCCGCCGTGACAACCGTTGCAGGTGTCACTGAGCATGGTGGCGTTGGCGCCGGTTAGCAGTTCAGGCGGCGCTTCCTTCTGGTCCGCCGCGGTGGCTACAGTAGACATACTGAGCGCTACGACGCCAATCGTCAGAGCCTGACGTAGAGTTTTACTTACCATGTTACCTCCTTCGGTTTTCTGGCTTCTTTTGCTGTGACGAGGCAGTCGTTTCCGTCTGCCTCTTAATGCAGCGGCAACGGTCACTATGTCCGTACCGTTTGCATTCTGTTTGCGTCTCCGGTCAAGAGACGCGCCGCCCGGGTACACCAGCTTGCGACCCGGACATAATTCTTTTGTTTCACGAGCCGCCTCCCAGCAGCGTCTTTATGGTTTCATTTTTACCTTTCTGGGCCATGTCGATGGCGCTCATGCCAGCGCGGTTTTTCAGCGCCGGGTCGGCTCCTCTTTTGAGCAGCAGTTGCACTATGGATTCCGAACCGTAATGTACCGCCTCCATGAGGGCGGTTGTTCCAGCCGTGTCCATCAGGTTCGGATTGGCGCCTTTTCCAAGCAGTTGTGAAGCGATAACCGAGTGGCCCTGATCCGCGGCGATGATCAGAGCGCTGGCACCATCCGGGTCGAGTGCGTCCACTGCGGCGCCATGATCCAGCAGGGTGGATACTACATCCGTATAGCCTTTATCCGCGGCCACATGCAGAGGCGTATAGCCCTCCTTGTTTCGGGCCTCTAGATCACTGTCGCCCTTGATCAACAGGGTGGCGGTCTCCGCATGGCCGTTCTCCACCGCATGCATGAGCGCTGTGCGCCCCTTGTCATCCGCGCCGGTTGGGTTGGCGCCTTTGTAGAGCAACTGCTCCACCATGTCGCTGATGCCGTACTTTGCGGCAATAGACAGGGCGTCCCAACCGGAACGGGTGCGGACATGCAGGTCGGCGCCCCGCTCCAGCAGCATGGCGGTGATGGCGGTGTGACCGTGTTCGGCCGCAAAGGTGAGCGCCGTACAGCCGGCCCTGGCCTTTTTCTCAAGATCTGCCCCGCGCGACAGCAGTAGCACCACCGTTTCCATGTTGCCGTTTTCAATCGCCATCATTAGGGCGGTGATGCCCAGTTCATTGGCCGAGTTTACATCGGCGCCCTGATCCAGCAGGCGGTCAATGGTCTCTGTATCTCCCACCGAGGAGGCCAGGCGTAACTCTTTGTTTAATTCCTCGTCAGCCCCGAAGGCTGGACCCAGGAGGCTGAGGCAGAGGATAAAAACAAGGAGCCGGGAAGATTTCATAGGTGTTTCCTTCTTTGCCTATTGCACTTCCGGTTCATCCGGTTCTTCGTGTGCGATGCCTCTATGGCAATCGATACAGGTTTTGCCTTCATCCATAGCGGCGCCGTGACGCTTGCGGGCGCTGCGAACTTGTGCGCTCAGATCCATGGAGCTGTAGTCATGGCAGCTGCGGCACTCCCGGGAGTCGGTGGCCCGCATCTTATCCCATACCCGGCTGGCCATGGTCCAACGGTGCTGTTCGTATTTTTCCTTGGTATCGATGGTGCCCAGGATTTCGTGGTACACATCTCTCGTCGCCACGATCTTGGCCGCCATCTTGGGGAAAAAGGACTCCGGGACATGGCAATCCGGACAGGTAGCGCGCACCCCGGAGGCGTTTTGATAATGGACGGTCTGTTTGTACTCTTCCAGGTTGACCTTCATGGAGTGGCAGGAAGTGCAGAAGTCCATATCATCGGTTGCCGACAGGCCCATGTTGCCCACGCCAGCAAATACGATCCCAGCCATGAAGACCAGGAACAGGAGGAATAGATTGTTCCTGCTCCGCATTTCGCATCACCTCTTTGTACTGCTATACCATCTGGCTTTATTAGTTATGGTTATTTGCAGAGCGGCGTTCGTTCAGCCTTAGAGGA
>JBNKPL010000030.1:0-22938 GCA_050295355.1 Sedimenticolaceae bacterium
TTTCGTACTTTTCCGGCAAATGGCGTCGAAGCGCACGGGAAATATGAATAGCTCTTTCCTTGAATTCCAGCGTTTCAAGGTCCTGCAATGCGCTGTTTTTGAATTCCACTTCGGGAAATTCTGGATAGACATGAGCGATATTGCCAGCCAGGCAGTCTACGGCCTCTAAACCCAAAATCTTTTTTAATGGGTATCCTTTCTGTATAGAACTTGGGGCTTCTGGAATACGCAACATATGACTTTTCTTCCGTGGGGGCATTAACACTCCGCCGCCAGCACGCACTTCAGGATGCCATGGTCGTAGGCTTCGTCCAAGGCCTCATGGAGGGGTTTCAGGCGACCCTCTTCGCAGCTGTTGAGCAGTTCCATGGCGGCGGTGATTTCGCGGTATTCCGTGTCGCTTAAGGGCAAGGCTTCCCGGACATCCAGCAGGCCCGCTTCGATGGCCTCGGCGAGGTGGCCGTAGATGGTGGTGAGTTTCAGCTCGCGGCGTTCGGCGATGGCCTCGGCGGTGACGCCCTGGGAATGGAGCAGCAGGGTTTCGTTGACGGTGTCGCTGAGGCGGTTGTCCAGGATCTCGGGCAGGGGGTGTTCCTTTATCAGGGCCAGGAAGCGGTGGCCGTATTGGGCCAGTTTGCGTTCCCCCACGCCGCTGATGTAGCGCATTTTCTCCTCGCTATCGGGGCGGGTGCGGGCCATCTCCTGCAGGGTGCTGTCGTGGAAGATGACGTAGGGGGGGACGCCCTGTTCCTGGGCCAGTTCCAGGCGCAGTTCGCGCATGGCCTCGAACAGGGGTTGGTCGCAGCTGCGCAGTTCGGACAGCCGGGCGCCCTTTTTCTTTTTCTCTTTTTCCACCTTGCGCTGGCGGCGCAGTTGCAGGCCGATCTCGCCGCGCAGCAGGGGGACGGCACTGTTCGGTGAGGCGGAGGGCGCCGTGGCCTTCGTGGTCGATGTCGAGGAGGCCGCGGGCGATGAGTTGGCGGTAGAGGCCGCGCCAGCCTACGCCGTCCAGCTCTTCGCCGATGCCGAAGGTGCTGATCCGGTCGTGGCCGTTGCGCTGGATGCGTTCGTCCTCTTTGCCCTTCAGGATGTCGATGAGGTAGTTGACGCCGAACCGCTGGCCCGTGCGGTAGACGCAGGAGAGGGCCTTTTGGGCCGCCACGCCCGCGTCCCAGGTCTCGGGCGGGGTGAGGCAGTTGTCGCAGTTGCCGCAGGGTTCGGCGCGGGTCTCGCCGAAATAGGCCAGCAGGGCCTGGCGGCGGCAGGTGGTGAGTTCGCACAGGCCGAGCATCGCCTCCAGCTTGTGATGGGAGACCCGCTTGAACTGTTCGTCGCCCTCCCCGGCCTGGGTGAACTGGCGCAGGGTGATGACATCCTGCAGCCCGTAGGCCATCCAGGCGTTGGCGGGCTGGCCGTCGCGCCCGGCGCGGCCGGTCTCCTGGTAGTAGGCCTCCACGCTCTTGGGCAGGTTGAGGTGAGCGACGAAGCGCACGTCCGGCTTGTCGATCCCCATGCCGAAGGCGATGGTGGCGACGATGATCAGCCCCTCCTCGCGCAGGAACCGCTCCTGATTGCGGCGGCGCTCCTCGTCCGCCAGACCGGCATGGTAGGGGAGCGCCTCCCTGCCCTTCTCCGTCAGCCAGTGGGCCACCTGTTCCACCTTCTTGCGCGACAGGCAGTAGACGATGCCGGCATCCCCTTCATGCTCCTGCTGCAGGAAGCGCCACAACTGCTCCTTGCCGCCCTGGCCCTCGGCGATGGCGTAGCGGATGTTGGGGCGGTCGAAGCTGCTGATGAAGATGGCCGCCTGCTGCAGCCCCAGTTGCTCCACGATCTCCTGGCGGGTGCGTTCATCCGCGGTGGCGGTGAGGGCGATGCGGGGGACTTGGGGAAAGCGCTCGTGCAGGAGGTAGAGCTGCTGGTACTCCTTGCGGAAGTCGTGGCCCCATTGGGAGACGCAGTGGGCCTCGTCGATGGCGAACAGGGCCAGTTCGGTGCGTCCTAAGAGGTTCAGCATCCGCTCGCTGAGCAGACGCTCCGGGGCCACATAGAGCAGATCCAGGCGGCCCTCCAGCAGCGCCTGCTCCGTCTCCTGCTGGCTGCGCGGATCGAGGGTGGAGTTGAGGTAGGCGGCGCGGATGCCGAGCTGCTCCAGGGCGTCCACCTGATCCTTCATCAGGGCGATGAGGGGGGAGACCACGATGCCGGTGCCGGGCCGGACCAGCGCCGGAATCTGGTAGCAGAGGGACTTGCCGCCCCCGGTGGGCATCAGGGTCAGGGCATCCCCGTCATCCAGCAGGGTCTGGATGATCTCTTCCTGATGGTACCGGAAGTCGGGGTAGCCGAAGGTGTCGTTTAGTAGGGTGCGGGCGCGCTGCATAGCATCAGTTGCTGGAAAATCCATTTTCCGGTTATAGGGGTCGGTCCAGAATAATGCGGCTCCCGTCCCATGAAATCAAATTTGGAGGTTGATCCCGGATGCGCTATTCGTCTCTCCCCATCTGTTATCATGAGCCACATTCTTGTCCGCCGCGCCGTGGCGGATCTGCAGAGGTTTCCAGCATTGTTTTCCGACTTTTTTCTCCATGAGCGGCTGCTTAAGGCCATCGACAAGCTGGGCTTTGAACAGCCATCGCCGGTACAGAGCCAGGTAATCCCCCCGGCCCTGGAACACAAAGATCTCAAGGTCTGCGCCGAGACCGGCAGCGGTAAGACCGCCGCCTTTTTGCTGCCTATACTCCATCATCTGCTGTCAAAGTCAGCGTCGGACACCGGTACCCGGGCCCTGGTGCTGGCGCCAACCCGCGAGCTTGCCCGGCAGATTCTAAAGCACTGCAAGGAACTGGCCGCGTTCACCGGCCTGCAGGCCGAAGTGATCACCGGCGGGACCGGTTATTCCTACCAGGTGGCCCTGTTTCGCAAGAATCCGGAGATCATTATCGCCACCCCCGGCCGGTTGCTGGAGCATCTGGAGAAGGGCAATACCGATTTTAGTGATCTGGAGGTGTTGGTGCTGGATGAGGCCGACCGAATGCTGGATATGGGATTCAGCAAGGACGTATTGAGTATCGCCGCCAGCTGCAACCAGCAGCGCCAGACGCTGCTGTTCTCCGCCACGCTCCACCAGCGGGGGCTTGCCGCCGTCGCCCAAAAGGTACTGCGGGAGCCAGAGACCCTCACCCTCAATACGGTGCGGGATGAACGCACCAATATCCGCCGCCAGATCGTGCTGGCCGATGACAGCGCCCACAAATCCAAGCTTACCGCCTGGTTGCTGGAAAACGAAACCTATGACAAGGCCCTGGTGTTCACCAACAGCAAGGTGCAGGCGGACCAGCTCGGCGGCTATTTGCGCTACCGGAACCAACGGATGGGGGTGCTGCATAGCGGCATGGATCAGGATGCCCGCAACCGCACCATGGGGCTGCTGCGCAATGGCGGCATCAATGTGCTGGTGGCCACCGATGTGGCCTCCCGCGGCCTGGATGTAAAGGGCATCGATCTGATCATCAACTTCGATATGGCGCGCAGCGGGGATGACTATATTCATCGCATCGGACGTACCGGCAGAGCCGGTGAAGAGGGGCTGGCAGTGGCCCTGATCGCCGCCAATGAATGGAATCTGATGTCCAGCATCGAGCGCTATCTGCGCCAGCCCTTCGAGCGGCGCACCATCAAGGGGCTGGAGGGGCAATACAAGGGACCGAAAAAGCTGAAAAAATCGGGCAAGGCCGCCGGCACCAAAAAAGAGAAGGTGCATAAGAAAAAGGTGGCGGCCAAGGGCAAGCAACGCCAGCGGGACAAGAAGAATCTAGGCAAACGGCGCAAACCCTCCGCCGCCACAGTGAAAGAGGCGGGATTGGGTACGCCGAAGAGAAAGAGCTAGCCAAAAAACAAACGTTTCCCCCGTAATCAGGGGCGTCAAAACTGGTGCCTTCGAAAGCACGATAATCCAATGTTCGAAAAAGAAGACCTGCTGAAACTGGCCAAGACTGAAATGCCCTTCGGCAAATACAGGGGCCGTCTGTTGATCGACCTGCCGGAGCCCTATCTGCTCTGGTTTGCCGACAAAGGCTTCCCGGAAGGAAAACTGGGCATGCTGATGAAGCTCGCCCTGGAGTTAAAAATCCACGGTCTGGAGCATCTCATCGAACCGTTGAAAAAGGCGCCGACCATCCATTAGCTGACCGGCGCCACTGGGCTGAGGCTGTTTCTTTCGGGGCGGGGGGGTCGCCCCACCCACACCAGAAATTGGCCTCAATCCGCGCTGTTTGCGCCGCCGAAGGCCGCTACCAGCTTGGGCAGCAGACGCCCCAACTCCAGGCTCATGAGGCTGAAGTCCACATCAAAGCGGGCCGCTGCATCCTCCGCTTCCGTGTCCGCCGCCTCTTCCTGGACGATGTCCAGAAACTTGAGGCGCTTCAGCGCCATGTCTTCACCCAGTACGAAGGCGATGCGACCGTCCCACTCCAGCGCCAGCTGCACCACCTGTTTGCCCGCGTCCAGATGAGCCTGGATCTCGGAGCCGGTCAGCTCCTGGCGGCGGCAGCGCACAATCCCGCCCTCTTCACTGGGTTCGCGCAGTTCGCACTGGTCCAGGATCTGGAAATCATCGGTGGAGACCTTGCCCAGCAGCCAGCCGGTCATGATGGAGGCCGGGGATTGATTGACCTCCAGCGGGCGCAGGGGCAGGGTGCCAAGGGTTTCGCGCAGCAGGGTGATCAGCTCTTCCGCCCGCCTGGCGCTGGCGGCGTCCACCAGCAGCCAGCCGTTTTTGGTATCGATATAGGCGTAGGTCAGGGCCGACTTGGTGAAGGCCTGGGGCAGCAGGTGGATCATCAACTCGTCTCTGAGATCCATCTGCTCCTTGCGACCTACCTTGCGTGCCTCTTCGGTCTCGATCGCCTCCACCTTCCGCGCCAGCTGCTCCCGCACTACGGCGGCGGGCATCACCTTCTCGTTGCGGCGGACGCAGATCATGATGCAGCCGCCGCTGGCGTGGGTCAGCAGTTGTCCCTGGCGGCCCAGGGGCGGGGCCCAGCCCAGGGTCTCGGGCTCCAGCTTGCCGCACTCCCGCGCCGGATGCTGCTGCAGCGCTTCATGCAACGCTTCGGGAGTGTAGTTGAAGGATTCCGTGAGGCGGTAGATTTGAAGGTTTTTGAACCACATGGGCCGGCTCCGCAAAAAGTGGGCATTATGGGGAATGGGGATGGATCATGCCAGGGCCTGTTTAGGAGAACTTGCGAAGGGGGCGTGGGTCAATCGCCGCGTGTTATGGCGAGCAGCTCCTCAATCTTTTCGGCGGGCACGGGCCGGCTGAACAAAAATCCCTGTCCATAATCGCATCCTTGGTATGCGAGCAGGGCGCGCTGCTCTTCCGTCTCCACGCCCTCGGCGACCACCTTCAGGCCCAGGCCGTGGGCCATGGCGATGGCCGCGTTGACCAGCTCCCGGTCTGCGTGATTGGTGGAGACGCCCTTTACAAATTCGCGGTCGATCTTGAGGACGTTGAAGGGGTAGTTGCGCAGGTAGCTGAGGGAGGAGTAGCCGGTACCGAAGTCATCCATCGCAATATCCACCCCCAGATCGCTCAGGGCGGACAGGGCCTCCTTGATGTAGCTGTGGCCGCTCATCAGGACCCCTTCCGTGATTTCCAGCTCCAGGGCGGCATGCAGAGGGGTGGTTTGTTGCAGGGCGCGTTCCACAAAGGAGAGCAGGTTGGGGTCACGGAACTGGCGCGGCGACAGGTTGACGGCGATGGAGAAGGGCCGCCCGAGCCGCCGCTGCCACTCCGCCGATACACGCAGTGATTCGGTGATGACGAACTGACCGATGGGCACGATCAGCCCGGTCTGTTCCGCGATGGGGATAAATTCCACGGGCTCTACGTCGCCCAGGGCTGGATTGTGCCAGCGTAGCAGTGCTTCCACGCCGATGATCTCTTCGCTGTGCAGATCCACCTTGGGTTGATAGCAGAGCCGGAATTCGTTGCGGCCCAGCGCACCATGCATCTGTTCTTCCAGAAGCAGGCGCCGGGAGACCTCCTTGTTCATCTCCTCGGTGAAGTAGGAGTAGGTGTTGCGTCCCTGCTCCTTGGAGTGGTACATGGCGGAGTCGGCCTTGCGCAGCAGTTCCAGCGGATGGTCGCCGTCATCCGGGTAGACCGCTATGCCGATGCTTGCAGTAAGGATCATCTCGCGGCCGTCAATCCGGAAGGCGTCCCGAAACTGCTTGAGCAGGGTCTCGGCTACCGGGCGGGCATCAGTGGCATGCGTGAGCCCGCCAAGCAGCACGATAAACTCATCGCCGCCGTGCCGTCCTACCGTGTCGCCGCGGCGCACGCCCTCCTGCAGGCGTGACGCGGCCTCGGTGAGCAGCTGGTCCCCGGTGTCGTGGCCCAGGGTATCGTTGATCTTTTTGAAATCATCCAGATCCAGGAACAGCACGGCCACATGCTCCCGGTCGCGGTGTGCCTCATTGATCAATTGGGACAAGCGGTCCAGGGCAAGAAAACGGTTGGGCAGGTCCGTCAGGCTGTCGAAGTGGGCCTGGTGCAGGATGAGCTCTTCCTGCTTTCGCCGTTCGGTGATGTCGTTGGCGGTGGCAAAGATCACATCCTCACCAAACCAGGAACCCAGGGTCAGGCGGACCTCTTTGGGAAAGATCGTGCCATCCGCCTTCTGGCTCCAGAATTCGAAGGTCTGCGGAGTACCCGACAAAACTTTTTCGTTCCTGGCCGTCAGACTTTCCAGATCATTGAGTCCGGGAGCGGCGATATCCCAGGGCGTTTTGCCGATAAACCACTCACGTGGTTGTTTATACATACGGGCGGCGCCATCATTGACCATGATGAAACGGCCATCCCTATCCTGCACATAGACCCCTTCCTGCAGGTTGTCGAAAAGTGAGCGAAAGCTCGATTCGCTCTGTTTCAGTTTTTCTTCCGCCTCTCTGCGATGGGTGATGTCATGGCCGATGCCCAGTACCCCGATCAGGCGGTCCTGTTCATCGAACATGGGGGTCTTGGTGTTTTCGATCAGCTCCTGGTGCCCGTCACTGGCGAAAGTAAACCACTCCTCGTTCACCGAAGGGGCCGCTCTGTTCATCGCCTCCCGGTCGTGGTTGCGAAAGGAGTCGGCCGTGGGGCGATCAAGAAAGTCGTAGTCGCTCTTTCCCGTAATCTCCGTTTCAGAGGCTCCGAAGAAGTGCTCGAATCGCTGATTACAGGCCAGGTAGACGCCGTCCGGGTCTTTCAACCACACCAGGTCGGGCAGGGTCTGGATCAGGGTCTTGAGGAATCCGCGCTGCTGGCTCAGGGATTGCTTCGACCTCACCAACTGGGAGTGCGCCATCCGGCCCCGGATGGCGCTTGCCAGCGCACCCAGTACCGGCCGCAATCCGTTCAGCATGCGGGTGGAAAACAGATCCTGTTGTGCTGTCTGCATGAGCAAGACGCCCTGTTGAGAGAAGGGGTAGACGGCGAAGGTCAGATCGCTCCCCGGATGCATAGGGTCGCTTTGGGTGATGATTCTGGGGGCTTCGTCGCCTGAAAGTTCTTGCGCCTGACCGATGATGGAGGAAAAGATCTCCTCGTCCGGCATCTGGGGCAGTGCCGCCAACGGTTGAAGATTCCTGGTGTCTGGGTCCTGCCACCAGAGGGAGGCGCCGGTCAGGTTGTAGCGGGAGATGAGGATCCGCAGAAAATTGCGGCAGGTCTCGGCCAGATCATGTTCTTGCCCTATGGACAGTGCCAGTTCGTATAAACGAAGCAGGTCTTCGGTAACGTTGGGTTCGGCTCGGTGTTTACCCATGGTGGATGAGTGCGATCACGAACGTTTTGTTGTAGAACTCAAGGTTGGTGCGTCCGTTGCCGCAAATCTCCCCCATAACCAGTGCGCCCTGGGCGGGCGTGTCTGTAAACCGTTTTAGTGCTTTGTTGACCCTGTCCAGTTCGATCTCCAGTTCATCGCCAAGCATCAACGCCCGGGAGTAGCAGTCAGAGATGAAGCAGGTGGCGATGGCTTCTGTTGGATTGCACTCGGCCACCGCCTGTTGCGCCGCATCAATGAGCGTCTCTTTGTTTCCTTCCGAGATATAGATGGCGGAATTTTCCGGCACGTCCGTAAAAAAAACGATTTCATCGGCTTCGTTGATCTCGAAGGGATCGCGCACCACGTCTTCCGCGGCCTGTTTGCCGATGCTGAGCGGGAATCGGGATGCCAGGTCGGGAAAAACCGGTTTGTTTTTCAGTTCCGGGGCGAGGGCCTCGATCTCCCGGCGGTAAAAGGTTCCGGCGGCCTCCCAGTTGAGTTCCTGGATGATCTTGCCGCTGGTTCGGGTGGCAATGAACGGTCCGGCCACCCGCTTCCAGCCATGGCGTACGTTTACTGTGGAAGCCTGCGGAAGCAGGATCAGCAGGCCGCCATGTTTGATAAAGCCATTTTCCGAAAAGATACTGGGCGCCTGGCGAAGATCCCTGTAGCCCGCGCCCGCGCCCGCATAGTGGATGGTGGTCCCGTATTGATCATAGATCGCCTCCATAAAGCCCATGACCCCCGGCGAATGGCTATCCATGAACAGGAGCGCACTGGCGGGCTTACCCGTTGGCAGGGCCGGCGGTGGGGTGATCCAGGTGGCGCCGCCCCGATCCAGGGTGGCGGTGATGAGTTGCGCCTGACAGTGAAGAGGGATGGCGATAACCCCCTCATCCCGCCGCTGGGCGCCGTCGATCAGCCCCGGAAAGACCCCGCCGCAGAATCTCAGGCCTTGCTTGCGGGCCGCCTCGAAGAAAGGCGCGAGTTCATCCGCATGTCGGTCCGAGATACAGATCAGCCAGAGGGTGTCATCAGTTTGCGCGGCGTATAGATCGTCTACCAGGCCTTGGGCGGATGTAAAAGGAAGGTACATGACGGTTCGATCTTTCCCCGGAAATGGCACCTTCCCTGGCACATCCCACCAAAATAGATTTTTCTGCTGCAATGAAAAGAAGTCAAAACGCTTCTGAGAGCGGCTTGTCGCTAAATAGTATAGACGCGGAAAGGGTGTGAATCCTATCCAGAGGCGTTATTCGAGCGCCTCTTTCTCCCCTTCATGGACAATTGAGGTGACACCCAGATCGTTCAGGATGCTGAACAGGGAAGGCACCAGCAGCAGGACGAGCATGGTGGTGGCGAGCAGGCCGAAGACGATGCTGGCGGCCAGGGGGATCAGGATTTGGGCCTGGAGGCTGCGTTCCAGCAGCAGAGGGAACAGTCCCGCCATGGTGGTGATGGAGGTGAGCAGTACGGCGCGGAAGCGTTCGCGGCTCGCCCGTTTGGCTGCCTCCACCACGGGGATGCCCTCCCGGGCGCGCAGCTTCAGGAACTCCACCAGCAGGATGGAGTCGTTGACCACCACCCCAGCCAGGGAGGCGAAGCCGATAATGCTCGGCAGGGAGAGGCTGATCCCCAGCAGCATGTGGCCCCAGATGACGCCGATCAGGGCCAGGGGGATCACCGACATCACCACCAGGGGTTCGGCGTAGCTGCGGAACTGGAAGCTGAGCAGGATCAGGATCAGGATCAGGCCGATGGAGAAGGCGCGGACCATGGAGTTGAAGGTTTTGGCAAAGCGACGTTCCTGGCCCTCCACCGCTACCTGGACCGAGGGAAAGCGCTTTTTCAGTTCGGGCAGGAAGTTATCCTTGGTGTGGCGAATGATCTCCCGGGCGTTGGCGACGCGCGGGTCCAGATCGCCGGTGACGGTAACGGTGCGCAGGCCGTTGACCCGCAGGATGCGGGAGTAGCCGCGTCCCTCCTCAATCACCGCCACGGCGCTGAGGGGGATCTGGTCGCCCGCCTGGGTGGTGATGCGGAACTCCTCCAGTTCGGACAGGGTGTCCTGGTCCGGGGCGGCGAGCCGCACGTCGATCTCGTAGGACTCCCGGCCCACCTGCACCTCGTCCACCTTGGCGCCGTAGAAGGCGGCCCGCAACTGATTGGCGATGGTGCTGGCGTCCAGGCCCAGGGCCAGGGCGCCGTCGCGCAGCCGCATCTGCAGTTCCGGTTTTCCGGGTTTGAGATTGTCGCTGATATCGAAGGCGCCCTCATAGCGGCGCAGCCACTCCTGCAACTCTAGAGAGGCGGCTTTCAACTCCACCAGGTCGGGGCCTGCAAGTCGTAGCTCAATGGCAATACCGGCGGGGCCTCTTCTGGGTTCCTGGATACTAAGGGTGAGGATGTCCGGGATCTCACCGATCTCCTTCCGCCAGCGGCGGATCATGTCCTTCAGGTTACCCTCCCGCTCTTGTGCCGTAATCAGGTCGACGGTGACCGTGGCCAGGTGGGACCCGCTCTCCCCCGCGTCCTGGTTCTGGTTAAAGCGGACCTGGACGTTCTCCACCAGGGGGCGTGACGCCTCCTGCAGGGGGGTGAACTCCTGGTTCATGGCCTCCAGGGCCGTGGTGACCTGAGCCACCACCTGCTCCGTACGCCACAGGGGGGTGCCCGGCGGCAGCATGATGCGCGCCTCCACCGTATCCTCCTCAATGTTGGGGAAGAGTTGAACTTTCAGTTGGCCGCCCATGAGCATGCCGATACTGAGTAGGAACAGGGCGACCACCCCGCCCACAAACCAGTAGCGCTGGTGGATGGCGAAGTCGATCATCCGTCCCATGGTCTGGTCGCGGAAATGGAACAGCCGGGCGTCGAAGCGCTGGCGGAAGGGACTGATCTGGTCTTCATGGTGCCGCAGGGAGCGGGCCAGGTGGTGGGGCAGGATCAGGAACGCCTCGATCAGGCTTACCGCCAGCACCAGGATCAGCACCATGGGGATGAACTGCAACACCTTGCCCAGGTGGCCGGAGAGGGAGGCGAGGGGGGCGAACACCGCCACTGAGGTGAGGAAGGAGGAGATGACGCCGGGGGATACCTGCTTGGTGCCTTCGATGGCGGCCTGGATGGCGCTTTTCCCCTGGCGCAGGTGGGCGGCGATGTTTTCCGCGATGACGATGGCGTCGTCCATCAACAGGCCGATGGCGATCAGCAGCGCCACCATGGTGATCATGTTGATGGTGAGTCCCAGCAGGCTCATGAAAAAGAGCGCACCGAGGAAGGAGACCGGCAACCCCATGGCCACCCAGAAGGCGAAGCGGCCCTGGAAAAAGAGCCACATCACCAGAAACACCAGCACCAGGCCCTGGCCGCCGTTGCGGGTGAGCATGTTAAGCCGGTCGCGCACGATGCTGGAGCGGTCCTGGGTGAGGGCGAAGGCGACGCCGGGCGGGGCGGTCTGCCGCGCCTCCTCCAGAAAACGCTCCACCGCGTCCGCCACCTTCAGGGTGTCCTGCTGTTTGGTTTTGATCACCTGCAGGATCACCGCCCGGCGGCCGTTGAACAGGGTCTTCTCCTCATCCAGTTCGAAGCGGTCGCTGATGTGGGCCACGTCCCCAAGGCGCACCTCGGCGCCGGTCTCGCCGCTGACTATGATCAGCTCCGCCAGCTCCGCCGGGTCGCGGCGCTGGTCCTTGAAGCGCACCAGGAAGTCCCGCTCCCGGGTCTCGATCCCGCCGGCGGGGAGATCGATGCCCTGGCGCGCCACCAGCTCCTTGATGTCGGATATGCTGAGTCCGTAGCGGCGCAGGGCGGCGGCGGTGACCTCGATGCGCAGTTGGTGGTCGGAGAAGCCCAGCACCTCCACCTGGGAGATATCGGGGTCCAGCTGCATGCGGTCCTTGAGCTGCTCGGCATAGGCCTTGAGATCGCTCTCGGACATGGGGCCAGTGACGGCGATGGAGACCACCTGGGAGGTGCGGTCCAGCTCCTTCACGGTGGGGATCTCCACCTCGTCCGGGAAGGTGTCGATGGCCTCCACCTCCGCCTTGATGTCGTCTAGGAAGCGGTCCATGTCGCCCCCCTCCGCCATCTCGATCACCGCGCTGCCCACCCCTTCACGGGCGGTGCACTGGACCTCATATACGTCGTTGATGCCGTCGATCACCTCTTCCAGGCGCTGGCAGATGCGCTCCTCCACATCCTCGGTGCCGGCCCCCGGGTAGACCACCGAGACCTGTACCCTGTCGGCCTCGAAATCGGGGAAGGTCTCGCGCTGCAGGCCGGGCAGGGCGCTGAGGCCGATCGCCGCCAGGAAGAACATCAGCAGGTTCCCGGCGGTGGGGTGGCGGGCGAAGAATTCGATCATTCGGCGGGTCCGGCGTGGTTGGCGGCCGCCAACAGCTGCCTGGTCACCTCGGGGGCCTCCGCCGGGCGCAGCAGCATGCCGTCGATGGCGGGGATGAGATCGGAAACCACGATGCGGTCTCCTTCAGAAAGGCCGCTGGAGATCACCGCGAATTGCGGCTGCAGCAGCCCGATCTTGACCGGCCGCAGTTGCAGGCGGTTGTCGCTGGTGACGAGATAGACCTGGCCGTTGTGCAGGGCGGAGCGGGGGATCACCAAGCTCTGCTCGCGCGGTTTGCCCGTGAGTTCCGCCTGCACGAACATCCCTTTCAGCAGGGGCGGCCGGACCCCCGGCTGGACCCGGGAGTAGGGGTCGTCGATCTCGATGATGACCCCCACGGTGCGGGTCTTGGTGTCCAGGGTGTCGCTGAAACGGGCGAAACGCCCTTGCCAGACGGCGTCGATGTTTCCCTCGCGGAGACGAATGGTGGCCGCCAGGGGAAAACGCTCATTGGTTGCGCGCGCGGGGTTTTCCAGCAGGTTGAGCGGGGCATCGGAATGGATCAACGCGGCCAGGCGCTCAATGGGGATCTGGATCTCCACCTCCGCCCGGGCCAGGTCGTCGGCGATGGTCAGCACCTCCCCCTCGCGCACGTACTGGTTCAGCTCCACGTTCACCTCGGCGATCCGTCCAGTAAAGGGGAGCCGCACCTCGGTGTGGGCCAGGTCCCGCCGGCTGGTCTCCAGCTGGGCCACCTGCTTCGCCAGTTGCGCCTCCAGCAGCAACCTCTGGCTGGGGATCAGGCTCAGGGTGTTCTTGTGGTTCTGTACGCTCTGCTGCTGGGTGAGCAGATTGCGCTCCTGGGTCTCTAGATCGGAACGGCTGATGCCGCCGCGTTCGAATACGCTCTTGAAACGCTCCAGCTCCTTGCGCGAGAGGGCCAGCGCCTTCTGCTCAATGCGCAGGGAAGCGGCGCTGTTTTTGGCCTTGGCGTCCAGCTCCTGGATCTGGGCGCGGGTGGCGGCGATATCCGCTTCTGACCGGGCCACCGCCAGTTCATAGTCGGCGGGATCGATCTTCAGCAACAGGGTGTCCGCCTCCAGCAGGGCGCCCCTCTGCAGCCGGGGGTGCTTCTCCAGGATCTTGCCCTTCACCTGGGCCACCGCCTCCCAGGTTTGGGAGGGAAGCACGGTGCCGTGGCCCGTGGCGGTGGGGACTACGCGGGCGGCGGGGACGGCTATGATCCGCGCCTGCTGCGCCGTCTCCTTGAGTGGCCCCTGCACGGGCGGTTTCTGCTGCTGTTTCAGAAACAGCACAAAAACGATTCCGATCAGAATCGGGATAAAAATAACCCATTTTTTCTGGATGTGGGGCATTGGGCTATCCGTTATTGGTTGGAGGGCGACAGCCTAATCGCACGGCCGTTCGGGGACAAGATGAATTAGCGAATTGAAACAAAAAGATACAGATGCGGCATTGAGATTAGGCAAGGGTTGGTCGGGGCGGTGCTCGAGGTGGTATTCGCCTCAGTTGTCGTAGGGTTATACGACGATGTGCTCTTTTGGCTACTCTTCTACGGGCTCGGAGAAGGAGCACTCCTGCTGCGGGCACACCTTTTCGGTGCCTTTGCGCTTGGTGGTCTTGAGGGTGAGGATGGGCCAGCCGCAACTGGGGCAGGGCTCGGCCAGCGGCTCGTTCCAGGTGGCGTAGTCGCAGTCGGGGTAGGTGGAGCAGGAGTAGAAGATCTTGCCGCGCCGGGACTTGCGTTTCAGCATGCTGCCCTTGCCGCACTTGGGACAGGCCACGCCCGTGTCCTGGGGTTTTTCCAGGGGTTCGATGAAGCGGCAGTTGGGGTAGCTGGAACAGCCGATAAACTTGCCGTACTTGCCGCGCTTGATCACCAGATCGGAGCCGCAGTCGGGGCACTTGCGGCCCTCCACGATTTCAGGCTCTTCCTGCTCTTTGCCATCGGCGTTGAGGTCGCGGGTGTAGTCGCACTCGGGATAGTTGGTGCAGCCGATGAAGCGGCCGTGGCGGCCTAGGCGGATGGAGAGCGGTTTGCCGCACTGGGGGCAGGCCTCGTCCAGGGCCTCGTGGGTGACGTCGCTGCGTTTGACGTTCTCTTCCGTGTGGTCGATGCGCTCCTTGAACGGCCGCCAGAATTTGCGCAGCAGGGGGACCCACTCCTCTTCGCCGCGGGAGACCGCGTCCAGCTCGTCCTCTAGGTTGGCGGTGAAGTCGTAGTCCACGTACTGGGTGAAATATTTGGTCAGGAACTTGTTCACCACCCGGCCCACGTCGGTGGGGTGGAAGCGCTTCTTCTCCAGCTCCACATATTCGCGGTCCTGCAGGGTGGAGATGATGGAGGCGTAGGTGGAGGGGCGGCCGATGCCGTGCTCCTCCAGGGCCTTTACCAGGCTCGCCTCGCTATAGCGCGGCGGCGGCTCGGTGAAGTGCTGCTCGGTGCGGATCGCCTGGAGGTCGATGACTTCTCCCTCCGCCAGCGGCGGCAGGAGTTTTTCGTCGTCCTCACCCTTCTTGGCGTCGTCCACGTCCTCCATATAGACCGCCATGAAGCCGGGATTGGCGATCACCGAGCCGTTGGCGCGGAACCGATTGCCGCCTCCGCAGGCGAGGTCCGCCGCCACGGTGTTGATGGTGGCGTGGATCATCTGGCAGGCGACGGTGCGCTTCCAGATCAGTTCGTAGAGCCGGAACTGCTCCTTGGTGAGATGGTCCTTCAGTTCTGACGGCTCGCGCCGCACGGAGGTGGGGCGGATCGCCTCGTGGGCCTCCTGGGCGTTCTTCGCCTTGGTTTTGAAATGGCGCGGCGCGTCCGGCAGGTTGTCGGGGCCGTAGCGCTCGCTGATGTAGCCGCGCAGTTCGTTCAGGGCCTCTTCCGCCAGGTGCACCGAGTCGGTACGCATGTAGGTGATGAGACCCACCGCGCCGCCGCCCGTGTCGATGCCTTCATACAACTGCTGGGCGGTGCGCATGGTGCGCTGGGCGGTGAAGCCGAGCTTGCGCGCCGCCTCCTGTTGCAGGGTGGAGGTGATGAAGGGCGCGGCGGGATTGCGCTTGCGCTGCTTCTTCTGGATCTTTTCCACCAGCAGCTTGCCTGCGGCCGCGGACAGCAGGGCCTGTTCGGCCGCGGCGGCGCTTTCGCCGTCGGTGATGGAGAACTGCTCCAGTTTTTCGTTCTGGTAGTGGGTCAGCTTGGCGCTGAAGCCCTGTTTTTCCTTCAGCAGGTCCGCCTCGATGGTCCAGTATTCACGGGCCTGGAACGCCTCAATCTCCTCCTCGCGCTCCACGATCATGCGCAGGGCAGGGCTCTGCACCCGGCCGGCGGAGAGCCCGCGACGTACTTTCTTCCACAGCAGGGGGGAGAGGTTGAAACCCACCAGATAGTCCAGGGCGCGGCGCGCCTGCTGGGCGTTGACCAGATCGTTGGAGAGTTCCCGCGGATTGGCCACCGCCTCCTGCACCGCCCTCTTGGTGATCTCGTTGAACACCACCCGATGTACGGGTTTGTCCTTCAGGTGGCGGCGGCTTTTCAGCAGTTCATAGAGGTGCCAGGAGATGGCTTCCCCTTCGCGGTCCGGGTCAGTGGCCAGGTAGAGGGCGTCCGCTTTTTTCAGCGCCTTGCTGATGGCCTGCACATGGCGGTCGTTCTTTTCGATCACCTGATACTGCATGGCGAAGTCGGCGTCCGGGTCCACGGCGCCGGACTTGGGTATCAGATCGCGCACATGGCCGTAGGAGGCAAGGACTTCGAAATCCTTGCCCAGGTATTTTTTGATGGTTTTCGCCTTGGCGGGCGATTCGACGACGACCAGATTCATGAGAGATACAGAGCGGTAGGGCGATAGATATTTGGGTTTAGTGAATCTGCAAAGGCTGATCGTTATAGATCAGCTCTTCCATCTGGGCGAAGGCGTTCTCCTGCCCCGGCTGGTTCATCAGCACCATAAGAACGATCCATTTCAGTTCGTCCACGCCGATGCGTACATGATCCAGGGCGATGGCGCGTTCGATCACCAGTTCGCGCGCCGCCTGGTCCAGGATGTTGGTCTGCTCCAGAAAAAGCAGCAGGCCCCGGCAGTCGGAATCAAGCCGCAGCTGTTCCTCTTCCGTATAGATGCGGAAGGACTTGTCGGCATAGGCCTGGATGTCTTGAACACTCTGCTGGGTGGCGAGTTCATCCATCCACTGAAACGCGCGGTCGATCTCCCGTTCCGGGAAACCGGCCTGCATCAGCTCATCGTGCAACTCCTCCTGGGTGGAGGGCGATTGCTGGTCGTTATCCATATAGTTCTCATACAGGTAGATGAGGATATCGACTACGTTTTCATTCATATATTCAGGGCCTGTCCGCCGCTGCGGATGTGGGGTTGGCGCCGGTTGACCGGATCGGTGTTATCGGGTGCGGCAGTAACGTCCGCCGGTTGCAGATGATACATAACCTTCCAGTTCGAGCAAGAGCAGCATGGAGGAAACTACGTCCGCGGTCAATCCACTGCGTTCAATTATGGCGTCCACGGAGGTGGGATCATGGCCGACGGAATCCAGCAGCCGGAGGTATTCCGCGTCCAGTTGCCGGGCGGGGGAGGATTGCCGGGACGGCTCCTCCGCCGTCTCCAGTATCCCCAGCAGGGGGGCGAGCTCTTCCATAATGTCATTGGCGGTCTCCACCAGTTTGGCGCCCTGGCGGATCAGGGCGTGACAGCCCCGCGCCAGGGGGTTGTGGATGGAGCCGGGGATGGCGAACACCTCGCGGCCCTGTTCCAGGGCCAGGCGGGCGGTAATCAGGGAGCCGCTCTTCAGGGCCGCCTCCACCACCAGGGTGCCGACGCTGAGGCCGCTGATGATGCGGTTGCGGCGGGGGAAGTTGGCGGCCAGGGGAGGGGTGCCCGGTGGAAACTCCGAGACCAGCACCCCCTGTCCGGCGATGCGGTGGGCTAGCTCCTTCTGCCGGGCGGGGTAGACCCGGTCGAGCCCGGTGCCGGTTACGGCGACGGTGAAACCACCGCCTTCCAGGGCGCCCTGGTGGGCCTCGCCATCGATGCCGATGGCGAGGCCGCTGCTAATGGTCACCCCGGCCGCCGCCAAATGGCGGGCGAAATGGCGGGCGTTCTCCTGGCCGCCGGGGGAGGGATTGCGCGACCCTACCACGGCCAGTTGCGGATTGTGTAAATGGGCCGGATCGCCATGCACGAACAGTACGGGCGGCGGGTCCGGGATCTCCTTCAGCAGGGCGGGATAACGGGCGTCGTTGAGGGTGAGGATGTGATTGCCGGGCTGTTCCAGCCAGGTCAGGTCCCTGTCTACCGCCTCCCAGTCAGAGGCGCGCAGATGACGGATGGTCTGCTCCTTCAGGCCAAGCCGTTTCAGGGTGGCGGCATCGCTGCTGAAGAGGGGGCCGGGTTGTCCGCTCTGTTGCAGCAGGGCGTGAACGCCCCGGCCACCAAGGCCGGGGGCGTGGAGCAGGGCGAGCCATTGTTTCAGCTCGTCGGGGTTCTCATCCATGAAAGGGGCCTCTCCCCGTATATCGGTGAGCTAGCTACTCTTCCGGGTTGCGCACCCGGTCCAGCACATGGATGGCGCGGGTGGCGCGCATCACTAGACCGAAGCTCACCCGCGGGAAGGTGCGGAACACCATCAGGGTGCCGGCCGGTTCGTTCGGCAGGGCGACTGTGTCGGTGGGTTCTTCCGTGACCTTGTCCAGTACGGTTTCCCCCTTGTGCTCAATGGTGAGCACATCGCCCACCTGCAGGCCGTTATCGGTGCCGCGGTCCAATACCACCACGTTGTACTGTCCAATCTGGGTGACGCCGTTCAGCACCGAGATGATGCTGCCGTCGATCTGGGCGGCGGGGGCCTTGGGCTGGAACGACAGCATGGGTTCGTCCTCGGCCGCGGGCAGCAGGCGGTCGCCGGGGAGGTTCTCCAGTTCGGTGCGGCTCAGCAGCAGGGTGGCCGGATCGCCGGTGCGCTGCAGCTCCGCGCTGCCGATGTAGAGGGCCTCATGGCCGATGATCTCGCCCGTGTCCGCGTCCTTGTAGGGGTCGCCCATGCGAACCACATCGTAAGTGGCGTGGTCTCTATTCTCGATGGCGCGCACATAAATACGGTGCCCCGCCCCGCCCACGATATGTTCATCCACGTAGTCCACCACATAGGGGGCGCTATCCAGCTGGTTTTGGTCGACCACATAGGGACGGCTCAGGAAGGGGTGGATGGCGTCGATGGGGATGGTGGGAATCGCCACGGCGAGGGCCTCGCTTCGCACCGTGGGTGAGAGTTTGACGGTGGTGCCCCGCAACAGACTCAGTTGGGGCTTGCCATCCACATAGGTCATGACGATGATGTCGCCCGGATAGATCAGGTGCGGGTTTTCGATCTGGGGATTGACATGCCAGACCTCCGGCCAGCGCCACGGGTCGCGCAGGAACCGCTCCGATATATCCCACAGGGTATCGCCGGGCACCACCACGTAGCGGTCGGGGTGGGCGGGATTCACGGCCACCGGCGTGGCGGCGGACAGGGTGCAGGATAGGAGCAGGCCGAGGATGATACCGGTGAACTTGAAATGAGTTTTTTCCATGGCGATCCCTTTTGCAGCGGATGGTTGGTGTTGTCTGGTCCTGATGAGATCCGGTTTCACGGTCGGTATTTTGGCCCGGAATCCTGTATCATCATAATGTTAGCGAATTTTCCTACTTCGATACTATAACCTATTTTTTGTTCTCTGTTACGGATGTTTCCATGGCTATTCTTGAGATATTGCGATTTCCCGATCCCCGGCTTCGAAACGAGGCCAAGCCGGTCGCCGAGGTGGATGCGGCAGTGCGCCAACTGGTGGATGACATGTTCGAGACCATGTACGAAGCGCCCGGGATCGGTCTGGCCGCCACCCAGGTGAATGTGGCGCAGCGGGTAGTGGTGATCGACATATCCGAGGAGCATGATGAGCCCCTGTGTTTTATCAACCCCGAGATTCTGGAGCGTGAGGGGGAGGAGCAGATGGAGGAGGGGTGCCTTTCCGTGCCCGGCTTTTTCGAGTCGGTCACCCGCGCCGAGCGGGTCAAGGTTCGCGCCCTGGACTGCGATGGCAAACCCTTTGAACTGGACGCGGACGGCCTGTTGGCGGTCTGTATTCAGCACGAGATCGACCACCTGGACGGCAAGCTGTTCGTGGATTATCTCTCCAACCTGAAGCGGCAACGGATCCGGAAGAAACTGGAGAAAGAGGCGCGTCAGCGGACGGACGAAAGCGCCTCGCGGCGGGTGATCTGATCCCACTCGCCGGCGCGGAGCCGTCCCACCTTTCAGTCGAGAGCAGCCATGGCCGAATCATTGAATATCATCTTTGCCGGCACCCCCGATTTTTCGGTCCCGCCCCTAAAGGCGTTGCTGGCGTCCGGTCACAGGGTGATCGCCGTCTACACCCAGCCGGACCGCCCCGCGGGCCGGGGCCGGAAACTCACCGCCAGTCCGGTGAAACAAGTGGCCCTGGAGCGGGGTGTCCCCGTCTATCAGCCGAAAAACTTCAAGGAGGAGGCGGACCTAAAGCAACTGGAGTCCCTGGGCGCCGACCTGATGGTGGTGGTGGCCTACGGCCTGATCCTGCCGCGAAGGGTGCTGGATGCACCCCGGCTGGGCTGTATCAATATCCACGCCTCCCTGCTGCCGCGCTGGCGCGGCGCCGCGCCCATTCACCGCGCCATCCAGCTGCAACCGGCGACCCTGAGACCGGCATCACCATCATGGAGATGGAGGAGGGGCTGGACACGGGTCCCATGCTGTTGAAAAAGCACTGCCCCATCGGCGCGGAGGATACCGGGGGCTCTCTGCACGACCGGCTTTCCGAGCTGGGCGCCGAGGCGCTGATGGAGGCCTTGCCCGGGATCGCCGACGGCACGCGGGAGTCCGAGGTGCAGGACGATGCGCTGGCCAACTACGCCAGCAAATTGGAGAAGGGGGAGGCGGTGATCGACTGGAGCCGCAGCGCGGTGGAGCTGGACCGCCAGATCCGCGCCTTCAACCCCTGGCCGGTGGCCCAGACCGGCTACGGCGACAAGGTGCTGCGTATCTGGGAAGCGGCCCCGCTGGCGGGCGGGGAGGGCGCGAAACCGGGCCAGGTGGTGGCCGCCGCCAGGGAGGGGATCGACGTGGCCACGGGCCAGGGGCTGCTGCGCATCCGCACCCTCCAGGCGCCGGGCAAACGGGCCATGAGCGCCGCCGACTTTCTCAACGCCCACGATCTGGATGGCGCCCTGTTTGGCTGATCCCAGGCCAGGCCGGAAAGCAAAGTCCGTCGCGGTGGCCGGCCAGGGCGGCGCCGTCCGTGCCGAGGCGGCGCGCGTTATCCGCAAGGTGGTGGCTGGAAATTCCCTGAGCGAGGCGCTGCCGCCGGCCCTGGAGGCGCTCTCCCCGCAGGACCGCCCCCTGCTGCAGGAGCTCTGTTACGGGGTCCTGCGCTGGCATCCCCGGCTGCAGATGTTGGCCGGGTTGCTCTTGAGCAAGCCCATCAAGCAACGGGAAAAAGAGATCGAATACCTGATCCTGACCGGTCTCTACCAACTGCTTTACATGCGCGTGCCTTCCCATGCCGCGGTGGCGGCCACGGTGGAAGCGGTGCGGGTGCTGGATCGCCGCTGGGCCGTCGGACTGGTGAACGGGGTATTGCGCCATTTCCAGCGCGAACAGGAGAGCCTGCTCGCCGGGGTGGAGCGGGACCCGGTGGCCCGCTACGCCCACCCCAAATGGCTGCTGGAGGAGATCAGGAGCGCCTGGCCTGACCAATGGCAGGCCATCCTGGAGGGGGCCAATGCCCGCCCCCCCATGACCCTGCGGGTCAACCAGAGCCGCATCAGCCGGCAGGACTATTTTGAACGGTTACGGCAGGCGGCCATCCCCGCCCGTCCACTGGAGACGGTATCCTCCGCCCTGATGCTGGACCGTCCCATGGACGTGGCCCGGCTGCCGGGCTTTCAGGACGGCCTGGTTTCGGTGCAGGATGGCGGCGCCCAACTGGCGGCGGGGCTGCTCGATCTGCGGCCGGGCCAGCGGGTGCTGGACGCCTGCGCCGCGCCCGGCGGCAAGAGCTGTCATATAAAGGAGCTGGAGCCGGGGGTGGAACTGACCGCGCTGGATGTGGACGAATCCCGTCTGGAACGGGTGCGCGAGAACCTTGCGCGACTGCGGTTGGAGGCGGAGGTGGCGACCGGAGATGCCGCCGAACCGGACGGCGAATGGTCGCGGGTCCAATATGATCGTATCCTGCTGGATGTGCCCTGTTCCGCCACCGGGGTGATCCGGCGTCATCCGGATATCAAGCTGCTGCGCCGCCGGAGCGATCTCGCCGCCCTGTCCGAACTGCAGGGCCGGATTCTGCGGAATGTCTGGCCGATGCTGAAACCGGGGGGCATCTTGCTATATGCTACCTGTTCCCTGATGCCCGGTGAGAATGAACAGCAGGTGCAACACTTTTTGTCGGAGCATGAAGAAGCGCGGGAGCGGCCCATCCAGGCCTCCTGGGGCCACGCCCGCGGCGTGGGCCGGCAGACCCTGCCGGGAGAGGAGCACATGGACGGTTTTTATTACGCCTGTCTTGAGAAACGTGAATCTTGATCTGTAACGGACGCCACCGCCGTTTTCTGATTTCCTGGCTGTTGCCGGCCGTGTTGCTGTGGCTTCCCGTCAGCGACCTGTGGGCGGAGGAGTTTGTAGTAAAGCGCATGGATTGCGTGTTGGAGAACGACTATTACCTGCTGTTCGCCGACATCGAATACCACCTGTCGGACAAGGCGCTGGAGGCCCTTGAAAACGGGGTGCCCCTGACCCTCGGCACCCAGGTCCGGGTAAGTCACGAATGGGCCTGGGGGATGTGGGACCGCGAGGTGCTGGACCGTGAGCTGCGGTTCCAGCTCAGCTACCACGCCCTCGCCTCGCTCTATCAGCTGGTGGATCAGCAGACCGGGGAGAAGCAGAGCTTCGCCACCCTGGAGGCGGCCATCGCCGCCCTCGGCGAAATACGCGGACTGCCGATCTTGGGCGTCGGTGAGCTGAATCGGAATAAAAAGTATCAGCTCGAGATCCAGTCCTACCTGGATATCAACGCCCTGCCCCTGCCCCTGCGCCCCATGGCCTATATCACCCCGGCCTGGAATCTTTCCAGTGAGTGGACCTCATGCTCAATTCGGCGCTGAAGCGGTTTTTTAGCGGCATCCTGCCGGTAGTGGCGCTGCTGCTGCTGCTGCTGGCGGCGCTGCATCTGTTGAGCGGCGCGGTGCAGAATGCGGAGGCGCTGGACCGCTGGTTCCTGCCGCTGCTGGTCTTTATCCTGTTCGGCCTGCTGGGGCTGCTGGTGGTGGTCATCGTCAATGTGGTGCGGCTGGTCATCAGCTACCGCCAGGAGGCGGCGGGCTCCCGGCTGACCCTGCGCATGGTGGCGCTGTTCGTGGCCGTGGCCCTGGTCCCGGTTTCGGTGGTCTATTTCTACTCCCAGCAGTTCCTGCTCCACGGCATCGATAGCTGGTTCGATGTGGAGATCGACAGCGCCATGGAGGATGCCCTGAACCTGAGTCAGGCCTCCCTGGATCTGCACCGCCGTGAACGGCTGCGCTCCACCCAGAAGATCCTCTCCGGGTTGACCCAAGTCTCCGTCGCCGGTCTTACCCTGAGCCTGGAGGACGAGCGGGAGCGCTCCGCTTCAAGAATCAGGATATAGGTGCCCGGTCGGTTGCCGGGTTCATTTGACTGGCTGACCATGCCCCGCCC
>JBNKPL010000031.1:0-22828 GCA_050295355.1 Sedimenticolaceae bacterium
CATGGGGCGCAAGACCTGGGAGTCGTTGCCGGGTCTGCTGCCTGACCGGCCCCATATTATCGTGACGCGTGATCCCAACTACCGGGCGGAAGGGTGCAGCGTGGTCCATACTCTGGATGAGGCGGTTTGTATGGCCGCTGATGCGCCCGAGGTGATGGTGATCGGTGGCGCCATGCTGTACGGGGAGGCGATTCCCCAGGCCTGGCGACTCTATCTCACCGAAGTGCATGCCGAGGTGGAGGGTGATGTTCACTTTCCCCTCTTTGCACGGAACGAATGGCGGGAACTGGAGCGGCAACGATTTTCGCCCGATGATAAAAACACCTTGCCCTACAGTTTTGTGGTTCTGGAGCGGCGCGGCTGAAGGGTTCTCGCGGGGAGGGAGGTTCCATGGCTGATGACTCGGAAATCAAGGGGTTGATCGCCCTGCTGCAGGGTCTTTACTCCCGCCTGGCGCAGTCGGTGGTGGGAATGCGTCAGGCGTCGCACCGCAAAGGGTATGCTCCAAGCTCCAAGGATGATCTGTCTGACCTGTTGTCACGGCAGGTGGAAAAGCTTGTTCAGGCAGCGGGCGGTTCGGGGCAAACAAGACGGCCTCCCGCACGGATCATCAGCGGAGAAGAGAAGGAGGCGGAGACGCCATTCAACCCATCTACGGAAAGCACGGCACGACCGCTTATAGTGGAAGATCCGCACAGCGGGGAGTTGGGTTCTCACTTCCATGAGAGTGAAGTGGATCATTTTGCCCACTCCAGCGTGGGCGACAATATCAAACGCCGGGTGCTGGAACATGTGAATAATGCGCTGCGGCATGCCCGTAGCGGTGACCGCGCGGCGGCCAAGATGGCCTTGGATATCGCTCGGGCATCCCTGGCCGAGGCGGCGCACTATATGGATGATGCGGAGTATGGCGCCTTTACCGAGCAGGTAAAGGGGCAGCTGCAAAAATTCGAGGAGTGAACCGTCCTATCCGCCCGGTTTTCGCGTCTCGGGACAGTCGGTCTGAATCGGCAGAGGCGGCTTCCACTTTCGCACCTTAACCGCCGTCAGTTTGCCGCCCCACAGGCAGCCGCTGTCCAGGGACCAGGTGTTGCCGTGGCGCCCATAGCCCAGCGTGGACCAGTGGCCGAACAGGATGCGGTCGTGGAGGCTGGCGCGATGTGGCACTTCGTACCAGGGCATATAGGGCAGGCGTTGGCTGCCCGGTGCGCCTTTCTCCTTCAGCGCCAGTTTTCCCTGGATGTCGCAGAAACGGATGCGGGTGAAACAGTTGGTGATGAACCGCAGCCGCTCCATTCCCTGCAGATGGGGATTCCACTGGTCAGGTAGATTGCCGTACATGGCATCGTAGAAGGCCCGGAAATCGGGGCCGCGCAAAATGGTTTCCACTTCGCCCGCGTAGCGCAGGGCGGCGGTGACATCCCATTGTGGCGGAAGCCCGGCATGGACCAGCGCCATATCCCTCTTTTTGCTGTAGTACATCAAGGGGCGGTGACGCAGCCAGTAGAGCAGCTCCCCGCGATCGGGCGCATTCAGTATTGGGTCCAGGGTATGTCCGCGGTCCTGATGCTTGTCTACCCCCTGGGAAAGGGCGAGCAGATGCAGGTCATGATTGCCCAGCACGGTGACCGCGCGATCGCCCAGCCCCTTGACGAAGCGGAGGACTTCAAGGGAGTTGGGGCCGCGGTTTACCAGATCGCCAGTAAACCAAAGTTTGTCCGCGGCGGGATCGAAACCGATCTGGTCCAGCAGGCGGGCCAGATCGTCATAGCATCCCTGAACGTCTCCGATGGCGTATACTGCCATTAGTCTTCACTTTTTTGCTGCATGGAAATCATTATTTTACAGTTATTTGGTCGCGGGCCGATAAACGGTTAAGAAGTGTATACGGAGAGAAAGACAAGATGAAGCGGATTGTTGGCTGCCTGATGCTTTTGCTGTTGCCCTTGTCCGGCATGGCGGACCCGACCCAGCAACTGGTGGCCGCGGTTGCCGAAGGTCAGGTCTACACGGTACGGGCCCTGCTTTCTCAGGGTGTGGACGCCAATGCCAAAAACAGCGCCGGCCGGCCGGTACTGGTCATGGCGGCGTTCAATGGCAATGCGAAAACGGTGCGCGAGCTGCTGGCCGCGGGCGCCGATGTGAACGCCGTGGACGCTACGGGTATCAGCGCCCTGATGGAGGCGGCGGCGTTCGGTCATGTGGAAGTGGTGCAGGTGCTGATCCTGGCGGGCGCCGATGTGAATCTGAAAAACAAGGCTGGGGCAGGTGCGCTGAAGAAGGCCAATCTCGGCAAGCACGATAAGGTGGTGGAACTGCTGCAGGAAGCGGGCGCCTCCGAGTAATATCCTTTTCCATTGAGCGCACAGAGGAAACGGGGGGTTGGAAAGCGGAAGGTCTTCTTTTAGTGCGTTAAGCGCGACGCGAACCCCACGGCTATTTTTCTGAACCAGATGCCATTTGAATGGCGGTGTTCAACGCCACCTCCAGGCTGCCGCAGTTGATGCCCTCTTTTCCCGCCAGTTCCAGGGCGGTCCCGTGATCCACCGAGGTGCGGATGATGGGCAGCCCCAGGGTGACGTTTACCGCCCGCCCGAATCCCATGTGTTTTAACACGGGCAGCCCCTGATCGTGATACATGGCCAGCACGGCGTCGGCCTGTTGCAGATGGTCCGGGGTGAACAGGGTGTCGGCAGGTAGTGGTCCTGCCAGATCCATCCCCTCCCGGCGCAACCGTTCCAGCACCGGTTCGATAATCTCGATCTCCTCCCGCCCCAGATGGCCGTTCTCGCCCGCATGGGGGTTGAGACCGCAGACCAGGATGCGGGGCCGTTCGATTCCAAAGCGGTTTTTCATGTCGTGATGGAGGATACGCGTGATCTCCTCCAGCCGCCGCGGCGTGACGGCCCGGCTGACCTCCGAGAGGGGGAGGTGGGTGGTGACCAGGGCCACCCGCAGGCCGGGGGTGGCCAGCATCATCACTGGCGTGCCGCCCGTGAGCGCGGCCAGAAATTCCGTATGGCCAGTGAAGGGAAAACCGCCCTCGTTGATGATGCCCTTATGCACCGGGCCGGTGACCAGGGCCTGGAACTCTCCGCTCAGGCAGCTGCTGGCCGCCTGGCGCAATGTCTCCAGGACGTAGCCGGAGTTTTTCGCATTCAGTACCCCGGGCTCCACTTCGGCCGCCAATGGAACAGGCCGCACCTTGAGGCGGCCGGGGGTGTGCGGTGTAACCGGGGCATCGGCCTCATAGGGTAGCAGGGTCAGGGGCAGGCCGAGTTGTTCAGCCCGTTGGGTGAGCAGGTCCGGAGACGCCGCCGCGATGATCTCCGCATCGAGCTTCCACTGGGCGAGCCGGACGCAGAGGTCGGGGCCGATCCCCGCCGGTTCGCCCGGGGTAAAAACGATACGTTTTGCGGATGGTTTCATGGCGCAGACGGCCGACTGCGAATATTACAGGGCTATGTCGTCCAGGCGGATATCCACAAAGGCCTCGTCCCGCAGTCTGCGCAGATAGAGTTCGATCTCTTCCGAGGCCTTGCGTTCGCGGATCGCCTTCTGGGCCTCGACCTTCTGCATCTCATCGCTACGGTCGTGCCGCCGCCGCTCCAGCACCTGGGCGATATGCCAGCCGAAGGAGGTCTGAAACGGCTCACTCACCTGATTCAGTGACAGCTTGTTCATCTCCTGCTCAAACTCCGGCACCATGTCCCCCGGAGAGACCCAGCCCAGATCGCCGCCCTTGATGGCGGAGCCCTGGTCATCGGAGTGGGAGCGCGCCAGATTGGCGAAATCGTCCCCTCCCTCAATTCTCTGTTTAAGCTGTCCCAGCCGGAACCGGGCGTCGCTGTCGGAGGTGATCTCGTTGGTTTTTACCAGAATATGGCGCACATGGCTCTGGGTGATGACCGGTTGCTGCTCGGGACTGCCACCCTTGTAGTCCGCCAGCTTGATGATGTGAAAGCCGCTGGAGCTGCGTATGGGGTCGCTCACCTCGCCCCGTTCCATGGCCGGCGCCACGTCGGCGAACAGGGTGGGCAACTGGCCTGCCTGGCGCCAGCCCAGATCGCCCCCTTCCAGGGCGGTGTGGCCGTCCGATGCCGCCATGGCGGTCTGCTCGAAGTCGTCGCCTTTCCTCAGCCGGGCAACCAGTTGCTCGGCCTTGCTTTTGGCTTTCTGTACTCGCTCGCTGGAGGCGCCCTCCGGCACCGCCACCAGAATGTGATACAGATGATAGGCATCCCTGCTTGCCGCCTGGGCGGGCCTGCCGGTGTTTCTGGAGATATAGGCGTCGATCTCGCGCTCGGTGACGCTGATACGGTTTCTGATCTCCCGTTCATGAAGCTGGGAGATGGCAACCTTGTTGCGGATCTGTTCCCGGAAGGCGCGGAATTGTATCCCGTCGCGCTCCACGGCCTCCCGGAACTGAGACAGGGTCATGCCGTTTTTACGGGCGATATTGCCGATAATCTGGGCCAGCAGGTCGTCGCCAATGGAAATGCCTGCGCGTTGGGCGGCCGCCAGCTGCAGTTTGGTCAGGATCAGACGCTCCAGTACCTGTTTGTCCAGGACCTGCTTCGGCGGCAGTTGGACATTGGGCTGCTTCTGCCGGACCTGGCGCACCAACTGCGCCACTTCCTGGTCCAGCTCGCTCTGAACCACCACATCATCGTCCACGATGGCGACGATGCGGTCCACATCCTGAACCTTGTCGGCGATGGCCGCACTGGGGGAGAGGAGTAGCGCCAGGATGGGAAACAGCAACAGCAGACCCGGCGCCGCAAGGCGTGAAGAAAAACTCATACTGATATCAGCAGGTCCTAGTATCCAAGGATTCCGTTTTCAAGAAACTGGTCCACATCGTCTCCGATGCTGGTCAGTCCCCGCATTTCGAACTGCACCATGAACGAGGCGCTGCGGTCGCCATCCACTTCATTCACGAAGTCGCGGGCGACGGCGCGTACGGCCCAGCAGCAACTGCTGTACTCAAGACCGGCGAAGCTGTCGATGGCGCGATCCGCCCGCCAGGAGTGGTACAAACGTCCCACCGCGCTCAGTCGATCGGTGATGGGCATGCGGAAAGAGAGATCGCTCTGCTCAATCAGGCCCCGGCGGTAGCGATGGGCAATGTTCAGGATTCCGCCCCCATCGCCATGGTAGTTGAGATGTACCGCGCCCAGCTGCATCTCATTGCTGCTGGCGTGGGGGTCCCACAATACCGAGCCGCGGGTGCTCCAGTTGCGGTTGATCCGTGCGGCCACTTCACCCACCACGGCGGAGCTGTTGTCCTCCATGGCCACGACGCCGGGCAACTGCACCTCCCGGTCCTGGAAATAGAAGATCTGACCGATGCTGGCGCGGAATAGTTCCTCACCGTTTTCGCTGCTGAGGGTGCGGCTGGTCAAAGCCACCGTCACCTGGTCCGCATCGCCCACCCGGTCGGTGCCGTTGAAACGGTTCTCCCGGAACAGGTTGTTGAAGCGGAAATCGTACTCCGAGGTGTCAAAAACCGGCAGGTTATTCTGGTTTTCGCGTGAGGCGTAGAGGTAGTAGACGCGCGGCTCCAGGGTCTGGACGAAGGTGTCGCCCGCGTTTTCAAACATCAGGCCGGCGTCCAGGCTGCCCGTGTAGATGGTGCGCTCGGGGCTGCCCGGGGTGCCGACCGGGATGCTGTCCAGGTCATAGGCGGTGTGGCGGGCGCCCACCTTGGGAATAAAGTGGCCCCAACTGTTGCGCAGGGGCAGACTGACCGCGGCCGCCACGTCACCCCGGTGTCCGCGCACGGCCCGGTCGTGATCGTAATAGGCGTATTCGGAATTGAGGTGCCAGGTGAGACCCAGCAGCTCCTTCTCCATGTTCAGCAACAGCTGCGGCATACGGGAGTAGGGACGGTTGGCGGTGGTGATGGTCTCGTCGATGGTCTGGAAATACTGCACCCGGCCCAGGAACTCCCAGTCATCCCCCGTATAGCTGAGGTCGGTGCGCCGCTCCAGATGGCGGGCGCTGGTGATGGCGATACTGTCCCGCAGGTCTTCCAGGTACTGGTTGTCCGAGACATAGTTGATGTCGGAATCGAGATGCCAGCGGCTGTTCCAGTTGCTGAACCCGCGGTAGGAGAAAGAGCCGCGGGTGGTCTTTTCCCCCGCATCCTTATCCCGCGCCTTGTCGTCCGGCAGGATCTCCGCCTGCGTTTCGCTGTAGTACCAGTCGGTGAGGTAACGGAACTCGCCGCCCAGCAGAAAGCCTCGTTCGCTCATATAACGCGGAATCAGGGTGGCGTCCATATCGGGCGCGATATTGAAATAGTAGGGCAGCGACATGTCGAAGCCGGTTTCACTGGAGTGGCCGATGGAGGGCATCAGGAAACCGCTCTTGCGCCGGTTATCGATGGGGAAGCTCGCATAGGGGACCCAGAGTACGGGCACGCCGCCAAGATCCAGGGACGCGCCCCAGGCGGTACCCGTGCCCTCGCCGCGATCCACCTCCAGCTCGTTGGCGTGCAGTTCCCAGGCGGGATCATCTTCCCCCGGGGGGCAGGTGGTGTAGCTGATCTCCTCGAAGCGTACCTTGTCTTTTCCTTCGACCTCCGCCACGCCAGCTTTACCGCGTGCGTGCTGGTCGGTGAGACGATACTCCGCCTGTTCCAGGCGTCCCTTGTCGTTGGCCCGGTCCACATGGGCTTTCTCGCCCGTAACCAAAACGCCCGGGCGTTGATAATAGATAGAGCCTTCGGCGTCCAGGGTCTGGTTCTCTTTGTCGATCCGCACTTGGTCCGCTTCCAGCCGCTGCTCATCCCAGGTGGCCTCCACATTGCCGGAAAAGGTGGCGATGCGGTCGTCCTGGGTGAGGTTGGCGGAATCGGCGCTGATCTGGGTCTCGC
The DNA here is from genome assembly GCA_050295355.1 of Sedimenticolaceae bacterium. Classification (GTDB taxonomy): domain Bacteria; phylum Pseudomonadota; class Gammaproteobacteria; order Chromatiales; family Chromatiaceae; genus CBFDBF01. The sequence continues at coordinate 6,881 of JBNKPL010000031.1, forward strand.
CCGGATCGGTTCCTTCGGTTTGCGGAAGAGGGGGGTCCTGCAGCGGTCCGCACTGGCCCCAATCCAGATCGCGGTCGATGCGGGCGCCGCTGTCCCAGTCGCTGCGGCGGCTGATCATGGGCGTGGCCGAGCTTTCGGGCACCGCGCTCTCTTCGGCGGCCAGGTTGTCGCCGGTTAGCGGTTCGGTGGGCGTATCGACATCATCCGCGGGTGGAGTGGCCGAATCGTATTCAGTATTAGTAAAGGTAGCCTCTTCTCCCTCCGGCTCACTGAGGGTCTCCGCTTCCATGACCGGCTCAGACTCAGCCGCTGCCATGCTTTCTTCGGCGGGCATGGGTTCTTCTTGTTCTAAGGGGGCCGGGGTTTCTTCGGCGGCGACCGGGGCTTCCGGTTCTACAGCCGCAGGGGCTTCGGGTTCAGCGGTGGCGGCGGGCGCCTCTTCGCGGGGCAGCGGTTCCGAAACTTCCGTGGTGACTTCCAGCTGTTCCAGTTGAACGGGTTCATTACCGACCGGGGTGACCTCCACGGGCGTGCCCGTGGTGCCGGATGCGCACTCCCATTCGCCGTTTGCCTTCTGGTTACACTCCCAGTCCGGCGCCGCAACCACGGGCGCAGCAATTACGGACAATGCGCTGACGATGGCGGCGGATACGGTTGTTCTTGTTTTACGGGGCACGGCGATTCCCTGATAATTGACGCTTAAAATTTTCCGTCGGCCTTAGGGCCGAAAGCCATCAAAAGAGCCGGATTTCTCCCCCCTTATTGATGGCAAAGGGTGCATAAAGTCGCATAGAATCGATTCTACTTCAACGGTTGATTGCATGTCATTGAATGTTACTCGAAGTCTTTGTTTCAGTTAAGAATTTTTTAATAACTAGAATTTAGTTTAGGTTTATGTCGCAACGTATAGAAAACCTTAAAAAATGGTTGGCGAGCGAATTTGCGCTAGGGGATTTTGACCTCCAACCCGCCTCTGGAGACGCCAGTTTTCGGCGTTATTTTCGAATTACGCTCTCCGATGGTTCCACCCGAATCGCCATGGATGCGCCCCCGGAAAAGGAGGATTGCCGGCCATTTCTCCGCATGGCCCGCAGCCTGGAAGCATTGGGTATACAGGTGCCCCATATCTATGGTGAGGACCTGGAGCAGGGTTATCTATTGTTGAGCGATCTGGGGCAAACGCTCTATCTGGATGTTCTGGATGAAAACAGCGCGGAGCGTCTCTACACGGATGCGCTGTCCGCCCTGGCGGTAATCCAGGCGCGCGGCCCCCGGGAAGAGCTGCCCCCCTATGACCGGGAACTGCTGTTGGGTGAGATGGAGCTTTTTCGGGAGTGGCTGCTGGGGCGGCACCTGGATCTGACTCTCGACCCCGCCGAACAGAAGATGCTGGACCAGACCTTCTTCTCTCTGGCGGATACGGCGCTGGAGCAGCCCCGTGTTTGTGTCCACCGCGATTATCACTCCCGCAACCTCATGGTTACCGAATCGAACAATCCGGGGGTGCTCGATTTTCAGGACGCGGTGGTCGGCCCCGTTACCTATGACCTGGTCTCCCTGCTGCGCGACTGCTATATCCGCTGGCCCAAAGAACAGGTCGAGGCCTGGGCCATGCGGTACTTCCATCTGGCGGTGCAGGAAGGCGTGCTGCACAAGGAACATGAGGCGCAGTTCCTCCGCTGGTTTGATCTTATGGGCGCACAGCGCCACCTCAAGGCGGCGGGCATCTTCGCGCGCCTCAACCAGCGGGACGGCAAGCCGGGTTACCTGCAGGACATCCCGCGCACGCTGGGTTACATCGTGGAAGTGGCGCCCGCCTATCCAGAGCTGGCGGCGCTGGGCGCTCTAATCGAGCAGCGGGTGTTGCCCGCCCTCTGATTCCGCCGCTACTGACGGCGCGTGGGTTATGGTACAAAGACCGCAGGGTTCCACTGCAAAGTGGCGCCGCCTCAGGATGTGAGATCAATGCAGGCAAGGAGCGGAACAACAATGACGGCCAACAAACGGACCCTGATACGCCACTGGATTGAGAGCGGCGCTATCCCGCAAGCGCAGTTGGACAACGCCCTGGCGGTGGGTGAACTGCTTCCTTCGCCACACGCCTGGCGTAACTTTATCGACCGTCTGCTGCTGTTCAGCGGCGTAGTGGCGCTGGCCTGCGCGGTGATCTTTTTCTTCGCCTACAACTGGGACGCCATGGGGCGCTTCGCCAAGTTTGGTTTGGCGGAGGCGCTGATCATCGCCGCCCTGGCCGGGTACTGGCGCCTCGGTTCGGAAGGCATGGCGGGCAAGTCGCTGCTGTTGTTGGCCGCCCTGCTGACGGGGGCGCTGCTGGCCCTGTATGGGCAGACCTATCAGACGGGCGCCGATCCCTGGCAACTCTTTGCCTACTGGGCGCTGCTGATTCTGCCGTGGGTGATCATCGGCCGCTTCGCCGCCCTGTGGCTGTTGTGGATCGCCCTGCTCAATGTGGCGCTGGCGCTCTACTTCTCCACCTTTCGCGGTCTTTGGGGCTGGATGTTCTCCATGGAAGAGCAGCTGTTCCTCGCCCTGGCGTTGAACACGACCGCCTGGGTGCTTTGGGAACTGGGGGCGATGCGTTTCCATTGGCTGGCCGAGCGCTGGGCGGTTCGCCTGCTCGCCCTGGCCAGCGGTTTTGTGGCCACCAGCCTGATGATGCAGACCATCTTTGATTGGCATGACAGCAGTGGCTGGATCAGCGCCATCTACCCGCTGTGGATGGCGGCCCTCTATTACGTCTACCGAAACCGCCTCGCGGATCTGTTCATGCTGGCGGGGGGCTGCCTCTCCCTCATCGTGGTGGTTACCTCGCTGCTTGCGCGCGCCCTGCTGGATCACGCCGATGCGGGGGGCTTTCTTCTGATCGCCTTTGCGGTGATCGGCATGTCCGCGGCGGCGGCGGTGTGGTTGAAACGGGTCAATGCGGAGATGACATCATGAGCGCGCAGGCCGAAACCTTGTGGGGCCAACTCCAGCAGGCGGGCGTGGTGGATGGCGCCATGCCCGAAATGGCCGAGGCGGAATCCCCCTGGTATGTGCGCGTCATGCTCGGCTTCTCGGGCTGGATCGCTGCGCTTTTTCTGCTCGGTTTTGTAGCCATCGGGATGGAGTTCATTATCGATAGCGAGACCGCCTCCATCGTCGCGGGTCTGGTGGCGCTGGCCGCGGCCTATGCCCTTCTGGCCGCGGATAAGAACGACTTTGTGCAGCAGTTTGGATTGGCGGTCAGCTTTGCCGGACAGGCCCTGGTGCTGTTTGGCCTCGCCGAACTGACCGACTGGCAATGGAACCAGATCTGGTGGCTGGTCGCGCTGTTGCAGGTGGTGATCGCCCTGCTGATGCCCAACTTCGTACAGCGGGTGGTGGCCGCCTATGTGGCGGTATACGCCTTCTCGGCGGCGATGGGCTATCACGGCTTTATGGTCTCGGTGCTGGTGACCCTGATCGTTGCGCTGATCTGGCAAAACGAGTTTACCTGGGCGCGCTGGGGACGCTGGCTGCGCCCCATCGGTTACGGTATGACCCTGGCGCTGGTCTATCTGGAAGGGACGGTCCTGTTTTACTTCCTGGGCTTTTGGTATCCCATGGACGGCGAGATAACCCGGGTGATCCCGTACTGGGTGGGTGACCTGATGATGGGGCTGTTACTCATCGCGGTGGTGGCCCGGCTGATCTCGCCCAACGAGGCGCCCTGGGGCAGCCGCACCAAGGTCGGCGCCCTGCTGGCCGCCGCGGCGGTCGCCGGGGTCTCGCTGGAGATGCCGGGAGTTGCGGTGGGTTTCGTGGTGGTCCTGCTCGGCTTTTCCAACGGCAATCGAATACTGGTCGGACTGGGGATCGCATCCCTGCTGTTTTACCTCTCCGCCTACTACTACACCCTGCAAACCACCTTGCTGGTCAAATCAGAACTGCTGCTGGCTACGGGTGCGGTGCTGTTGCTGGCGCGCTGGGCGGTGCTGCGATGGGTCCTGCCCATAAAGGAGAGCACCCATGCCTAAGGCCGTACCTATTGCCCTCCTGGCGGGCCTGCTGATGTTGGTGCTGGTGAATGCATCCATCGTAAAAAAAGAGACGCTGCTCCAAGAGGGGCGGGTGGTCTATCTGGAACTCGCGCCCGTGGACCCCCGTTCGCTCATGCAGGGCGACTACATGGCGCTACGGTTCCAAGTGGGAAATGAGATTCGCACACAGCTGCGCAAGCGAGATGCGGCGGACAGCACAGAATCATCCGATGAAACAGAGGACGGCGTTATCGTGGCCGGCCTGGATGAGCGGGGGGTGGGCCGTTTTCTGCGCTTCGACGATCAACAGCCGCTGGCGGAGAACGAACAGCGTATGCGCTTTCGGGTGCGCAACGGGCGCGTCAAATTCGCCAGCAACGCCTTCTTTTTTCAGGAGGGGGCCGCGGACACTTACCGCCAGGCCAACTTCGGCGAGTTTCGGGTAGCAAAAAATGGCGACCTGCTGCTGACGGGTCTGCGCGATAAAAATCTGAACAAACTGGGGCTGGATGCGGCAGGTGAATAGCTGGCAGAACACGTTTTTCTGTTGCAGAGGTCATTGCCTGTTATTAGACGTGGTCTGTCCTCATTTATTCTGAGGAAAAAGCGTGGAGCGTCTCTTGCCATTGGGTGTTGTGGATGGGGCTAGAGATGCGGATGGTGGAAGAGAATGTGCCGCGGTAGTATCTAGATATAGAGAGTCCACATAATCAAATGTTGGGCGTAAAACCACGGCGGTAGGCATCATGGAAGAGATAAAGGACATCTGGGAAAAGTACGACGAAGCGTATGTCGACCAGTTTTTGAACTCGGTTGATGACGTCAACGCTTATGCGGGCCAGTTCTATCGCGATTCGGCCGAAATCCTTGACGCGATCACTCGTGTGCGCAACATGGAACGGAATCCGCATGGCTTCGACATCGACGATGCCCCGATCTTGGGGTTGCTTGTGCGGGTCTGGAAGCTTCTAAAGGAGGTGATTCGCTACTACGAGGAGAACAACGCCGAGTTCCTGGGGCTTTTGGAACGTCCGGCGTTGGAAGCAGCGACCACCGCGACCTTTCTGTTGCGCGGGGATGGCGAACTGCTTGAGGACTATCGGAAATGCTCCTACAAGGATCGCTTGCGAATTCTCCGGGATATGGAAGAGGGCTCGCCATTCTTCGAGACGAAGGCGGGCAAACGCTTGTTGCGGTCAGTTCGAGACAAACTGGCATTCGAGAATCTGACACCAGATGATTTTGCAGAACAGAAGCGACACCGATGGAGGATCCAGGGAAAGTCGTTCTATCAGATATTTGAAGCAGTACACCATGCGGAGCTATACGCCTGCACCTACGGCATGATGTCAGATTCAATACATGGTTCGTGGAACGAGTCCTTGGACTATGACCTGACGCGAGATGAAGATGGTTGGTTCATGCCAGACCCGTTTTATCAACCCGCTGATATACGATTCGTTACACCGCTACTTCGGTTCTGTGTCGAGCCCTATCGGCTCTGGCTGAAACGGATCGATTGTGAAGACGAGTACCTTCTGCAAGCCTTGGCATGGATCGACAAATTCAACGCCGTGCTCTTCCGCAAATTTGATGCTCTGTACGATGGCTGATCGAAGAATTGGCATGCCGTGCCTTCGGACGTAACAAAACCCGGGTCAGAGAGCAATTCTTTCTAATATTCGATCCCAATCAACAGGCTGTCTAGTCGGCATATCTGAAATTAAATGGGCTCCTACAGGCGTTGGGTGACGGTTTTGGGGGCGGCTATGGTTACCCCTTTTTCATTCACATTGCGCGCAAAACAGATGCAACACCTATGCTTCTCACGCCCTGATAGCCCGCACCCGATTCAAAAGAAAAAAGAGCAAGATACCAACCGTGTTCGCCAGTTGATCCAGCAGGGAGAAATCCCGATAGGGGATGTAGTACTGGATGCATTCGATGAGCAGGCCGTAGGCGAACAGGGATGCCGCTTTCCATGGGATGGCGGCTGCAGGGAATGCGCGGTGGCTTAGGAAGGCGAGCAGCAGAAAGGTGAGGACGTGCGCCGTTTTGTCATTGATGCGGTCCGCGTGCACGGCCTCGGGCGGCATGGTGGTGACAACAAGAGTCGCCGCCAGCGCCAGAAGCAGGGCAAGCTTCCATAGTCTGGGCTGCATTTTCGGAAACGGCTTACTAACTACAGGGGACACGGAGAGCGAATAGCTTGATGGTCTCTGTGATCTCCGTGCCCTCTGTGGCTAACTCTCTTTTTCCCGCGCCACGGCGCGGTAGCCGATGTCGGTGCGGTAGTAGACGCCGTCCCACTGGATTCGTCGGGTCAGTTCATAGGCGCGCTGCTGCGCCTCGCTGACGCTGTTGCCCAGGGCGGTGGCGCAGAGTACGCGGCCGCCGCTGGTGACCACGGCTCCATCCTTCTCCGCAGTGCCCGCGTGGAACACCTTCTGGCCCTCTTCTTCGCCCTCGGGCAGGCCGCTGATGACGGCGCCCTTGCCGTAGCTGCCGGGATAGCCGCCCGCGGCGAGCACCACGCCCAGGGAGGGGCGTTCGTCCCACTGCGCTTGCTCCTGGTCCAGCTTGCCGTCGATGGCGGCCAGGCAGTGGGCCACCAGATCGGACTGCATGCGCAGCATAATGGGCTGGGTCTCGGGATCGCCGAAGCGGCAGTTGTATTCGATCACCTTGGGAGTGCCGTCGGCCATGACCATCAGGCCCGCATAGAGAAAGCCCGTGTAGGGGAGGCCTTCCGCCGCCATGCCTTTTACCGTGGGGTAGATCACCTCTTCCATGATGCGGTTGTAGACCGTTTCGGTCACCACGGGGGCGGGGGAGTAGGCGCCCATGCCGCCCGTGTTGAGGCCCGTGTCGCCGTCGCCCGCGCGCTTGTGGTCCTGGCTGGTGGCCATGGGCAGCACATGTTCGCCGTCGGCCATGACGATGAAGCTCGCCTCTTCGCCGTCCAGAAACTCTTCGATCACCACCCGATGGCCCGCCTCGCCGAAGGCGTTGCCCGAGAGCATATCTTTAACCGCCGCCTCGGCGGTCTCCCGATCCATGGCTACGATCACTCCCTTGCCCGCGGCCAGGCCGTCCGCCTTGATCACAATGGGCGCGCCCTTCTCTTGCAGATAGGCCAGCGCCTCGGCCTCGTCGGTGAAGGTCTGGTAGTCGGCGGTGGGAATCTGGTGACGGGCGAGGAAATCCTTGGTGAAGGACTTGGAGCCCTCCAGTTGCGCCGCGCCCTGGGTGGGGCCGAAGCATTTCAATCCAGCTTTTACGAAGGCGTCCACCACGCCGATCACCAGCGGCGCCTCGGGGCCGACGATGGTGAGGCCTACGTTGTTCTCCTGGGCGAAGGCGATCAGGGCGTCGATATCCTCCACGCCGATGGCGACGTTCTCCATCTTCGGTTCCAGAGCGGTGCCCGCGTTGCCGGGGGCCACGTAGATGGTGTCTGCAAGGGGGGATTGGGCCGCCTTCCAGGCCAGGGCGTGTTCGCGGCCGCCGCTACCGATTACGAGGATGTTCATAATGTTGTGCCTTTGTTCTTTGGTATAACCGCTAAGGACGCAAAGAGCGCCAAGGCTATTGTTAATTTATTCTTAGCGCCCTTCGCGATCTTGGCGGTTAAACAAATTAATGCCTGAAGTGCCGCATGCCCGTGAACACCATAGCGATATCGTGCTCATCGGCCGCCGCGATCACCTCTTCATCCCGCATGGAGCCGCCGGGTTGGATCACGGCGCGGATGCCCACCGAGGCGGCGTTGTCCAGGCCATCGCGGAAGGGGAAGAAGGCGTCGGAGGCCATCACCGCACCCTGTACTTCCAGCCCCGCGTGTTCCGCCTTGATGGCGGCGATGCGGGCGGAGTTGACGCGGCTCATCTGGCCCGCGCCCACGCCGATGGTCATGTTTCCCTTGCCGTAGACGATGGCGTTGGATTTGACGAACTTGGCCACCCGCCAGGTGAACAGCAGGTCCTTCATCTCCTGCTCCGTGGGGGCGCGCTTGGTGACCACCTTGATGTCGTTGCTCAGTTGCAGGTCCGCGTCCTGTACCAGCAGTCCGCCGTTGACGCGCTTGAAGTCGAGGCGGTGCAGGGCCTCGGCGGCCCATTCGCCGCACTCCAGCAGGCGTACGTTCTGTTTGGCGCTGACCACTTCCGCCGCCTGGGCGGATACCTTGGGGGCGATGATCACCTCCACGAACTGGCGGTCCACGATGGCCTTGGCGGTCTCCGCGTCCAGCTCCTGGTTGAAGGCGATGATGCCGCCGAAGGCGGACTCGGGATCGGTCTGGAAGGCGCGGTCGTAGGCCTCCAGCAGGTTGCCGCCGATGGCCACGCCGCAGGGGTTGGCGTGCTTGACGATGACGCAGGCGGGGCCTTCATCGAACTGCTTTACGCACTCCAGGGCGGCATCGGTGTCGCCGATGTTGTTGTAGGAGAGCTCCTTGCCTTGCAGCTGTTTGGCGGTGGAGATACAGGCCTCGGGCTGGTCGCGCTCCACATAGAAGGCCGCGCCCTGGTGCGGGTTCTCGCCATAGCGCATGGTCTGCACCTGACGGAACTGCAGGTTGATGGTGCGCGGGAACGCGGCGGGCTCTTCGCCCATGCGCGCGCCCAGATAGTTGGCGATGGCGCCGTCGTAGTTGGAGGTGTGCTCGAAGGTCTTCACCGCCAGGTCGAAGCGGGTGGCGTCGGTGACGCGGTTGCCGTTGGCGTCCATCTCCGCCAGCACGCGCTCATAGTCGGCGGCGTCCACGATGACGGTGACGTCCTTGTGGTTCTTGGCCGCGGCGCGCAGCATGGTGGGGCCGCCGATGTCGATATTCTCGATGGCGGTGGGCAGGTCGCAGTCGGGGTTGGCCACGGTCTGCTCGAAGGGGTAGAGGTTGACCACGATCATGTCGATGGGGGCGATGCCGTTCTCCGCCATCACGCCGTCATCGGTGCCGCGCCGTCCCAGGATGCCGCCGTGGATCTTGGGATGCAGGGTCTTGACCCGGCCGTCCATCATCTCTGGGAAGCCCGTGTGCTCGGAGACCTCGATGACGGGGATGCCCTTTTCCGCCAGCAGCTTGGCGGTGCCGCCCGTGGAGAGGATCTCCACCTGGCGTTCATTGAGGGCGCGGGCAAACTCCACGATGCCGGTCTTGTCGGATACGCTGATCAGTGCTCGGGTAATGGATGACATGGCTTAATACTCTGCAATATTACGGTGGTTACTGTGAATGGAAACGCGGCCCTCAGGCCGCGTTACAGGATTCGTGGTTCGAGCGTGTTAGTCCAGACCATAAATGGCCAGCTTTTTACGCAGGGTGCTGCGGCTGATGCCCAGCATGATGGCTGCCTTGCTCTGGTTGCCGCCGGTCTCACGCATGACGATCTCCAGCAGGGGAGGTTCCACCTCCGAGATCACCATCTGATAAAGGTCGCTGACGTTGTGGCCGTCCATGTGCTGGAAGTAGTCCGTTAAGGCGTCCTGCACGCACTTGCGCAAGGGCGCGCGCGGGTTGTTGATGGCTCCGATCCCCATGGCGGCGGTGGTGTCGCCGCTTACATCATCCCTAAGACTCACGCTGCCAACTCCTGTGCTTTTTCTGGATTAAAAAACGCCTTGATCATTTTGATCTGTTCTTGTGCCGTTGCGCTTCTGTTGATCTGTTGCCTGAACAGCGCGCCACTGGGGCGTCCCCTGCTGTACCAGGCGATGTGTTTTCTCGCTATGCGCACTCCGTGCTCTTCACCGTACAGTTCCCGCAGACTGTCCAGGTGTTCCAGCAGCAGATCCCTGACCCATTCCAGTGAGGGGGGCGGGAGCCGCTCGCCCGTGGCAAGATAGTGGGCGATCTCCTGAAAAATCCACGGACGCCCCTGTGCTGCCCGGCCGATCATGATGCCCTCTGCTCCCGTGCTTGCCAAGACCTTTTTCGCCTTTTCCGGGCTGTCGATATCGCCGTTGGCGATCACTGGGATGGAGACCGTCTCTACAACCCGTTGAATGGTTTCATATTCCGCCTCTCCCGAGAAACCGCAGGCCCGGGTGCGGCCGTGGATGGCCAGGGCCTGGATGCCCGAGTCCTCGGCGATGCGGGCGATGGCGAGGGCGTTGCGGCTGTGGGAATCCCAGCCCGTGCGGATCTTCAGGGTGACCGGGACCTCCACCGCGTCCACCACCGCCTCCAGGATGCGGGCCACCAGGGACTCGTCCTGCAACAGGGCGGAACCCGCATTCACCTTGCACACCTTTTTCGCCGGGCAGCCCATGTTGATGTCGATGATGTGGGCGCCGCGCTCCACGTTGAGGCGCGCCGCCTCCGCCATGGCGGCGGGGTCGGAGCCCAGGATCTGCACCGCGATGGGCGCGGGTTCGCCGCTGAAATCCAGACGGCGCCGGGTCTTGCGGGTGGCCTGCAGGGCGGAGTTGGCGGAGATCATCTCGGACACGGCTAATCCCGCGCCGAGCCGCCGGCACAGTTGGCGAAACGGCCGGTCGGTGACGCCGGCCATGGGCGCCATGACAAGATTGTTGGTTAACTGGTAGGGCCCGATGCGCATGGGAGATCCAGAGAGATAAGCCGCCGAAGGCGGTACATGGTACGCCCAAAGCGGAGGAGGGCAAAGTCCCGGGGGCGGGAAATCCGGGCTAAAAGAACTCCAGCTTGAAGCCGGTCACGTTTTCGCCCGGGTCCTCAATGGCCATCTCCAGGGAGAGGGCCTCATCGGGCCGCAGCAGGACGGAGGGGTCCAGTTTTCGGCCCAGGTACTGGTCCGGGAGAAAGTGCCGCCGGGCGACCAGCTTCTCTTCCTTGTTGTAGAGGCCGAGTTGCAGCACGGGATAGGACTGGGCGAATTTGGCGCGGTTGACGAAGGTGATCTGGATCAGCAGCGCCTTCTCCGCTTCGGGATGGGCGGAGATGAACCGCTTCAGGACCTCGATCTCGCCGGGCGCCCGGCGGACTGGGAGCTGGCAGCCTGCATGGCGGCACAGGGTCTCCAGCAGGGCGCGGCCCTCGGGGTAGCGCATCAGGGTGTCGCGTCCCAGCCAGGAAAGTTGTACCAAAGCGGCGGCCAGCAGCAGCAGGATGCCCAGGGTCCAGAAAAAGGTGCCGCCGCGTTTTTTCTTGGGCTTGGGTTTGGCCGCCTTGATGGGGGGGAGGTTGTCCGGCACCTCGAAGGGGAGCGCCGGCTCCTGCTCGGGAAAGATGCTTTCCGGGGCTTCATACTCGCCCAGGGGATCTTCATCCTGTTCGGGTGCGGGCGGTTCAGGCAGGTCTTCGATTTCCGTTTCGACGGGGTCCGGTTCCAGCATCAGGGTGGCCGGCCACTCGTCCCGCGCCTCCTCCGCCGATATGGGCGCGGTCTGCAGGTGCTCCAGGGCGTTGAAGATCTCGTTGCAGCGGCTACAGCGGGTCTGGCCCTGGGCGGCCCGCAGCTGTTCGACGCGGATCCGAAATCGGGTTTCGCAGTGTGGGCACTTGGTATGCATGGATGATCGGGGTTGCTCTGGGTTCTGGTTTCTTGTGGCTCTATTTATACCGGATATCCGCGCCTGGCGTTAGCTGGTTGTTTAAATTCACCGTTATTTTGATTGAGTACGTGCAACACATGGATGTGTTGCCATTTTCAATGACGATGAGTCATTGAAAATGAAGGAACCAAAAAATCGCATTTTTTGGTGACGTGGTTGAAAAGTCCAGGGATGGACTTTTTCAACTCATAAACGAGTTCCTTCCAGCAATACCCACTCCTCCTGCATCACGGGAGGCGCGAAAGTAAACGCATCGGCGAAGGCGGCGGCCACGCTTTGCCACTGCTCCTCCAGGATGCCGGAGAGGACGAGTTTGCCGCCCGGTTTTACCCCGGCCGTCAATATGGGCTGCAGGGCGATCAGGGTGCCGGCCAGGATGTTGGCGAGCACGATATCCGCCGCTTCCTCCAGCGGGGTCTCGCTGCCGTGGACCTGCAACCGCTCCAGTACCCCGTTCTTCTCCGCGTTGTCCCGCGTGGCCTGCAGCGCTTGCGGATCGTGGTCCACGGCGATGGCGAGTTCCGCGCCCAGGCGCAGGGCGGCGATGGCCAGGATGCCCGAGCCGCAGCCGAAGTCGATGATCCGCTTGCCGGTCATGGCCGCCCCATCAAGCCAGGCCAGACAGAGGGCGGTGGTGGGGTGGGTGCCCGTGCCGAAGGCGAGGCCGGGGTCCAGTTTCACCACTACGGCGTCCTGTTCTTCGGGGCGCAGGTTGTCGGGGCAGATCCAGAGCCGCTTGCCGAAGCGCATGGGGCGAAAGCTGTCCAGCCACACCCGTTCCCACACCTGGTCCTCCAGGCGCTCCACTTCCAGCCGGGCGTACTGTTCGGCCAGGCCGTTCTCCAGGGTCTGCCGCAACGGTTCGATGTCGCTGTCGCCCGGAAACAGTCCCGTGATCCGGATTTGCTCCCAAAGGGGCTGCTCCCCCGGCGCGGGTTCAAGCAGGGGGTTGTCGCCGGCATCGCCCAGGGTGACGGAGAGCGCGCCCAGGCCCTCCAGCAGCTGTTCGACCAGCGGGGCCTGGGCCTTGGCGGTGGTGAGAAGGATCTGTAGCCAGGCCATGCGGTTGGACCCGTATTAAAGCCCCAGCTTCTTCTCCAGATAGTGGATGTTGACCCCGCCGGCGGCGAAGTTGCCGTCGTTCATGATCTCCTGCTGCAACGGGATGTTGGTCTTGATGCCGTCGATGACCATCTCCGAGAGGGCGGTGCGCATGCGCGCCAGCGCCTCGGCCCGGGTGTTGCCATGGGCGATCAGCTTGCCGATCATGGAGTCGTAATAGGGGGGCACCATGTAGCCGTTGTAGATATGGGAATCGAAACGGATTCCCGGGCCGCCCGCCACATGGAGCTGGGTAATCCGGCCCGGACTCGGCATAAAGGTCTTGGCGTCCTCGGCGTTGATGCGGCACTCCACCGCATGGCCGTTGAGGTTTACATCCTCCTGGCGAATGGAGAGTTTCTCGCCGCTGGCGATCAGCAGCTGCTCCTTCACAATGTCCACGCCAGTGATCATCTCGGTGACCGGGTGCTCCACCTGCACGCGGGTGTTCATTTCGATGAAATAGAACTCGCCGTTCTCATACAGGAACTCGAAGGTGCCCGCGCCACGGTAGCCGATCCGGCGGCACGCCTCGGCGCAGCGTTCGCCGATGCGCTGGCGCTGCTCTTCGGTGATGCCCGGGGCGGGGGCTTCCTCCACCACCTTCTGGTGGCGGCGCTGCATGGAGCAGTCGCGCTCTCCCAGGTGGACGGCGTTGCCGTGGGTGTCGGCCAGCACCTGGAACTCCACATGGCGCGGATTCTCCAGGAACTTCTCCATATAGACGGTGGCGTTGCCGAAGGCGGCGCCCGCCTCCGCCTGGGTGAGGGAGATGGAGTTGAGCAGGGCGGCCTCGGAGTGCACTACCCGCATGCCGCGTCCGCCGCCGCCGCCAGCCGCCTTGATGATCACGGGGTAACCGATGGTCTTCGCCATCTTGAGGATGGCGCTGCTGTCATCCCCCAGCGGTCCGTCCGAGCCGGGCACCGTGGGCACGCCCGCCGCCTTCATCGCCTCGATGGCGGTGATCTTGTCACCCATCAGGCGGATGGTTTCCGATTTCGGTCCGATGAAGGTAAAGCCGCTCTCTTCCACCCGCTCGGCAAAGTCCGCGTTTTCGGACAGAAAGCCGTAGCCGGGGTGGATGGCGGTGGCGTCGGTAACCTCGGCGGCGCTGATGATCGCCGGGACCTGGAGATAACTGTCGGCGGAGGGCGGCGGACCGATGCACACCGTCTCGTCGGCAAAACGCACATGCTTGAGGTCACGGTCGGCCTCGGAATGGACGGCCACGGTCTTGATCCCCAGCTCGCGGCAGGCGCGAAGGATGCGCAGGGCGATCTCGCCCCGGTTGGCAATAACGACTTTATCAATCATGGGCGGAGTGCAGTCTTATTCGATAATGAACATGGGCTGGTTGAATTCGACCGGCTGGCCGTTTTCCACCAGGATCTTTTTCACGGTGCCCGCCTTATCCGACTCGATCTGGTTGAGGATCTTCATCGCTTCGATGATGCAGAGGGTATCGCCGGCACTGACCCGTTGTCCCTCTTCGACGAAGGATTTGGCGCCGGGGGAGGAGGCGCGGTAGAAGGTGCCCACCATGGGGGAGAGGATCTGGTGTCCGCTGATGACCTCTTCGGCGGCGGGCGCCTCAGCGGCCTGCGGCGCGGGTGCGGCCGCCGGGGCAACCGCTGGCGGCGCCGCCATGAAGGCCGCGGGCGGGGCAATCGAACTGGCGCGGCTGATACGCACGGACTCTTCCCCTTCGTGGATCTCGATCTCGGCGATATCCGACTCTTCCAGTAGTTCTATCAGTTTTTTTACTTTACGAATGTCCATGGTTTTCGACTCTCAAAATAATATTCAGTGTTCGATACGGCGCAGGGCGGCCTGCAGCGCCAGTTCGTAGCCGTAGGCGCCAAAACCGCTGATGACTCCCTCGGCGATGTCGGAGAAGTAGGAGTGTTTGCGGAACTCCTCGCGGCGGTAGACGTTGGAGAGGTGCACCTCGATAAAGGGAATTCCCGTGCCCAGCAGGGCGTCGCGCAAGGCGATACTGGTATGGGTGAAGGCGGCGGGATTAAAAAGGATGAAATCGACCCGCTCCTCTTGGGCGGTATGGATGCGCTCCACCAGTTCGTGTTCCGCGTTGCTCTGGGCGAATTGCAGCTGGTGTCCGTTTTGCTGCGCCAGGGTGGTCAGGTGGCCCTGGATGGAGGCCAGGGTATCGGAGCCGTAGAGCTCGGGTTCGCGACTGCCCAGAAGGTTCAGGTTGGGGCCGTTGAGTACAAGGATAGTCGCCATAAATCGCTATTCCGGTTCTCTGTTGTAGTTAAGATTTGATCGGAAAACGGAACCATTGAAGCCGCCCTCCGGGCGTACTTCACTTGAGGGTGAATTCTGCATGATCCTATCCATATTGTCTATCTTTGGCGCAAGTTGTGGCCAGATCTCGACAAGAATGGTTTTTTTATGGCGGGAATGCAGGGGCTGGACGGGTCAGAGAAGGGGGTGCAGCTGCTGTTCCAGGATCTCGCGGGTGATCTCCCCGGCCTTGGCGTAGCGGGCGTTACCCTGGCGGTCGTAGATCACCGTGAAAGGCAGGGCGGTGATCCGGTTGCCCATCTGTTTGGCGAGGGCGATGGCCTCCTCACCGCCGAGCAGGAGCGGGAAATTGGGTTTATGTTCGGCCGCGAATTCGCGCACCGTCTGCGGGTCGTCGATGGCGATGGCCACGATTCGAAGCCCCTTCGCTTCATACCGCTGCTGCATCTCCATGAAACGCGGCATCTCCCGCAGGCAGGGCACGCACCAGGTGGCCCAGAAATTGACCACCAGCACCTTGCCTTGCCACTCGCCGCTGTCGCGGCTGTTCTGTTCCAGGTCGGGGAAGGCGAAGGGCGGCAGCCCCGGCTCCTCTTCGGTGAGCTGAAAGGCGAACCAGCCCATACCGCCGATGATCATCGCCAGGGCGAAGGTCAACAGCAGCCTCTGCCTCATCACTGCTGCAACCATCGGATGTGCTTGATGAAGGTCTCCGCGTCGATGAAACCAGCGAGCCGGAGGTTACGCTGCTCACTGCCTTCGTGGTCGTAAAAGATGATGGCGGGCGGTCCCGAGAGGCCGAACTGTTTTACCAACAGCTGCTGGTCCTCTTCGTCCCAGGGGGTTACGTCCGCTTGCAGCAATACAAATCCCCGCAGGGCGGCGCGGACCTCGGGGTCGGAGAAGGTGTAGCGCTCCAGCTCCACGCAGGAGGTGCACCAGTCGGCATAGAAATCCAGCATTATCTTCTTTCCCTTGGACTTGGAGATGATACTCTCAAGTTCAGATACGGAGTGGACCT
>JBNKPL010000032.1:0-22794 GCA_050295355.1 Sedimenticolaceae bacterium
GGCATGCCGGGCTCGCTGAGTCCTCAGTCCTTGTACTTTTTGTGACACTGCTTGCAGGCGTCGGCAACGGCTTGGTAGGCGGGGCGAATCGTCTCCAGGCTGCCGCTAGCAGCGGCCTGCTTCAATTCTGCCGCCGTCTCCTTCATCTTCTCGTTCAGGGCGGAGAAATCTTTCCAGTCGAGCCAGATCTCTTCCAGGGCGTCCGTTTCGCCATGGTTGGAGCCTTCTGGAAATCCCGCCAGCAGATCCAGATTGATGGCGGTGGCAAGTTCCGCGGCGTGATGCTTGAATTTCTCGGCGTCAAAAGGGATTTTCCCCTTGACCATGGACCCCATCGGCTTGATGTTCCATACATAAACATCCATGAGTCCCTGACGGTACTCCAGCTCATCGGCCAGCGCGGACTGGGTGGAAATCAGGCAAAGCGCGCCAAGCGCCAACATCAGGCGTGTTTTATACATACTGATACTTCTCCATTTATGATTGTCACGATGGTTGTTTGACCCGCTATCATATTCGATCGGGCGTATGGTTTAGGAAATTTACGGTTTACCCAGATTTGAGATAAAATCATGCCTTCTACAAGCCCGGAGGTGATCGCCCCGGGCGTTTTCGTTTTCTTTGGTCCAATTTGCCCCCAATGAGCGAACCCAGCGCCAGCCGTATCCGCGAGATACCCTACAATTACACCTCGTTTTCCGACCGCGAGATTATTATCCGCTACCTCGGGGAGGAGATGTGGGATCTGATTGAGGAACTGCGCTCCACCCGCCGTACGGGCCGCTCCGCGCGCATGCTGTTCGAGGTGCTGGGGGATATGTGGGTGGTGGCCCGCAATCCCTATTTGCAGGATGACCTGCAGGCGGACCCCCGGCGGCGCCAGGCCCTGGTGGATGCCCTGAATCATCGGCTGGACCAGTTCGAGGGGCGGGCCGCGGGCAATGACAAGGCGCTGCAGCTGCTGGCCGCCGCGCGTGACGCGGTGGAGCGCTTCGCCTCCTGTTTTGAAGAGAACAACCGCCTGCGCCGCCGGGTGAAGCGGGAGCTTTCCAAGGTCACACGCAAGGACAACATCGATTTCGGCGGGCTGGCGCGGGTCTCCCACGCCACCGACGCCACCGACTGGCGCGTGGAGATCCCCTTCGTGGTGATCACCCCCGACCGCGAGGAGGAGGTGGCGGCCATCGTCCGCGCCTGTATCGAGTGCGGCCTCTCCCTCATCCCGCGCGGCGGCGGCACGGGCTACACGGGCAGCGCCGTGCCCCTGGACCCCCACTGCGCGGTGATCAACACCGAGAAGCTGGAACAGCTCGGCCCCGTGGAGTCCATACAACTGCCGGGCCTGGAGGCGGAGACCCCCACGGTGCGGGTGGGCTCGGGCGTGGTGACCAAGCGGGTCTCGGACTTGGCGGGGGCGCACGGCCTCGCCTTCGCCGTGGACCCCACCTCCCAGAACGCCTCCACCATCGGCGGCAATATCGCCATGAATGCGGGGGGCAAGAAGGCGGTGCTGTGGGGCACCACCCTGGACAACCTCGCCTCCTGGCGCATGGTGACCCCGGACGGCCTGTGGCTGGAGGTGGAGCGCATCAATCACAACCTGGGCAAGATCCACGATCAGCAGGAGGTGAGTTTCCGCATCCGCCGCTATCAGGCGGACGGCGTCACCCCCGCGGGTGAACCCGAACTGCTGGAACTGCCGGGCAGCGCCTTCCGCAAGGCGGGCCTGGGCAAGGACGTCACCGACAAGTTTCTTTCGGGACTGCCCGGGGTGCAGAAGGAGGGGTGCGACGGCCTCATTACCTCCGCCCGTTTCGTGCTGCACCGCATGCCCGGGCAGGTGCGTACGGTCTGCCTGGAGTTCTTCGGCGCCGATCTCTCCCGGGCGGTGCCCGCCATCGTGGAGATCAAGGAGTACATCGAAGGGAGCGGTACGGTCCGTATGTCGGGCCTGGAGCATCTGGACGAGCGCTATGTGCGGGCAGTGAAGTACGCCACCAAGGCGCCCGGACGGGAGCTGCCGAAGATGGTGCTGCTCGCCGATCTGGTCTCCGACGACGAGGCGGCGGTGGATGCCGTGGCCCAGGAGGTGGTGCGGCTGGCCAACGCCCGCGACGGCGAGGGCTTTATCGCCGCCAGCCCCGAGGCGCGCCGCCGTTTCTGGCTCGACCGCGCCCGTACCGCCGCCATCTCCGCCCACACCAACGCCTTCAAGATCAACGAGGACGTGGTGATCCCCCTGGAGCGGCTGGCGGAGTACAACCGCGGCATCGAACAGATCAACATCGAACAGTCCATCCGCAACAAACGGGCGATCATGGTGGGGGTGCTGGAGTATCTCGCCAGCGCCATGCCCGAGGCGCGCCAGGGTCTGGAGTACGAGGCCTCGCAGGAGGCGGACGCCATCCTCAACGCCAAACGGGAACTGGCCAGCGAGCGGGTGCATGAGGCCTACGAGCGCTGGATCCGCATCCTGCAGAACCTGGACGCCCCCGCCGAGGCGCACCATAACCTGTTGCGGGAGGAGGAGATCGGCTGCATCCGCGAGGGTGACACCCTGCTTGATCTCATGCTGCGCAGGGAACTGCGCCAGTCCTACCGTAGGGAGGTGGCCAGGCCCCTGGCGGAGATCTATGTGGGCCGTGATTTCAGCGCGGTGCGCAAGCGGCTGGACGAGATCCATGCCGAGATCCGCGACAGCCGCATCTTCGTCGCCCTGCACATGCACGCGGGGGACGGCAACATCCACACCAACATCCCGGTTCACTCCCACAACTACGCCATGTTGCACGAGGCGGAGCGGGTGGTGGATCGCATCATGGAGCTGGCCCGCTCCCTGGACGGGGTGATCTCGGGCGAGCACGGCATTGGCCTCACCAAGGTGCAGTACCTGGAGACCGAGAAGCTGGAGCGGTTTGTGGAGTACAAGCAGCGGGTCGATCCCCAGCGGCGCTTTAACCCCGGCAAGCTGATGCCCGGCTCGGGCCTGGAGCGGGCTTATACTCCGTCCCTGCGGCTGGTGCAGCAGGAGGCGATCATTCTCGAGGAGAGCGAGCTGGGGGCGCTGAACGACGACGTGCGCCACTGTCTGCGCTGCGGCAAGTGCAAGCCCGTGTGCCAGACCCAGGTGCCGCGCGCCAACCTGCTCTATCCGCCGCGCAACAAGATCCTCGGCACGGGACTCATGATCGAGGCCTTCCTCTACGAAGAGCAGACTCGCCGCGGCCTCTCCCTGCGCCACTTCGAGGAGATGAACGACGTGGCCGACCACTGCACCGTCTGTCACAAGTGCCTCACCCCCTGCCCGGTCAACATCGACTTCGGCGAGGTCACCACCCGCATGCGCCGCATCCTGGTGGACCGTAAAAAACGCAGGCGCAACCTGGGCGGCCGTCTCGCCAGCCGTTTTCTCAATACCACCGATCCCAAGGCCATCCGCCTGCTGCGCAAGGGGATGGCCGAGTGGGGCTACAAGGGGATCACCCTCGGCCATGAGCTGTTCCGCAAGCTGGGACTGCTCCAGGGGGATGCGCCCGCGGCCACCGCGGGTCCCATGGGGATCAAGGCTCAGGCGGTGGAGCTGGTGCGCCGCCCCCTGCGGGTGGATCTGCCCGCCCAGACCCTGCGCAGCGCCCTCAAGCTGGAGGAGCGCGCCACCATCCCCATCATCCGTGACCCCGCCAAGGTGGGCGAGGATTCGGAGGCGGTGTTCTACTTCCCGGGCTGCGGCTCCGAGCGGCTGTTCAGCGATATCGGTCTGGCCTCCATCGCCCTGCTCTACGACCTGGGCGCGCAGGTGGTGTTGCCGCCGGGCTATCTCTGCTGCGGCTACCCGCAACTGGCCATGGGCCAGGAGGTGCTGGGCCGCCGCATCACCACCGAGAACCGGGTGCTGTTCCATCGCGTGGCCACCACCCTCAACTACATGGATATCCGCACCGTCATCGTCTCCTGCGGCACCTGCATGGACCAGCTGCAGAAGTACCAGTTTGAGAAGATCTTCCCCGGCTGCCGCCTGCTCGATATCCACGAGTACCTGATGGAGCAGGGGGTGCGCATGGAGGGCGGCGACGGAGCGAAATACCTCTACCACGATCCCTGTCACAGCCCCATGAAACAGCACAATCCCGTGGAGGTGGCCGCCCGCCTGACGGGCGGCGAGGTGCGGCTCTCCGACCGCTGCTGCGGCGAGGCGGGGATGCTCGGGGTTTCCCGCCCCGACATCGCCAGCCAGGTGCGGTTCCGCAAGCTGGAGGAGCTACGGGGCGGCATTGACGCGTTGACGGGAAAAGATCGCGTGGCGCAGGGCGAGGTGAAGATGCTCACCTCCTGTCCCGCCTGCCAGCAGGGGCTCAACCGCTACGGCGATGAGACCGGGTTGCAGGTCCGTTATATGGTGGAGGAGCTGGCGCGGGCGCGGCTGGGCGAGGATTGGCAACAGAAGGCCATTGCGCGCATATCGGCCGTGGGTATCGAGCGGGTGTTGCTGTAGAAAATCGGCGGGGCCCAAAAAGGCCTGATTTTTTTAGGGAAAAAAGGTAAAGTTCTTCTCCCTGCAACCGCTAACTCCAGTTGCAGCGTGGTTTTTTTATGAAAAATCCATAGCCGATTGTTTTACTGGGGGAGGGACTGTTTTGCCCAGGATTCTGTTGGTCGAGTCTTCCGCTACGGTTCGGCACATACAAAAGAGTCTCCTGATGAAAGCAGGATACGAGGTTGAGGCCAGTCTCGACTTCGAATCCGCCTGTGCCCACCTGGACGCGGATGCGGAGGGCCATCTGCCCTTCGATGCCGTGGTGTTGGGGTGGTCCGACCACGACCTCTCTGAAGTGGTCATGTTCTACACCCTGCTTGAGCGGCCCTCCTGTCTCTCTCTGCCCGTGCTTACCCTGGCCCACAAGCCGGGCGCCGAGGTCTTTCTCAGGGCGGGCAGAAGACCGAACACGGCCTTTCTGTCCTGGAAGGACTACAAGAAAACCTGCGATGTGCTCGCCAATCTGCTCATCGACACCAATACCAGCCAAGCAGGCACTGGATCGGGCCCTGCTACCCATCCGATCCGGGTGTTGTTGGTGGACGATTCGGCCACCGTGCGGGTCAAGTATCAGCGGCTGCTGGCTGCCAATGGCTACGATATTGTGACCGCCGCCTCCGTCAGTGAGGGCTTTGGCCGGGCGCTGGAAGCGCCGTTTGATATCGCGATCATCGACTACTTCATGCCGGACGCCACTGGCGACGTGCTTTGCCAGCGGCTGCGTGATCACAAAACCACCGCCGCCATATCCACGGCGGTATTCACGGGCACCTATCTCGACAACGCCATTAAGCAGTCGCTGGATGCGGGTGCGGTGGAGTGCATGTTCAAGAACGAGAGCGACGAGCTTTTTCTAACCCGCCTGGCCGCCATGAGCCGCGCCATCCGGGCCCATCAATCCGTGGAGACGGAACGCGAACGCCTGAGCGGCATTCTGAGATCGGTGGGTGAAGGGGTGTACGGAGTAAATTCGGAAGGCCTGATCTCCTTCGTCAATCCGGCATGCCGAAGGCTTTTGGGTTACGCGCTGGATGAGCGTTTGATCGGCAAGTCGGCGCTGGAGCTTTTTCATTACGCCGATGCCGAGGGCACCCCCATCCGCAAAGAGAACTGTTTGCTGCAAAGGTCCTATGCGGGCGGGGAGCCTATGCAGGCGTGGGAGACCGTGTTCTGGCACAAGTCCGGCGCCCCCATAGAGGTGGAGTGCACGGTCTATCCGCTCACCATCAAGGATAAGCAGGAAGGCTCCGTGGTTGCCTTCCGGGATATTTCCGAGCGCAAGTCCCTCGAAGATGAGTTGCGCTGGCAGGCCAGCCATGATGCCTTGACCAAGCTGTTCAACCGGCGCTATTTCGAGGAGCAGCTGGTTCGTGAGGTGGAGCATCTCAAGCGCAATCAGGAGACCAGCGCCCTGCTCTATCTTGATCTAGATCGATTCAAGTACATTAACGACACCGCCGGACATGCGGCCGGCGACCAGTTACTGGTGGAGATCGCGCAGCAGATATCCCACCGCCTGCGCAAGAGCGATCTGCTGGCCCGCCTGGGCGGTGACGAGTTCGCGGTCCTGCTGCGCAATGTAAGTGAAGAGAGCGTGCTGCAGGCGGCGGACGGTTTCCGGCAAATGCTCGATCACTACATGTTCGTGTACGGCGGCAAGCATTACAAGATCAACGGCACCATCGGCATCGCCCTGATTGGCCGCGATACCGAGTCCGCCAGCGAGGTGTTCGCCAATGCGGATATCGCCTGCCATATCGCAAAGGGCGAGGGCCGCAACCGCACCCATCTTTTTGTGCCGGAAAACGACAATAAGAAGGCCATGGACCTGGATCTTGGCTGGTCTTCACGCCTGCACGAGGCGCTGGCAAACGACCACCTGATCCTGCACTACCAGCCCATCCTGCCGCTGGCGCGCATTCCGCGGGCCATGTTGTCCGCAAGCGAAGGGCCGATATACGAAAAACTTCTTTCCGTTGTGCCGCAGGACGAGATTGTGAACGAGGCGCTGCTGCGCCTTAACGATCCAGTGTGGGGGGTCATCTTCCCCGGCGTGTTTCTGCCCACGGCGGAACGTTTCAATATGATGGATAAGCTCGATTACTGGGTGATCAGGGCGACGCTGAAGAAAATGGCCCAGTTGCAGCAGGTCGGCTATAGGGGGATGTTCACCATCAATCTGTCGGCGCAAACCATCTCTGATAATCTCCTGGTGGAAGAGATAGAGGCGCTGGTCGCGGAGCTGGGGATCGATACCAGCAAGGTGATTTTCGAAATCACCGAGACCTCGGCGGTCTCTAACCTGCTTACCGCCAATGAGCTGATCGTCCGGCTCAATGCGCTCGGCTGCCGTCTGGCGCTAGACGATTTCGGCAGCGGCTTCTCTTCCTTCTCCTACCTGAAGAACCTGCCGGTTGATTTCATCAAGATCGACGGCCTGTTCGTGCGCGGCGTGGCGACCGATCCGGGTGATCGCGCCATTGTCCAATCCATGAATGACATCGCCCACTCCCTGGGCAAGAAGACCGTGGCGGAGTATGTGGAGAGCGCCGAGATCCTGCAGTTCCTGTATGACATCGGGGTGGACTATGTGCAGGGTCATTTCCTCTCGCCGCCGATGGATATCGCCGGCCTCGACGCGCATGCCCCGTCGAAATCCCTGCGGCTCGTCTCCCGCAACTGGGATTGAGTCCGCGCTAGGGCCTGAAATCCCGCACCAGTCGGCGGAACCGGTTGCGGTTCTCTTTCGTGTCCCCTTTCCCGTAGCGCAGCTGGATATAGAGTCGGATGATCTTGCCGGTCGCCGCACTCTGCCGCGGCCAGCGTCTGGCGACGCGCCGGCCGTAGTCCGCCGGCCCCTCGAAGGAGCAGCGGGGCAGTCCCCGTTTTTTCAACCGGGCGCAGAAGCGGAGGTAGTCGGCCTGAATCGGGTCCAGGCGGACCCTGCCCTTGCGCCAGATATAAAACCCCAGCAGCAGGACGGCCACCGCGCTGAAGAGCACCATGCCGATGCCCAGTTTGTGCCCCTTCAGGAAACTGAGGCCCAGCAAATCCATGAGGTGTGACTGCCGCTCCCGGGTGTAACCGAGCACCCAGCGGTGCCAGGAGGCGTTGACCGCGTCCATGCCCCAGCGCAGTTGCCGCGCCAGGCTTTTCAGGAAATCGGACTCCACGTTGAAACGGACCGGGGCGCCAACCTCCGCGGCCACCTCGTCCAGGTCGAAGCTGCGCTCAATGCGCTCCGGGGCCACGGCGGCGGTGGGATCGACACGGGTCCAGCCCCTGTCCTGCAGCCACACCTCGCTCCAGGCGTGGGCGTCGGATTGGCGGATGATGAGATAGTCCCCCATGGGATTGCGCTCGCCCCCCTGATAGCCGATCACCACCCGCGCCGGAATACCCGCCAGGCGCATGAGAGTGGCGAAGCTGGAGGCGTAGTGTTCGCAGAAGCCGCGCCGATAGTCGAACAGGAACTGGTCCACCGGGTTCTCTTTCAGCAGCGGGGGATAGAGGGTGTAGAAAAACTCCTCTTCACGAAAATAGCGCAGCGCCCGGTTCGCCAGCGACAGGGCGTCCGGGCTCTCCCTTTTCCAGCTTTTTACCAGCTCGATCATGCGGGGGGTGATGTTGGCGGGAAGCTGCAACGCCCGTGCCCTTTTGGCTGGTGAGAGATCCCCCGTGGCATATTGCAGATAGGAGCTGGCGCGGTAGAGTATGCGCCGGTTCACCGGCTCTTTGCGCAGCAGCAGAAAGTCCGGAGAGAGAACGGCGTCACTCGGTCCTGTGACCGGAAGATCCAGGGCGTAGAGCCAGCGGTTCTGGGTCGGCTCCAGGGTAATGCTGTACTTCAGGGCCGGACCCAGGCCCCGATAGGTCGTTGCCGTGGCTTGCTTCGCCTCACCCTGGGTCCAGTTCTTGCCGTCGGTCTGCCACAGCACCAGGCCCCGCCAGTAGCGCTGGGGTGGATCGGGAATGGGACCCTCGAAATCGGCGCGGAAGGCCACCGCCCGGGAGCGCACCAGTTCACTGATGCTGCCGGGGGAGATGCTGTCGCCTATGCCGGTGGCGGCCCGGGTCTCTTCCTGGCTCAGGCTCCAGAGGGGTCCCGAGAGGCGGGGGAAGAAGATGAACAGGACCAGCATCATGGGGAGCGCCTGCAGCAGCAGGGAGAGGGCGGTGCGCAGGGGGCGCAGGGGATTGACGGAGGGACGGGTCCGGTTGGCCTCCACCAGCACCCCGCTTAGCCCCAGCGTCAGCAGGAAGACGTAGGCCACCATGAGCATTCCCTGCTCGAATAG
The DNA here is from genome assembly GCA_050295355.1 of Sedimenticolaceae bacterium. Lineage (GTDB taxonomy): Bacteria > Pseudomonadota > Gammaproteobacteria > Chromatiales > Chromatiaceae > CBFDBF01. The sequence goes on from JBNKPL010000032.1 coordinate 8,833, forward strand.
AAACTGGGTGACCAGCAGGAAATAGCCCACGAATACCACCACATAGAGATCGCGGCGACCGCGGATCTCCAGCAGTTTCAGGCTCACCATGGAGGTCATGAGGGCCACCGTGGCCTCGCCGCTGAACACCATGGGGTAGCGGAACAGCACATTGAGCACGGCGCTAACGGCGAGCATCGCCAGCACCATCCGCCCGGGGGTGAATGCGGGCCGGAATATGGCCAGCACGCGCAGGGCGATCATGGCCATGAAAAAGAGCGTAACCCAGCCGCTGAGGTGCAGAAAATGGGGCGCCGCCGCCGCGCTCAAGAGCAGGATCAGGGAGGCGAGCAGCGGCCGGCTGACCTTGTGATCGGGCCGCCGCTTCATTCCGTTTCCCCAAACAGGGCCAGGGCGGCGAGGCACTCCTCGCGGTGATTGGCGCCGCGCCCCGGCGGGATTTCCTTGCCCGGCAGCCGCAGGCCGAACTCCTGCTGTTGTTCGCAGGCGTCCAGTACGCCGCGGCAGAGACGGCTCAGGCGTGATTCGTTGTCCATGCCCTCCAGGGCATCCCAGTCCAGCCATAGCCGGTCGGAGCGGTCGCCGCCGAACTGTTTGGTGCGCAATCCCTGCTCCCGGGCCAGGGCCTTCCAGCTGATGTGCTTGGGCGAGTCGCCGAGACGGTAGGAGCGGATACCCACGAAGTCGTCCACCCCCACCCCCTTGTCCCCCTGGGCGCTGTGGGTGTAGTCGGGCCGATCGGAGGGGGGCATGGCGGGTCCCGGGCTGGGGTAGACGAGACAGGAGAGATCCAGTTCCACATAGCTCCAGGCGCGCAGCAGTCCCAGCGGGTACTCGGTGGCGATGGTAAAGCGGCCCAGGGGCTGGCGCCCCCGCCGCTCCGTGGGCCGGCTGAGGACCAGGCTGGCGCTGGAGCCGCCCTCCACATCCGCGATCACGGGCGGGGACTCCGGCAGCTGTAACTGAATGGAGGGGCGCTCCCCCTCCCGTTGGTTGATCAGGCGGATCTCGAAGCGGGCCGCCTGCCCGGCGAATACCGGGCTGGCGCGGCTGCTGGCGATCTGGATGGAGACCAGATTGCGCCAGGTGTGGAGGATGGCCACCAGCCCCAGCCCCACCAGCAGGAAGGTGAGCATGAAGGCGGGATTGTTGCCGTAGTTCATGGAACCCATCAGCAGCAGGATCAGCAGCATGCCGAACAGCACGCCGTAGCGGGTGGGCAGGATGTAGATTTTGCGCGGGCCGATCTCCACGTTGCCGCCGCGCTCGGGGCGGTTCAGGCGAAGGAAGCGGTCGGGTGGGCGCAGCGCCATTCAGAAGGCCCTGTCCTCAGGGAATGGGCACGGACTCAAGCAGGTGCTGCGCCAGCTGTTCGCCCTCGTCCACGCCCGTATCGGAGGTGGAGTGCAGGCGGTGGCTCACCGTGGAGGGGAGGATCTCCTGGATATCCTCGGGCAGTACGTGCGAGCGCCCCTCCAACAGCGCCCAGGCCCGGGCGTTGCGCAACAGCGCCAGACCCGCCCGCGGGGAGAGGCCGTGGTGAAAGCGGGGGCTGGTGCGGCTGAACGCCAGCAGGGACTGGCAGTAGTCGAGCAGGGCGTCCGATACATGAACCTGCGCGGCCTGTTCCTGCAACGCCTGGAGTTCCTGCAGGGTGAGGCAGGGCTGGAGCGAGGCGAGCAGCTCCCGCCGGTCGGCGCCGCCCAGCAGCTCTCGCTCCGCCGCGGCGTCGGGATAGCCGATCTGGATACGCATCAGGAAACGGTCGAGCTGGGACTCGGGCAGGGGAAAGGTGCCGATCTGGTGGGCCGGGTTCTGGGTGGCGATGACGAAAAAGGGCTGGGGCAGTTTGCGCGTCTCGCCCTCCACCGTTACCTGCCGCTCCTCCATGGCCTCCAGCAGGGCGCTCTGGGCCTTGGGGGTGGCGCGGTTGATCTCGTCCGCCAGGATCACCTGGGAGAAGATCGGCCCGGCATGGAAGTGGAACCGGGACTTCTCGCGGTCGAAGATGGAGACGCCGATGATATCCGCCGGCAGCAGATCGCTGGTGAACTGGATGCGCTGATACTGGAGCCCCAGCAGCTGGGCCAGCACATGGGCCAGGGTGGTCTTGCCCACCCCGGGCAGGTCCTCAATCAGCAGGTGGCCGCGGGCGAGCAGGGTGGCCAGGGCGAGGCGGATCACCCGCTCCTTACCGAGGACGATGCGGCCCGCCTCCCGGACGATGGTTTTTAGTTGGTCCGCCATTCAGTTGGCCCGGCCCGAGGCGTCGGTGGTGAGGCGGGTCTCCATCTCCACCAGCCGCTGCCTTGCCTGCTGCAGGGTCTCGCTCTTCTCCTGTTCCAAGCCTTTCAAGAGTTGATGGGCCTCATTGCAGAGCACCCCCAGCTGGGCGTTATCGAACAGGAGCAGCGCCGCCTCCAGGCCCTCCCGGGTCTCGTTCAGCAGGGTGGGGACCAGCTCTTTCTCGCTGACCGGGGAGTCGGGGGCCAGCAGATCGGCCACCACCGGCTGTTCCAGCAGTTGAAAGTGGGTGGTACGGGCCCGTTCTTCATCCTTGAGTTCCGCCAATGCCTGCGGATCGTCGCCGGCGCCGACCCACACCGCGGACATGATCACCTGCAACAGCTTTCGGATGGCCCCCTTGGTCTCGGTCTGGTCGTCCGCCAGTCCGCACGCCTGTTCATAGGTCCTGTCCAGCCGCTCCTTCATCTCGAGGATGACTTCGCTGCCCTCGCTGGTGTTCAGATTGACCGCCTGGTGAATCAGTTGCTGAAAGCCGGTAATGAAATCCACCAGCTCTTCATGGTCCAGGCGCTGGGCCTCCTGCAGGGCGGCGGGGGAGATGCTTCGCTCGGATTCCGGGAACAGGGGGTTGTCGCGCTTTCTTTGCAGATGGCGCTCCCAGCGCCCCGGCCGTTGGCTGAATAGCAGTGTCATGATGAAAAGATCGGTCCTGATAAGGAGATTTAAAGATGTCGCTCCAACTAATGGACAATGATAGCGCAGGGGAGACGGCGCTTCTTCCGTTTGCGGTGGCGCCGATGGTTAAGGAGCGGCCCCTTCTCTGGTCTCCGGGCCCAGCAGAATGGCGATCCAGCGGGTCTGTTCGTTGCTGTCGAGGGCGATCTTGATCAGCATGGTGAGGGGCACCGAGAGGAACATTCCCACCGGCCCCAGCACCCAGCCCCAGAAAACCAGGGAGAGGAACACCACCAGGGTGGAGAGACCGAGTCCGCGGCCCATGAAGCGCGGTTCGATCACGTTGCCTACCACGTTGTTGACCACCAGATAGCCGACCAGGGTCCACAGAGCGCCGCCGGTGCCGAGCTGGATGAGGGCCAGCAACAGGGCCGGGATGGCGGCGAGGATGGAGCCGATGTTGGGCACGAAATTGAGGAAAAAGGCGAGCACCCCCCAGAGCAGGGGATAGTCCACCCCCACGGCCCACAGCCACAGGGCCACCACTATCCCGGTCAGCAGACTGGTGGAGGTCTTGATGGCCATATAGCGTTTGACGTTTTCGAGAAAGAGGCCGAGATGGTTCAGTCCCCGGTCCGGGTCGCGCATGCCGTACTGCAGCTTGGCCGGAAAGCTGGAGGCCTCGAGCAGGATAAAGATCACCGTGAGCAGGATCAGAAAGGCGTTGGCCAGCAGGCCGCCCAGGCTGCTCAGGCCCGCCGCCGCCATTTTCATCGCCTTGCCTGGGTCCACGAACTTGGTCACCGCCTCCTGGGGCAGGGGGATGCCCCACTGCTCCAGCCACGCCAGCAGGGCGGCGGTCTGGCCCTGCAGCCGCTCCTGGTACATGGGGAGCTGGGCTGTGAAGTCGTCCACCGACCGCCCCACCAGGACCCCCAGCAGCAGCCCGATCCCGGCCACCACCGCAATGACCAGCAGCAGGGCCACGAAGGTGGGCAGCCCTTTCTCCTTGAGAAAGAACAGGGCGGGCGCAGCGATGATGGCGATAAAGCCGGAGAGCAGAAAGGGCACCAGGATGTCCTGCGACTCACGCATCCCGGCCACCACAATCACGAAGGCGGCCGTGGTGATAAGGAAGTTGCCCCCGTGGGTGACTGGATGTTCCCTGTCCATGGCGGTCTGTTACTGGAATTCAGGCGGTTTGTTGCCGCGGTACCACTTGCCGGCCTCTTCGTCGTAGACCCAGAGCTGCTGGTCCATGATCCGTTTTTCCACCTGCTGGTCGCGGAACACATAGCTGATGGAGACCACCTGGGAGGCCCGGTTTTCATCCGTCATGGCCGCCGGTTGCAGCACGTCGTATTTGGTGACCCGTATGTTCTCCCACTCCTCGGGCAGGGGCGTGCTCTCAAGCAGTTCCGGTTGCAGGAATCCGTGGGCCTTGTCCAGATAACTCCAGCGCATGGCGATGGAGTACTGATTCAGGGTCTGTTCCAGACGGATCTCCATCTGCCGTTCCCCGAAGGTCTGGCATCCGGCGAGCAGCAGAAGCAGGGCAAGCAGGGCAACTTTTTGTACACTTCCGGTCATGTTCCCATCCATCTTCGTAACTGAAGTGGTCTCATGTTAAGCGACTCGCCCGTAATTTGCACCAGCCGCAAAAAGGGGTGCGGATCGGCTTCTGGTCCGGGCGCCATGACTGCTATGATATGGCCCTTTTTTGCGTCACCTGTCGCGTGTTAAGGATTCTAAATGGATAACACCGCCGAAGAGCCCCAACTTGATCTTCGTATCGGCGATCATCGGGTCACCCTGCTGGGTGCCGCCCATGTGTCGCGCGCCAGTGCGGAAAAGGTGCGGGAGCTGCTCGACAGCGGGGCCTATGACGCCGTGGCGGTGGAGCTGTGCCCCAGCCGCTACGACGCCCTCATGGACCCGGACGCCCTGGCCCGCATGGACCTGTTCAAGGTGCTGAAAGAGGGCAAGGCGAGCATGGTGGCGGCCAGTCTGGCCCTCGGCGCCTACCAGCAGCGGCTGGCGGACCAGTTCGGCATCGAGCCGGGCGCGGAGCAGCGAGAGGCAATCCGCTACGCTCAGGAGGCTCAGCGGCCGGTGCTGCTGATCGACCGTGAGATCGGCGTCACCCTGAAGCGGGTGGCGGCCAATGTGGCCTGGTGGAAACGGCTTGGGCTGTTCGCCGGCCTGGTGGCGAGTCTGCTGACCAAGGAGGACGTGGATGAGTCGGAGATCGAGCGCCTCAAAGAGGGGGATATCCTGGAGACCACCTTCGCCGAGTTCGCCGAGGACCGCCAGGATCTCTATCTGCCGCTGATCGACGAGCGTGACCGCTACATGGCGTCGCGTCTGATGGAAGAGCTGGACAAGCACCCCCACGAAAATATCCTGGTGGTGATCGGTGCGGGCCACATGAATGGGATCCGAAACTATCTGGAACGGGGCATGGAGAACCCGGCGGAGACCATCGCGGAGCTGGACAGCCTGCCCAAGCCTTCCACCTGGCCGAAGCTGATCCCCTGGGCTATCGTGCTGCTGATCCTGACCGGGTTTACCATCGGCTTCAGCCGCAGTTCGGAACTTGGCTGGTCCATGGTGGCGGATTGGGTGTTCATCAACGGCGCCCTGTCGGCCCTGGGGGCCTTGATCGCGGCGGCTCATCCGCTGACGGTGATTACCGCCTTTGTGGCCGCGCCCATCACCTCCCTCAATCCCACCATCGGGGCCGGGATGTTCACCGCGGCGGCGGAGATCTACCTGCGCAAGCCGCAGGTGGGGGACTTCAGCGCCCTGCGCTTTGACACCACCCGCCTCAGTGGCTGGTGGCGCAATCGGGTGTCGCGCACCCTGCTGATCTTTATCCTCAGCTCCCTGGGTTCGGCGGTGGGGACCTATGTGGCGGGGTTTAAGATTTTTGAGCGGCTGGCGGGGTGATCCGTAGATACGGTGCTAGCCGCAGATTTCTGTCATGATTTTTTTCGTTAGCCACAGAGATCACAGAGGACACAGAGTGTTTCTTTTCCGGTTTTTACCAGTCTCTGTGTCCTCTGTGATCTCTGTGGCAAAAAATAGTTAGGGAAATTGGTGGGGCAAGCCCTCAATCCACCGCCCGTATCTGATCCAGCCGTTTTTCCATGGCCGCGTAATAGACCACCGGGATCACCACCAGGGTCAACACGGTGGAGACGAACAGGCCGAAGATCAGGGACACCGCCAGGCCGCTGAAGATGGGGTCGTCGAGGATGAAGAACGCCCCGGCCATGGCGGCGATGGCGGTCAGGGCGATGGGCTTGGAGCGCACCACCGCGGACTGGATCACCGCTTTCTCAAACGCGATCCCCGCCGTTACCTGCTGGTTGATGAAGTCCACCAGCAGGATGGAGTTGCGCACGATGATCCCCGCCAGGGCGATCATGCCGATCATGGAGGTGGCGGTGAACTGGGCGCCCAACAGGGCGTGGCCCGGCAGGATGCCGATGATGGTCAGCGGGATGGGCGCCATGATCACCAGCGGCACCAGGTAGGAGCGGAACTGGGCCACCACCAGCAGGTAGATGAGCACCAGGCCCACGGAGTAGGCGATGCCCATGTCGCGGAAGGTCTCATAGGTGATCTGCCACTCGCCGTCCCACTTCAGGCTGTACTCATAGGGGTTTTCCGGCTGGGAGAGGAACCACTGTTCCGGCTCGCCCGTTTCGTCCAGGGCGCCGGAGATTCCGAACATGCCGTAGAGGGGGCTGTCGGTTTCGCCCGCCATGTCGCCGGTCACGTAGACCACGGGCAGCAGATCCTTGTGATGGATGGAGTGTTCGCGCCGACTGTTGACCACGCGCACGATCTCCGACAGCGGGATCAGTTCCCCCTGCATATTGCGTATACGCAGGGAGAGCACCTGCTCCAGATCCACCTTGTCGCTTTCGCTGTACTGGAGCCGGATGGGCACGGCGTACTTCAGGTTTTTGCCGTGCAGATAGCTCACGTCCTCGCCGCCCAGCACCGTGCCGAGCGCCTCCACTACGCTGCTCTGGGGGATGCCGAGGCGGGCCGCCTTGGCGCGGTCCACCTGGATGATGGCCTTGGCGGAGGGATACTCCACGCTGTCGTCCACGTCCACGATGTCGGGGGTGGATTCGAACACCGAGCGCACCTTTTTCGCCGTCTGGATCTGGCCCGCGTAATCGATGCCGTAGACCTCCGCCACCAGGGGCGACAGCACTGGCGGCCCCGGCGGGACCTCCACGATCTTGGCGTTGCCGCCGAACTTGCGTGCGATCTCCTGCAGCGGCCCGCGCACCGAGAGGGCGATTTCGTGGCTCTTGCGGTCGCGTTCATGTTTGTCCGCCAGGTTCACCTGGATATCGCCCAGGTGCGAACCTTCCCGCAGGTAGTACTGGCGCACCAGGCCGTTGAACCCGATGGGGGAGGCGGTGCCTGAGTAGACCTGGTAGTTGGTGACCTCGGGAACACGCGCAAGCAGGTCGCCCATTTCGTCCAGTACCCGGGTGGTCTGTTCCAGGCTGGTCCCTTCCGGCATATCCAGCACCACCTGGAACTCCGATTTGTTGTCGAAGGGCAGCATCTTCATCACCACCGCCTTGCCCGCCACCAGGGCCATGGAGCCCGCGATCAGGGCCAGGATGCCCGCCAGCAGCTTCCAGCGGTTGACCCATCCGCTGCGTCCGGCGAGGAAGGGGGTCATGATGCGGTGGAAAAAGCGGCTTAGTCCGCTCTCCTGTGCGGCCTTGCCGCCCTGTTCGGCGTGATGGGCCGCCTGGCTGGCCAGTGCCAGGTTGGTGAGCCAGGGGGTCAGGACGAAGGCCACCGCCAGGGAGATCAGCATGCCGATGGAGGCGTTGATGGGGATTGGGCTCATGTAGGGCCCCATCAGGCCGCTGACGAAGGCCATGGGCAGCAGGGCGGCGATCACCGTCAGGGTGGCCAGGATGGTGGGTCCCCCCACCTCGTCCACCGCGCGCGGGATCGCCTCCAGCAGGTGTTTGGCCCCCATGGCCAGGTGACGGTGGATGTTCTCCACCACCACGATGGCGTCGTCCACCAGGATGCCGATGGAAAAAATCAGGGCGAACAGGGAGACCCGGTTGAGGGTGAAGCCCCAGGCCCAGGAGGCGAACAGGGTGATGGCCAGGGTGACCACCACCGCCGCGCCCACGATCAGCGCCTCGCGCCAGCCGATGGCGAACAGTACCAGCACGATCACCGACAGGGTGGCGAACACCAGTTTGCTGATCAGTTTCTTCGCCTTGGCGTCCGCGGTGGCGCCGTAGTTACGGGTGATGGTGGCCTGGACCCCCTCGGGGATGAAGGTGCCCTTCAGTTGATCGAAGCGTTGGATCACCGCGTTGGCGATATCCACTGCATTGGTGCCCGGCTTTTTCGCCACCGCGATGGTGACGGCGGGCAATTTGCCCGATGCCGTCAGTTTCTGCTGTCCCGTGGCGGGGCCGCCGCCGATCCATACATACTGTTCCGGCTGGTCGGCGCCGTGGCGGATGGCGGCCACATCGCGCAGGAACACGGGGCGTCCCTGGTGAACGCCCACCACCAGGTCGCCGATCTCATCGGCGGCGGTGAGGAAGGTGCCGGCCTGCACCAGGACCTCCCGGTTCTGGTTGGTCACGGTGAGGTTGTCGCGGCTGGTGTTGCCGGCCTGCAGGGCCAGCCGCAGGTCGCTCAGGTCGATGCCGTAGCCCGCCAGCGCCTGGGGATCAAGCTGGACGCTGACCACCCGCTCCGGCTCGCCGATGGTGTAGATGTCCCGGGTGCCGGGCACCCGTTTCAGCTCCGATTCGATGGCGTGGGCCACCTGCCCCAGTTCATGGGCGCCGACGCCGGGCTTTTCCGACCACAGGGTGGCGGTGATGATGGGCACATCATCGATGCCTTTCGGCTTGATGATGGGCTGGCCCACCCCGAGGTTGCGCGGCAGCCAGTCCTGGTTGGAGAACACCTTGTTGTAGAGACGCACGATGGCGTCGGTGCGGTCCTCCCCTACCTTATAGCGGACGGCAAGCACCGCCATGCCGGGCCGGGAGGTGGAATAGATGTGTTTGACCCCCTCGATCTCCGACAGCACCTGCTCCGCCGGGGTGGCCACCAGGTGTTCGATCTCGCCGGCGGTGGCGCCGGGGAAGGGGATGAAGACGTTGGCGAAGGTGACGTTGATCTGGGGCTCCTCCTCCCGCGGCGTGACCAGCACGGCGAAGAGGCCCATGAGCATACCCACCAGGGCCAGCAGGGGGGTGATCTCGGTGGTGAGGAAACGCTGGGCGATCCGGCCCGAGACGCCGAGCTTATCCATTGGGCTGCTCCGCCATCTGCTGCTTCAGTTGTACGCCCGCTTCGATGGGGTCGAGGGCCACCTGCTCGCCCTCCTCCAGGCCGGACAGAATGGGTGCCATGCCGTTATGGATGCGGCTGGAGGCGCGGATATGGCGCAGGGAGATCCGGCCGTCAGCGGCCACCACATAGACGCCGGTGACTTCACCGCGGTAGACCACCGCCTGCTGGGGGACCAGCAGCTCTTTTTGCGAACCCACCACGAAGGCGCTTTTGACATACATGCCGGGGAAGAGCCCCTTCACCTTGGGCGGAAGCTCCAGCCGCACCTTGAAGGTGTTGCTGCCGCTGTTGGCGTAGGGAAATATGGTCAGCTTGTCGGCCGGCATCCAGATGCCGTTGGGCAGTTCGATGCTCCCCTTCTGGTTCTGGCGAATGGCCGGGATCAGGTTCTGGGGCACATCCACGGTGACGCGCAGGTTGTCGAGGGAGATCCCGCTCATGAGCTTTTTGCCCGGGCTGGCGATCTCGCCCAGTTCCACATGCCGCTCGGTGACGATCCCGGAGTAGGGGGCGCGGATCAGGGTGTACTCCAGTTGCTCCTGCGCCTGGGCGAGACCGGCCTTGGCCGATTCGGTGCGGGCGGCGGCGGCCTTCAGGGCCGCGTCGGCGCGGTCCATGTCCGCTCGGGAGACCAGTTTTTTGGCATAGATCTCCTTGATCCGGCTATGCTTCTTGCGCTCCTCCTCCAGGGTCGCCTGGGCCTCCTTGAGGGCGGCCTGGGCGCGATCCAGGGCCGCGCGCTGCTCCCGGTCCTTGAGGCGGATGATCACCTCGCCCTCTTTGACGAAGTCATCCACGTCGAATAGGAGTTCCTGTACCTGGCCGCCGGTCTGGGCCGACATGGTGCCCTGATGGGTGGCCTCCACGATGCCGTCCAGCAGGTGCTGGCGGGGCAACTCCTGGTAGGTGGCGGTGGCGGTGGTCAGGGGCGATTCAGCGTAGGCCGTGGTGGCCAGCGCCAAAAGCGCCATCAGGGCGGATAGGGTGCGTGTCATGCTTTCGCTCTCCAGCAGCAGCAATATTAATAAACGCTAATATACGGACTGGGGTCAACAATAGCAATACTAGGCCCTGGATTCCCATCGAACCAGAAATGACGGAAAAAATCGTATTCAGTCCCCTCTATTCGCCTTTTTTCGACGTTTCCGTCATCAGCGGCCGCATGGCGTGCAGCAGATTGGCGAACAGGTGGCGGTTCTGCGCCTCCTCCCGGGCCAGCAACTGTTTCATGTATTCGCGCTGGGTGGGGGCGGTGAAACAGGCGGGACAGCTGTCGGGGATGATGGGCAGTCCCGCCTCCCGGGCGAAGCTGCCGGTCTGGGTTTCGCGGCAGTAGACCAGGGGGCGGATGATGCGGATGTCCCCGGCATCGTTCACATAGTGCGCCTTCATGGTGCGCAGCTGGCCGCCATGGAACATGGACATCAGCAGGCTCTCCGCCAGATCGTCCAGGTGCTGGGCCAGGGCGAGGACGTTGTAGCCCTGCTCCCGGCAGGTGGTGTACATAATGCCCCGCTTCATGCGCGAACAGTAGGCGCAGAAGGAGTCGCCGTCCATGCGCGCCTTCGCCTCCTCCATGATGGGCTGCTCCTGATAGAAATAGGGCACGCCCAGGGCCTCGTAGTAGGCCTTGAGCGGTTCCGGCTCGAACCCCTCCACCTCCGGGTCCACGGTGATCACCCCCAGTTCGAAGCGCACCGGGGCGTAGCTCTGCAGATGGTGCAGGATATGGAGCAGGGAGAGGGAGTCCTTGCCGCCCGATACCCCGAGCAGGATGCGGTCGCCCTCGCGGATCATGTCATAGTCGGCGATGGCGCGGCCCACCTTGCGGAGGAGGGATTTTGGGGGTTTGGGGTAGTCAGGCATGGGGGGTATTTTAACCAAAGCGGTTCGATTTGGTTTTGGTAATTTTGTTTTGCGGGCTGTCTAGCCATACGCTCATATTGATATGGGTAACTAGTTTCGCAACCCATCCAGATCAGCTTTCTATTCCGCTTTTCTCACAATGGTTGCGAAACTGGTTACCGCAACCCAAACAAAGGGTTTTGAACTGACTGGGCTGAACCTTTACAAAGGTTATTTTTAAGGCCTACTGTAAGTGAAGATTTAACAAAAAGACGCTATATTGACCAACCAGACACATAACAAGCCAAGGAGAATAACAATGGAATTCGGTGCTTTCGCGGTTGCTGTAGTCGTGCTTTCGGTAGTTATCGTGGTCCTCGGCGCCAAACGGGTGCCGCAGGGGATGGAGTATACGGTGGAGCGGTTCGGCCGTTATACCAAGACCCTCCGTCCAGGCCTCACCCTCATCGTCCCTGTGATAGACACCATCGGCAGCAAGCTCGACATGCGGGAGCAGGTGCTGGATGTACCCTCCCAGGAGGTGATCACCAGGGACAACGCCATGGTGCAGGTGGATGGGGTGATCTTTTTCCAGATCCTGGATGCGGCCAAGGCGGCCTACGAGGTGAGCAATCTGCACTACGCCATCCTCAATCTGGTGATGACCAACATCCGTACGGTGATGGGCTCCATGGATCTGGATGAGGTGCTGTCCGAGCGTGACCGCATCAATGCCCAGCTGTTGAGCGTGGTTGACGACGCCACCACCCCGTGGGGCATCAAGGTGACCCGCATTGAGATCAAGGACATCACGCCGCCGCGCGACTTGGTGGACGCCATGGCGCGGCAGATGAAGGCGGAGCGGGAGAAGCGGGCCAACATCCTGGAGGCGGAAGGCTTTCGGCAGGCGGCGATCCTCAAGGCGGAGGGCGAGAAACAGTCCGCCATCCTCGAGGCGGAGGGCGAACGGGAGGCCGCTTTCCGCGAGGCGGAGGCGCGGGAGCGTCTGGCGGAGGCGGAGGCCAAGGCGACCACCCTGGTGTCCGAGGCCATCGCCAAAGGCAGCGTGAACGCCATCAACTACTTCGTGGCCCAGAAGTACACCGAGGCGCTGCAGAGTATCGCCACGGCGGACAACCAGAAACTGATCCTGATGCCGCTGGAGGCCTCCAGCCTGATCGGCTCCGTGAGCGGCATCGCCGAGATCGCCAAAGAGGCGTTCGGCAACAAGGGGGGTAATGCCTGATGGAGTGGTTACAGGGGACAACCTATTGGCACTGGCTGGTGCTGGCGGTGGTGTTCGTGATCCTGGAGGTGTTCTCCCCGGCGGCCTTTTTTATCTGGATGGGCATCGCCGCCGGCGTGGTGGGGCTGCTGGTGGCGGTGTTTCCAGGTATGGGCTGGGAGTTCCAGATCCTACTGTTCGCGGTGTTCAGCGTGGTCAGCATCGCCCTGTGGCGGTTCTATCAGAAGGATCACCCCATCAAGACCGATCAGCCGCGTCTCAATCGGCGGGGCGAGCAGTACATCGACCGAACCTTTACCCTGGATGAGCCCATCGTGAACGGGCTGGGCAAGATCCGGGTGGACGACTCCACCTGGAAGATCGCAGGCGCGGATTGCGAGGCCGGCGTTAAGGTGAAGGTGGTGGGCGTGGACGGTGTAGTACTGAAGGTGGAGCAGACTCGGTAGGGGCGAAGCGCCCCTAGCGGGTGCCGTAGACCACGATGGTCTTGCCTTTGACGTGGATCAGCCCCTGTTCTTCCATGTTCTTCAGGACCCGGCCGGCCATCTCGCGGGAGCAGCCCACGATGCGGCCGATCTCCTGACGGGTGATGCGGATCTGCATGCCGTCGGGGTGGGTCATGGCGTCGGGTTCATCGCACAGCTCTAGCAGGGTGCGGGCGATACGACCGGTCACGTCCAGGAACGCCAGGTGGCCCACCTTGCGGCTGGTGCGCAGCAGGCGTTCGGTCAACTGGGCGCCGAAGGCGTACAGGATATCCTTGGAATAGGGCTTCAGTTCCGCCTCAAACAGCTGCTCCAACCGTTTGTAACTGATCTCCGCCAGGGTGACCTCGGTGCGGGTGCGCACCAGGACGCTGCGGGTGGAGCAGGGGATGAACAGCCCCATTTCGCCCAGGAACTCCCCCTTGTTGAGGTAGGCGAGGATGATCTCCTTGCCCTCTTCGTCCTCAATGATCGCCGTTACCGATCCGTCGAGCAGATAGTACAGGGTGTCGGCCGGATCGCCGAAACGGATGATGTCCGATTTGGCGGGATAACGTCTGCGATGGCAGAACGACAGCAGCGGCTGCAGATATTCAGGTTCCGGCGGCGGTGGCTGTATGATGCTCATGGGCGAAGCGGGTGGTTCCTTTGATCTTATTCCACAGGGATTGTATGCAAGCTGCAGTTGCTTGTCGAACTGTGTTAGTTTTCGCGCCACAACCAACATAACGAGGAGATGCCATGAAAGCGCGGGTGAAATGGGTGGAAAACACCCTGATGGTGGGTCAGTCCGAGAGCGGGCATGCCGTGGTGATGGATGGGCCTCCGGACTCTGGCGGCCAGAATCTGGGGCTGCGGCCCATGGAGATGATCCTGCTGGGCATGGGGGGGTGCACCCAGTTCGACGTGGTTCACATCCTGCGCAAGAGCCGCAAAGAGGTGACCCTGTGCGAAGTGGAAATGGAGGCGGAACGGGCGGAGACGGAACCCAAGGTGTTCACCCGCATCCATGTCCATTTCCGGGTGGCTGGGCCGGACCTGACCGAAAAGGCGGTGGAGCGCGCGGTCAACCTCAGCGCCGAAAAATAC
>JBNKPL010000033.1:0-22695 GCA_050295355.1 Sedimenticolaceae bacterium
GGCGTGTGGCGCGCCATTGCGCAGAATGCTCATGCCCGGACCCTGCGCGGCAACAAACAGCGCAAACAAATATCCCGTTTCTACCGCCGCTTCCGCGGCGCCTCCCGCGCCTTTCCCGACGCCATCCTGTTGCTGGGCCGCGGCAACAAGATCGAATGGTGCAATCCGGCCGCCAACAGCCTGCTCGGCATTCCCTGGCCCCAGGCGAGCGGCCGTGTGCTCACCGATCTCATTAGCCTGCCGGAGGTAACCGGCTATCTGCGGCGCAACGATTTCAGTGAGCCGCTGGAGTTCTCGCCAGCCAACAACAAGGCCCTGATTCTCTCCATGACCATCACCCCGTTCGGCAAGAAAAAAAGCCAGCGGCTAGTGGTGGCCCGCGACATCACCCGCATCCACAATCTGGACCTGACCCGGCGTGATTTCGTGGCCAACGCCTCCCATGAGTTCCGCACCCCACTCACGGTGGTGTTCGGTTATCTGGAGGCCCTGAGTGAGGATGACAGCGTACCCGAAGAGCTGCACCGCCCCCTGGAGTTGATGCGGCAGCAGACACTGCGCATGCAGAACGTGGTAAACGACCTGCTGGCCCTGTCACGCCTGGAAACCGACCCCTCCACCCCCAACCGGCAACCGGTCAATATCCCGCGCCTGCTGCGCTCCATTGTGGATGAGGCGGAGGCGATCTCCCAGGAGAGTGGACACCGCTTCCAGTCGGACATCGACACTTCACTGTGGCTGAAAGGAACCTGGGAGGAGTTTCAGAGCCTGTTCAGCAATCTCATTTTCAACGCCGTCCAGCACACCCCGGAACGGACCGGGATTGAGATACGCTGGTATGGCGACGCCTCCGGAGCCTGTTTCAGCGTACAGGACAACGGCGAAGGGATAGAAGAGCGCCACATCCCCCGTCTCACGGAGCGGTTCTACCGTGTGGACCGGGCCCGCTCCCGGGAGACCGGCGGAACCGGCCTGGGGCTGGCCATTGTGAAACAGATCCTCCAGCGCCACGGCGGGGAGTTGACCATCCACAGCACCCCCGGCACAGGAACCACATTCCTATGCCGTTTTCCCGCCTCCCTTCGGGTATCCGCTGACAAACCGGGGTAGGCGTTTAACCCCATGATTGTGAAGGTTGGTCCGGGATTTGCTTTATTACCTGACAAGAGGTAAAACTTGTTTAAAACGTCGACATTTCGACAGGCGAAGGAGATAGAAGCGTGGTAAATCCTATATCAGACAACAAGATCCTGCCCTCCAGCGAAGGCAAGGCGAAAGAGACCGGCCGCCAGGGCGCGGACAAGGTAGCCATGGGCAACCGCTCCGGCCAGGGCGAGGTGCAGGAGTCCCAACCCACGGAAAGAACGGGCGATTCCGTAAACGTGGAAAGCGCCAAGCAGATCTATAATGGCACGGTCAAAGCGGCCGAAGGCTCGGTTTCCAACCCTGAACAGGCGAAAGCGCTGGCCTCCCAGATTGCCCGCCAGTTCGCCGATAACGTAGTCCAGGCCTTCAGCTCCCAGGCGGGTTCTATCAACAAGGATACGGCTGCTCTGTTAGAGGCCGCCCCGGCCTGATAACCGCGCATCGCGGGAGAGCCTGTTCCCCCTGCTACCCCCGATCCTCAGGTTCGGGGGTTTTTGGTTGTGGATGGGCAGCGGCGCGGAATTTTTCGATCTCCTCCGCCGGGCCGATCACCACCAGTACATCGCCGCTATCCAGCTTATGGTCGGTGCCCGTGGTGGCGAAGATGAACTCATCCCCTAACTCCCTATCCACCACCCCCAGCAGGATCATGTCATAGCGCTGGGAGAGATCCAGTTCGTTCAAGCGCCGGCCGTTGAACACCGAATCGGCCGTCA
This sequence comes from Sedimenticolaceae bacterium, assembly GCA_050295355.1. GTDB lineage: Bacteria > Pseudomonadota > Gammaproteobacteria > Chromatiales > Chromatiaceae > CBFDBF01. Next base: position 1,863 of record JBNKPL010000033.1, read on the forward strand.
GTTCCACCTCCGCCATATTCAGATGCCGCTCGCCATAGACGATGTTACCCATGGTCTCGGCGATGAGGGGGCGCTTGATCAGGTCAATCACCTTACGGCCGCTGATCTCGCTGGGGTCGATCACCTTGGTGGCCCCGGCGGCGCGCAGCTTCTGCGCCGAATCATGGGATTGGGTCAGGGACACGATCTTGACGTCGGGATCGATAGCCCGCGCCGAGATGGTAAGGAATACATTCTTCGCATCCTCATCGAACAGGGCGAAAATAGTCTCCACGCTGCTTCCGATACCGATGGCCCTCAGTTCATCATCCTGTGTATAGTCGATATTGGCAGTAACAACCCCCTCGGCACTGGCCCTTTTCAGGCAGGCCTCGTCCTTACCCACCAGCAACCCGCCAAGGGAGCGCTCCTGCAGACGGCTGGCCACCTCAATACCCGCCGTACCGCATCCGAATATAACGATCTTGGGATTGTTCATACGCTCTTCACCAATTCCACGGTCCCGCGTTCCATACAGTCCTTGAAGTGGATGATGCTCAACTCATGGCCGAACACCATGACGATATCATTCGCCTGCAATTTGAAATGGGGCCGCGGATTAAACACCAGGGTGCGCTGCGCCATGGCGAAGCTGGTCTCGTCGGTATCGAGCGACCGTTCCGGATGGGTAATCACCCCGAACAGAATCAGCTTATGCTGCTGAAAATTGATCTCCCCGATAGTCACCCCTTCCAGCACCGAATCCGACGCTACGGCAATGGTATCGAGATTGATCTTGTGCTCGCCATGCAACATGCCGTGGATCGCCTCGAATGCCACCGGCCGGCCGATATACTCGCTCGCCATCAGGCCGAGCATCTTGTAGGGCATGACCGTATGATTGGCGCCCGCCTGGATCAACTTGGCCACACTCTCCTCCCGGTTGGCGCGCGAGATAATTTCGATATCGGGATTCATATAGCGCGCGCTGAGGGTGATAAAAACATTGGCCACATCGTCATTGGTAAGACAGAGTATACGCTCGGCCCGGCTGTGAATGCCCACGTTCTCCAGCAGCTCATTGTTCTCCGCCCCCCCCAGGATGGCGAGATGGCCAACGCGCTTGGCCAGGGCGATATTTTGAGGATCGGAGTCAATTACCACGAAATGGTCCCGGTCCGCTTCCAGTTGCTTGGCCACCACCTGGCCCATGCGGCCGTAACCACAGATAATAGTGATCCGCTTGCCACGTTTCTCTATCTCGGCAAACACCCGGTTCTCCCGCATCTCCTTCATCTTCTCCCCAAAGGCGGCCACGATAATGGAGGTGGAAAAGGAGAGCACGCCGATCCCGCAGATGATCAGCACCATGGTAATGAACCGGCCCTCCACCGTCTGCGGAGTGATATCGCCATAACCCACCGTGGTTATGGTCACCAGCGCCCAATAGACACCGTCAAAAAAGTGCTTTATCTGGCCACCCTCGGTATGCGCCTCAAAGAAATAGATCGCCGAAGCGGAGATAAAGACCACGAACATCAGGAAAATGAACAGGGTATAGAGCTCGAACCGCTTCTCCGACAGTACGCGGGCGAATTCATGGATACTGCGCGCATAGCGGAATAGCTTGAACAGCCGAAACAGGAGAAAGAGGCGCAGAAACCGCAGCGGCCGATAGCTGGGAATGATCGCCAGCAGATCGATAATGGCCAGCGGCGTGGTCATGTAGTCCCACTTTTTCCGCAGCACCTCCTTGAGCGCGGGCCACAAGAGGAACTGGCGGTTAAGAAATTCCGCCTGCTCATAGTGTTCGATAATGATATGGCGGCTATCGTTATAGAGCCACAGCCGAAGCAGATACTCGATCAGAAACACACCCACCGCCACCATCTCGAACACCCGGCCCATGGTTCCCGTATCGTTCTGAACCTCATAGATCAACACAAACACGCTGGTCAGCACCAGCATGATCATGAAGATATCGAAATAGGGACGGATCGGGGCGCGCGGGTCTTCCAGCAGGCGGTAGAAAAAGCCCTTTACGCGCTTGTAGCGGGAGGAGTCTTCCAGGGCATAACAGCGTTTGACGACGGCCTTGGCCAGTGGCATGACTTTCTTATTCTCCCCTGCGATAGTCCAACTCTGTCGGGACCGGCAGGTCCCATATTTCATCCAACACTACCATGCCGCACGGATTACCGCTATGCCGGAAGCCTTGCGCTCAGCCGGGGCAGGCACTACCATTTTTTTATATGAACCGAACCTTGCCTGTACTGCTTCTTCTGCTGTTTTCCCTGTTCGCCTGCGGCGAGCCGGACCGACCCACTATCAGCCTCTATCTGGCGGTGCAGCGGGGCGATCTGGATCAGATTGAGCGCCATATCCATTGGGGCGCCGACATCAACCAGCCGGACGTGGACGGCAGGATGCCGCTGCATGTGGCGGCGGAGAAAGGGCGCGTTGTGGTGGTGAAATTGCTGCTGCAAAATGGAGCCCGAATTGACGCCCGGAACAGTAGCGGTCACCCGCCACTCTATGCCGCCGTGATGGCGGGCCGCACCCAGGTGGCCCAATACCTGATCAAGCTCAACGCCCCCTTTGACGCGGACTACCTGCTGTCGGAAGCGGTCCGCAATCAGGTGCAGGACCGGGATGTTATCGACCTGCTGCTGGACAACGGCGCAAACATCGACCACATCAGCAGTGAACACGGGGACACCCCCCTCATGCTGGCCATTCGGGAGCAGAACCGCGTCCTGACCAAGCTGTTGATCTCCCGCGGCGCCGACGTCAACCTGGCGGGTGCCTCGGGCGAACGGCCCCTCACCGTGGCCCAGCGAACGGGGAATCCCGAAATCGTCCGTTTGCTGGAGCACAACGGGGCGAGAAAATAGGGGTATTTTTCCCACCACACTTCTGGTACCGTCTGCGCCTTCGCAACCATTCAGACAATCAAGGGAAACGAGCATGGCCTCCACTGTGGATGAATTGACCATTACCTACACCGAAGACGGAATCGATATCGTCAAGGAGCTGGACAAGGTGATCCTCTCCAAAGGAGCCTGGTCCACCATCATCTTCCGTTATCAGGAGTGGAACCGCACCAAAGGTGAGTATGGTGGCGACAAATACTCCATTCGACGCTACCAGAAGCGCGGCGGTGAATATATGCAGAAGTCGAAGTTCAATATCTCCAGTAAAGAGCAGGCGAAGAACATCATCGACGCCCTGGAGAAGTGGACCGAAGAGTAGGCCTTACAGGATCCGATCCGGCCAATCGGCCAGTTCCGACAGAATCGAACGCTCCCGCTCTCCCAGAGCGGGATCCACCATCATCTGCGCCAGCTTCTGGCGATACTCCGCCAGGGCGATACCGCCCGCCTGCGGATCGTTTATCCGCTGGAGCCGGAACTCATCCCACCGCGACCGCTCTTCCACCGACAAGGTCTGCGGCCAGTTGCGCGCCCGGTAACGAAACAGCATCTCCGGCAGACGGGAATCTTCGAAGACAAAACCGGCCGCAGCCAACTCCTCCGGCGCACAGTTCCGAACCAGTTCCATGGCCCGGCGGTCGCTGTCTGAAAAAAAGCCGCCGCTGTAGAGCTCCTGATCCGGATCGGACGGGACCTCGGGAAACATCTGCTCGGCATGGACCGCCTGGATCTTGCGCTCCAGCCCGGAGGCACGGCGCAACTTCTCCAGGTTGCGCTTGCCCTCCGCCACATCGATCCGCCACTCCTTGGCCGCCTGTTCGCTGAGGGTATTCATGGGCACGATCACTGGACACTTGTTGACATGCACCGTCTTCAGCGGGATCCGCTCCACCCCGTCCGGCAGTTCTGCCTGCGGGGTAAAGAGCCGCTCCCGGATCTCATCGGGCTCCAGTTCCAGTAGCGGCTCAGGATCGTAGCGCAAATCAAATACCACGATGCCGTTCTTGTTCGTCGGATGGGCCGCCACTGGCGCCACCATGGCGATGCAGCCCTGGGTGGCCGGGTACCTGGAGGAGACGTGAAGCACCGGCTGCATCTCGCTCACCTTGAGCTGGCGCGCCAGTTGATGCTTGTTGCGCCCGTGCAGCAGATAATCGAACAACCGCGGCTGTTTCTCTTTCAACAGGCGGGCCACGGCGATGGTGGCATAGACATCGGACAGGGCGTCATGAGCATCGGCATGGGAGATGCCATTGGCGGCGGTCAACTCCTCCAGACGGAAGCTGGTGGAACCGTCCTCCCGCAGGGGCCACTCGATTCCCTCCGGGCGCAGGGCACGGGCGCAGCGTATCGGATCGATGAGGTCCCAGCGCGAGTTGCCGTTCTGCCACTCGCGAGCATAGGGATCAAAAAAGTTGCGGTAGAGGCCGTAGCGGGTGAACTCGTCGTCGAAGCGGATGCTGTTGTAGCCCACCCCGCAGGTGCCGGGTTTAGCCAGCTCTTCGTGGATGGCGGCCATGAACTCCGCCTCGCACACCCCCTCCGTCAGCGCCTTCTGCGGCGTCAGGCCGGTAACCAGGGACGCCTCGGGATGGGGCAGCATGTCATCGGCCGGTTTGCAGTAGAGCACCAGGGGCTGGCCGATGGGATTCAGCTCCTCGTCGGTGCGGATGCCCGCAAACTGGGCGGCGCGGTCACGACGCGGATCAATGCCCCAGGTCTCGTAATCGTGCCAATAAAAAGTCAGTGCCATCCTGCGTTATTCCCAGTTCACAATGGTTTGAAGCCTAACCCATCGGTGCCAGTAACGACAGCACCGTGAAAACGAGATGATTTTTTTGCCACAGAGAACACAGAGTTCACAGAGGTGACTGTCGCAATAGGGAATACTATATCTTTGTGTTCTCTGTGTTCTCTGTGGCAAGAATATTTGGAACAAAGGGGTAATGATTGGATACTAACCGCCACGCACCCTGGGACCAGGGGCTGTTTAGATTCCGTGGTCATCCCTGGAAGGCGCTACTGTTCAGCTGGCGCTATTCCCAAAAACGGCAGGCAAAAAGAAAGCCACCCCGCCAGGACGGGGTGGCTCTCCAGAACGGATAGAACTCCGCAGAGAAGTAGCTAGATCTTCTCTTTAATACGAGCCGCCTTGCCGGTACGGCCACGCAGGTAGTAGAGCTTGGCCCGGCGCACGTCGCCGCGGCGGGTGACTTTGATCTCGCTTACCAGCGGGCTGTGGGTCTGGAAGGTACGCTCCACGCCTTCGCCATGGGAGATCTTGCGCACCGTGAAAGCGGAGTTCAGCCCACGGTTACGTTTGCCGATCACCACGCCTTCGAAGGCCTGCAGACGCTCACGGTTGCCCTCTTTCACCTTTACCTGGACCACCACGGTGTCTCCGGGACCGAACTCGGGAACTTCCTTGCCCATCTGCTCGGTTTCCAGTTCCTGAATGATCTTGCTCATGACCCTATTGCTCCTGTCTTGTCTCAACTGGCGCTCGCGTGCGCCTCAATAAACTGTTCAAGTAATTCCTGCTCTTCCCTGGTCAACTCCCGCCCTTCCAACAGGTCCGGCCGTCGTAACCAGGTTCGTCCCAGGGACTGCTGCAGACGCCAGCGCCGTATGGCCTCATGGTCGCCGCTGCGCAGCACATCCGGGACAGACAATCCTTCGAATGCCTCGGGACGCGTATAGTGTGGGCAGTCCAGCAGCCCGTCCATATAGGAGTCCTGCTGGGCTGAATCGGCGTCCCCGAGCACCCCGGGCAACAACCGAACCACCGCGTCCATCAGTACCAGCGCGGGGAGTTCCCCCCCACTCAGTACGTAATCGCCGATGGACCACTCCTCGTCCACATAGCGATCGATAATCCGTTCATCAATCCCTTCGTAGCGGCCGGCGATCAATATGATCCCCTCCCGCCCGGCCAGTTCCCTTGCGCCATCCTGATCCAGCCTGCGCCCCTGGGGACTCAGATGAACCACCCGGGTACCGGGCCTGGCTTCGCTCCGGGCCGCCTTGATGGCCGCCTGCAGAGGCTCCGCCTTCATCACCATGCCGGGACCACCGCCGTAGGGCCGGTCATCCACAGTGCGGTGCACGTCGTGGGTGTAGTCCCGCGGATTCCAGAGCGACAGTTCCGCCTGTCCGTTCTGGAACGCCCTGCCCGTAACGCCCTCACCCAGCATGGCCCGAAACATCTCGGGAAAGAGGGTCACCACGTCAAAACGCATAGCAACAGTTCCGTCAGAACTCCGGATCCCAGTCCGCGGTAATCACGCCCGCATCCAGATCCACGCCGACAATCACCTGGTCGATGAAGGGGATCAGCCGTTCGCGCTCACCCTTGACCACCATCACGTCGTTGGAGCCGGTCTCAAAAAGATGATCCACCGCCCCCAGGTCCACCCCTTCCGGGGTCTCCACCCGCAGACCTTCCAGGTCTGCCCAGTAAAAATTCTCTGCGCCGGATTCCGGCAACTGCTCCCGCGGCACAGCGATGTCGGTCTGCAGCAGTTCCGCCGCCAAATCCCGATCGTCGTACCCTTCCAGCTGTGCCACGACCCCCTTGCCGTGCGCCTTGCCGGCGCGGAGCCGTACCGCTTCCCAGCCATCGGCCCGTGACAAGTACCAGGTCTTGTATTCCAGGATATTGGTCCTGGGGGAGGTATGGGAGTAAACCTTTACCCAGCCCCGGACACCAAACAGGCCGGAGATCCGGCCCAATATGACCCACCTGGGGTCCTGTTTGTCCGCAGCGGGAGAATCACCCCCGCCCGGCTTGGCGTCACCCTTGGTTTTCACTGCGGGTCACACCGTGGCCCTGCGCACCTGGACTCAGGCAGCCGTGGCCTGTTCCTTGAGCAGCTTGGCCACACGTTCGCTGGCCTGGGCGCCCTGGGAAACCCAGTGGCCAACCCGCTCACGGTCCACCCGCAGGCGCTCTTCGCCGCCGGTGGCGATGGGGTTGAAGAAACCCACGCGCTCAATATAACGGCCATCGCGAGCCCGGCGGCTGTCCGCCACTACGATGTGATAGAAAGGCCGCTTCTTGGCGCCTGTACGTGCTAGACGAATCGTTACCATCTTTATTAAAACCTGGAAATCTGTTCTGTCATAAACCGCCGGTCATGAACCGGCGGCAGGTAAACGGCGCATTTTACTGTTTTTTTGGGAAATGTGAATCATTTTTTGCCGGAATCCGGGGGAAATCCGCCCTACTGAAACGGGAATCCCCCGCCGGGCGGCATCATACCTCCGGGGCCGCCCATACCACCGGGCCCACCCAAGCCCTTCATGCCGCGCAACATCTTGGCCATACCGCCGCCTTTCATCTTCTTCATCACCTTCTGCATCTGCTGGAACTGCTTCAGCAGCTTGTTCACATCCTGCACCTGGGTGCCGGAACCGGCGGCAATACGGCGCTTGCGTGAACCCTTGATCACCGCCGGGAAGCGGCGCTCATGGGGGGTCATGGAGTTGACAATGGCGATCAGCCGGCTCACCTCCTTGTCGTTAACCTGATTCTTGACGTGGTCGGGGATCTGTCCCATCCCCGGCAGTTTGTCCATCAGTGAGCCCATACCACCCATATTGGACATCTGCTCCATCTGGTCGCGAAAGTCCTCCAGGTCGAAGCCCTTACCCTTCTGCAGCTTCTTGGCCAGCTTCTCGGTCTTGGTGTGGTCGACCTTGCGCTGCACCTCCTCCACCAGGGAGAGCACGTCGCCCATACCCAGGATGCGGGAGGCCATGCGCTCGGGATGAAAGGGCTCCAAGGCGGAGGTCTTCTCCCCCACGCCGAGGAATTTAATGGGCTTGCCGGTGACCTGGCGGATGGAGAGCGCGGCGCCGCCACGGGCGTCACCGTCGGTCTTGGTGAGGATAACGCCGGTCAGGGGCAACGCCTCGTTGAACGCCTTGGCCGTATTGGCGGCGTCCTGACCGGTCATGCTGTCCACCACGAACAGGGTCTCCACCGGGTTGACCGTGGCATGGAGATCCTTGATCTCGTCCATCATCTCCGCGTCCACATGGAGCCGGCCGGCGGTGTCCACGATCAGCACGTCCATATGCTGCTTGCGGGCTTGATCCAGCGCCGCCCGTGCGATGGCCAGCGGTTTTTGATCCCCCTTACTGGAGAAGAACTCGGCCCCGATCTCGGAGGCGAGAGTCTGCAACTGGTCGATGGCCGCCGGGCGATAGATGTCGCAGCTCACCACCATGGCCGACTTTTTCTGGGTCTCCTTCAGCCAGCGGGCGAGCTTGGCCACGCTGGTGGTCTTACCCGAGCCCTGCAGGCCCGCCATGAGGATCACGGCGGGGGGCTGGGCGGCCAGATTGAGCGCCTCGTTGGCCTCGCCCATCACCCGCACCAGCTCGTCATTGACGATCTTGATCAGCACCTGGCCGGGAGTGAGGCTCTTCATCACCTCCTCGCCCAAGGCCTTCTCCTTCACCCGGTCGATGAACTCCCGCACCACCGGCAGGGCCACATCCGCTTCCAGCAGGGCGCGGCGCACCTCGCGCATGGACTCCTGGATATTCTCTTCCGTCAGGCGGCCCTGGCCCCGCAGTTTATTCAGGACGCCGCCCAGGCGATCAGTCAGGTTTTCAAACATTCTCTAAATTCCAAAATTGGGAGCTGGTTTTAAAGGGCCGATAGTATAACAGGGGACGCAAACCCGGTGGCCCGGGTAAATCGTTCTTTTCAGCCCCGCGCCAAATGTGCGATTATCCCTCGGGTCATGAGCAGCCCTCTACTCGCCATTCCCGCCATCCTGTTCTACCTGGCCAGCGGCCTGTTTGCCTCGCTACGGCTGTTCGGGGGTGGGCTGGCGCGTAAATGCTCCCGCCGGGTGGGTATCCACCTGGGATTGGCCGGCGTGGTGCTGCACGGGGCGGTGCTGTACCAGAGCATCTTCGCCACCGGCGGCCTTAATCTCGGCTTCTTCAATGCCGCCTCGCTGGTAGCCTGGACCATCGTGGTCCTGCTGATGCTGTCGGCCCTGAGCAAGCCGGTGGAGAATCTGGGCATCATCCTGCTGCCGCTGGCCGCCGTCACCATCGCCCTGGAACTGGTCTACCCGTCGGCCCATTTCCTGGCCCCGGACAGCCCCTGGGGACTGCGGGTGCATATCCTGATCTCCATCCTGGCCTACAGCCTGCTCACCATGGCCAGTGTGCAGGCGGTGCTGCTGGCGATCCAGGACCATCAGCTCCACGCCCGCCACCCGGGCGGATTCATCCGCGCCCTGCCCCCCCTGCAGACCATGGAAACCCTGCTGTTCGAGATGATCGGGTTCGGCTTCATGCTGCTCACCCTCTCCCTGTTCAGCGGCCTTCTGTTTCTGGAGGATATGTTCACCCAACGGATGGTGCACAAAAGCATCCTCTCCATTGCGGCCTGGATCGTGTTCGGAACACTGCTGTGGGGACGGTATCGCTACGGTTGGCGGGGACAGAAGGCCCTCACCTGGACATTGGTGGGTTTCGTGGTGCTAATGCTGGCCTATTTCGGCAGCAAATTCGTGCTTGAACTGCTACTTAGCTGAGACCGGTCTCAGGCGTAGACATCCAGATTGTGGCCCTTTGAGCCTTCCGGAGCCGGGGCGGTCTTCGCCGCCGATTCCACCAGCCTCACCAGCGCCAGGGCTTCCTGTTCACGGGCATCCTGGGTGATCTTGATCTGCGCGGCGGCCAACTCCACGGCGCCATGCAGGTTACCGGCCTGGTTTGCAGTCATAAAAGCGTTAGGTTGAATATCCATAGCTGCTTCAGTTTTCGCCTCTGTTACTCGAATTATAGCCTAAAAAACGGCTTTTGGGCGTCAAAAACCCGTCAAACCGCGACTTTCTTCACACTGCACCCCCTTCGTGGAGGATGTCGTACAGTGGCCGCAACTGCTGCTCGTAATTCTTCCAGAAACTCACGGAATCGGTATAGATCGGTTTTCTCACCTGGGCCAGACTCGCGGTTCGCACGGCTCGTTTGTTCTCATGGAACTTCAGGCAGGCGTCGTCCCACTCCAGCCCGCAATAGTCGATCAGCCGCCTCGCCTGGGGCTCAAAATCCGATGTCAGTGCCTCATACTCCACCTCCAGCATCCGCCCTTCCGGCAGCACCTGACGCCAATGCGCCATCAGATCTAAATACGCCAGGTAGTAACGCCCCAGATCCTCCAGATCATAGGAATAGGCATGTCCTTCAATAAACCGCTGTTTGTAACAGGAAAGGCAAGTAGCCATAGGGTTACGCTTCACATGAATAATCTTGGCATTGGGAAACATCAGGACAATCAGCCCAATATGAAAAAAGTTGCCCGGCATCTTATCCACCACCAATTGGCCTTCCGCCCCAAAAGAGGACGTCAGCAATAGATAGATCTCCGCCAGTTCTGGCAACTGTTCACATGTCAGCTTTAACAGGGAACTGATCTTTCCACCATCCACCATAGCCGCATGGTTGCGCAATACCGAATCCATAAAACGCAACTCCCCCCCACCCACAATTATGGGATGTGCCGCAAGCACCGACTCCACCAGCGTGGTCCCCGAGCGCGGCATACCAAGCACAAACACCGGCCTTTGGGAGTCACTCCCACAGCATTGCAGTTGCGCAATCAACTCTTTGGTAAAGGTTGTTTGCTCAAACTTAAACAGGCGCATCTGGGTGTCACTGTTATAGCCATAACGTTCCTTATGCAGGGAACAGGCAGCATGCAGATGAGAAAATGCCGTTGTGAAATCCCGTTTGTCCTCATAAATCTTGGCCAAGGCGTAATTCAGCAACTCCCGCTGCCCGACCTCTCTGGTACTTTCTAACTGCCGCTGGATTTGAGCCGTAACCTCTTCATCGTCTTCCATTCCAGTTATCTTCGTATAGCACTGAAACGACTCACCAATCTCCGGTCGCCGCCTCATCAGATCCCGATAGATTTCCCGCGCACCCTGAAGATCACCCTCATTGGCAAGGGTATTGGCAAGGCACTGATATATAACGGCGTTATCTGGATCCAGATCGTGGGCATGACGGAGCATCTCCGTAGCCTCGCCAATGCGTTCCATATCAATAAGCAACAACGCATACGCGTGTTTGGTCACGGGATTATCTGGTTGTTCGGCAAGGATCTGTCGATAGAGATCGTCCGCAGCGTCAATCTCACGCAACATATGTAGGGTGTAGGCCAGCTCCGCAGCTAGCTGAAGATCTTCCGGATCGGCAAGCAGGGCCTTATGCAACCAACCAATGGCAAGGGTGTGCTCATCATTTCTGGACAGAGCGATACCCGCCCGTTTCCAACTCTCTAAAGAATAAGGGGCAAACCCGAGGGCTTTATAGGCCGCATCAACCGCCTTGTCAGGTTGACCAGTTTCCACATAGAGCCGACTAAGAACCTGGTAAGCAGGCGCATAATCCGGATGGCACTGAAGGACTTTTACTAATGCAATCTCTGCGTCATCGTAGCTCTTGTGGGCCGCCAGATAGTCGGCAACGGTGGTGTCGATAACGGGGGAACCGGGAATCGCCTTGTTAGCCGACTGAAGAACCTTATCAAAGGCCTTTCGGTCCCCGGATAACAGGGTAGCCCGAATCAACAGGCGCCACGCATCCGGATCTACTCGATCAAGCTGCTTGGCCTTTTTTGCGGCGGCCACCGCCTGTCCGGTTTTACCTTCAGCCAGCAGTATTTCCGCCTTTAGCGTATTCGGCGCGACCGCGGCAGGCTGCAGTTGTGCTGCAAGGCCAGCATATTGCAGGGCCTTCTCTGTATCATGCCGATGCAAACAGAGCCTGCCCAGTTGCAGGAGATATTTCGGATCTTTGTTCTTTTCCGTCTCAATTTCGGTAAATAGCGCTTCCGCCTTATCGATCTCATATCTGCCAAAACAGGCATTCGCCAACTGAAACTTCCCCTCAACACTCTCCGGCTCTTTTTCAAGAGCCTTCTGCGCAAACTCCCCAGCCGCATCAAAATCCTGCTGTGTGTTTCGGATCTCGGCCAGGGCGGCGAACAACAGGGAAGGCTCATCGGTGGCGTTTTGAATTGCGCCAGTAATAGCCCGTTCCGCTTCGGCATAACGCTTTTCATCGATGCAGGCGCGGATCAATTGCATGTTCTGAGCGCTGTTTACTATCGTATCGGTCACCGCTTGGTTCCCCGTCTATGTCTGCCTGGCACAGAACAGCACCAGGGTCGCGAATACGCGCCCAGAATATCGCTATTCATCCTTGCGGGCAAAGGCCGCTAGTTCTTTGAGGGTAGTCTGGAAAGCAGTAATTCGGCCTGAACCGGCCTTAAGATCAGCAGCCCTTATTGATCGGCCTGCCGCTCCAGGTAGGCGGCCACGGCCTCCTTGCCCTGCCGGATTTTACGGCCTTCTTTCAGCACTCCTTGCTTGGCCTGGGCGCAAAGCTCCATCGCCTCATTATTGAGATCGATCAGCTCTCTAAGCCGTGCCGCGGTCTCGTCGTCTTGGGAATGATCGGGATTACTGGAGAAGATCTCTTCCAGCAGCTGCATGCGGTCACGATCCAGCCGCTGCAGCTCGGCCCAGTCCTTTTGCTGCGCCAACCCTATGATCCGCCGGCTCAGGTCGATGGCCAGATCCAGCTTGGACTTGGAGGGGGTCATATTGTCCCGCTAGTGGTGGTTTTTCGCCGCTTCCCTGATATCCGCCGCACTGCGCAGCGTATCCGGCATGGCGTCCCAGGCCTCCTTGATCTCTCTCAGCAGGGACTCCACCTCAGCCAGCGGCTCCGCATCGTTGTTTATATCCGCGTCATTTAAACGCCGGGCGATATAATCGTAGAGCAGATCAAGGTTGACCGCGATCTCCCCCCCCTGCTCAAAATCCAGCGAGCCGCGCAGGGCGTCAATCACGGTAATGGTCCATGAAATGTCCTTATGCCGCGTTTCCGGCTCATTGCGTTGCACATCGCCCTTCGCCTTCATAATCCGGTCCAGTGCCCCAGCCATGAGCATCTGCACCAGTCGGTGGGGAGTGGCATAGGAGGCCTCCGCGGAGCCGACCTGGCGATAACTCGATACTGCTGAACTCTTAGCCATTGTTTTCCTCTTGTACCAACCATCTGCGGGCCGAAACCCGGCCACTTTCAAGATCCTGCCACAATTGTACTTCTTTCATCCCGCTTCGGTCATCACTTACTAAGCACGCTCAACTGACTGGTCAGGTAGCTGCTGGTGCTCTGCAGCAGGGCTATAGTCTGATCCAGGGCCGCGAACTCCTTCACCAACTGTTTTTCCACGGTATCAAGACGGAGTTCCTGACGCTCAATCTGCTCCTGGATCAGATCCAGACGGCTGTTCAGGCCGTCCTGCCGGGAATCGATCACACCGTTGGTTTCCAGCAGCGAATCTAAATAATCGTCGAGCCGGTTGGCGTAGCCCTGGGTGGAGTCGGAAAACAGGCTCACGATCTTGTCGAAATCGTCATTCAGAGCCTGAGTCAGGGTAGAGGTGTCCAGAGAAAGTACGCCGTACTGATCCCGCTCAATGCCTGCCTCGAAGAGGTAGACATCCGAGCCGTCAATGGTAGCCGCAGTATTTAGGATAGCCACCAGGCCATCCTCCATGCGCCGCAGGCCAGTATCGTTGGCCAAAGAGCTGGCGGACATCCCGTCCAGGGTACTGCGCAGCGTATTGTAGGCGTCCACGAAGGCCTGGGCGTTTTCTTCCACCTTGCTGGTGTCCCGGGATACGGTAACGGTTGAGCTACCGGTATCCACCAGTTGAAAGGTAACTCCCGTGACCACGCCACTGATGGAATTGGTGGTGCCGGTGACATCAAAACCGTCGATGGTCAGCTGTGAATCTGCGGCGGTGTCGATCTGTTCCGCATAGCCGTCACCGCCGACGCCGATATAGAACAGCTTGGACAGGCCGTTCTCATCGGTATTGTTCAGGTCATCATCCACAAAGCTGATATTGATCGCATTTGCGGCGCCGGTTTCATCACCGGCCAGAATCAGGCGACTGCCCCCGTCCACGTTAATGATGGAGGCCGTAACCCCGGGATTACTCGAATCGCCGTTTATGGCATTCATGAGCCCCGTAAGCGTGTTGTTCGAACCGTCAACGGTGATATTCATGGTGGATCCGTTGACTTCAATACTGAGTGTGCCGGTACCGACCGCGGTATCGCTATCGGCGTACACAGAGGAGGCAAACTTGTCACTAGACGCCAACTGACCGACCAACAAATCATAACTACCTGCGGTGGCGCTCGAATCCGCCGTAGCCGTCAGCACGCTCTCACTGGAAGAGCTGGCGGTATTGGGGGCCAATCCAGTACTGGTGCGCAGATCAGAGAGCGCGCTCTGAAAGGTACTGAACGCGCTCTTGACCTTGCCGAAATCGCTGATCTGCTGATTGATCTCCGATTCCCGCGTCTGCAACTGCAGCAGCGGACGGCTCTCAATCTGCAACAACTGGCTAATGACCGTATTCCAGTCAGCACCTGCACCAATACCGGCGGCCCCGATTGCCATGGTTAAACTCCTTAGCCGTGCGGCTAATTCAAACTACTATACCTTGTCATCCAACAGGACACCTGGCGTCATGCTATCGCGCAACTCCTGTATCTGCGCAATCATATGCAAGATCTGTTCCGGCGGTAACTGCCTTATTACCTCTTTCGTATCGGAATCGATGACACGGACCACTTCCCGTCCCGTCTCTTCATCAATACTAAACTCCAGGTTTCGCCGTATCATCTGCGGATGATTTTGCACCTGCTTGAGAAGTTCCCGACTGCTTACGGGATCCGCCCCAGGTTTAGGTTTTACCTCGTCAGCAACAACCTTTTCCTGCGGCTGTTGCGCGCGGGCATCCACCACCTTGGTAGCACTCTGCCGATAGGTATTCACATTGGACAATTCATTTACGTTGATTGCCATTGTTTTACCCTTCCATATCCATATTCCGTTCCGGCTGAAACCCCGGGAGACCTACTTTAAGTTTAGTCTCCCGGGGAACCCAGAACTACCCGGCGTTACTGGAGCAGTCCAAGTGCCAACTGCGGGAGGGTATTGGCTTGCGCCAATGCCGCCACACCAGCCTGCTGGACCACCTGGGCGCTGGTCAGCCTAGCGGTTTCACGGGCGAAGTCCGCGTCCATGATGCGGCCGGCCGCTGCGTACTGGGCCTCTTCCATGGAAGCGGCTACGCTGTTGGCGTGACCCAGGCGGCTCTGGTAGGAACCTACGTTGGCCAGTTCAGACGCCACTGCGTTCAGGTCGTCATCCACCGAAGAGATATCAGAAATGGTGGCATTGTGGGTGACTGAGGTAGCCGAAATGGAGATGGTCTGACCGGCGTTGGCGCCCACCTGGATGGAAGCCGTTGTACCGAACACCGACTGGCCGTTAAAGGATGCGCGGGTCAGGGCATCGCTGATTTCGGACGTCAGTTCGTCAAACTCAGTACCCATGTAACCCTGCTGGGTAGCGTCGTAGAGGCCACTGGCGTACTGCACGGCCAGCTCACGCTGACGCTGCTGCATGTCGGCGATGGTCTGCAGGGTGGAGTCCGCTACATCAAGGAAGGAGATGCCGTCGGCGATGTTACGCTGGGCGACGGTCAGGCCGCGGGCCTGTCCGGTCTGCAGCTGGGCGATAGCCAGACCAGCAGTGTCGTCCTTGGCCTGGTTGATGCGCAGACCGGAGGAGAGACGCTGAATAGCGGTTTGCAGGCTAAGTCCGGTACGGGCCAGGTTTTTCTGTGCCGCGAGGGAGTATACGTTTGTGTTAACTGTGACTGCCATGATAGCGATCCTTTAAAAGTACCGGCGAAGGCGTCTGTGACTGCTCTATCGCTGGTAGTTTGTATTTAGCGGATATACCAAAAAGTGATTGGTATTTACCGCCTCCGATTATCGTAACGGCCACAGGCACAAAAACTTTAACCCTTTGGGCGAAATAGAAACAAAGGGAACAATAGAGAGAATGCTCGATATCTTATTGTTTTTATTAGATAAACACAGATCCGCGCGAGAAGGCCGCGCGCAAAGGAAACAAATTCCCGATTATTTGCCTTAGCTCCATCCCGCCTGATTGAGGGACAGCCCCTGCGCTTCCAATCCCCAATAGCACGATTGAGAACACCCATCCCACAGCGCCAAGGCCGCGGAAGGATTCCTAATTGTTTTCATATAGTTAGATATAGACCGGCTTGTGGCGGTGCGGCAGAAGCGTGCCGCAAGCCGAGGACCGATCCAGTGCCCGTGCGGCGACTGTCCGGACCGGAACCGGCCTAGAGGTAGTTGAACAGGGAGAGCCGGCTCACTTCCATATAGGCCTTCTGGGCCGCCTCCAGGGCTATCAGTTGACGATCCAGGCGGGTGATTGCCTCGGCGTAGTCGAGATCCTCTTCCCCGGAACGGTGCATCTCCAAGGTAGTTTTCACGTCCTCATTGACCGCCACCTGTTCGTCGATGGCGTTCATACGGGCGCCGATGGTGGCGCGGACGCTCGCCATATGGGATGCGGCCATATCCACGTCATCCAGATAGGCGCTGACGTTCAGATCCGCCTCCAGGTCGGTGGCAATCTGATCCAGGGTGTCGAACAGGCTCAGTTTGCCCGCGCCGGTGGCGGTGGGCACGCCCATAAAGACTTCATAACCGTTGTTGCCGTCCGCTATCCGCCGGTCGGCGGAGATCTGTATCTGCCTGCCACCCAAATCGCCGTTGTAGCTGACGACTCCGGGAACCGTTTCCACAAAGGGTATGGTACCGGTCTGATAACCGGCAAAGATGTACTCTCCCTGGGCATCCCGCGTATTGGCCTGGGCAAATATTTGATCCCGCAGTTCCCGGATCTCCGTGGCGATGGCGGCCCTATTCTCCGGGGTCAGGAGGTCGCTGCTGCCCTGGACCGTCAGTTCCCGGACACGCTGCAGGATATTCTCGGTACTGGAAATGGCGCTCTCCTCGTACTCCAGCCGCGTGGTGACGCGATCGGCGTTCTTGAGATACTGTTCCAGGGAGTCGATCTTGCGGTTGTAATCGAGGACCCGCGTCATCCCGGAGGGGTCGTCCGATGGGTTGACGATACGCTTGCCGGAGGCAATCTGCAGTTGAGCCTCACTCACCTTGCTCTGCTGCTCAAGCATGGCGTTGATACCACGCTCGAAAATCATATGGGTGGAAAGCCGGATTGCCATAACTACCCCCTTACGGCCCCGAGTAGGGCATCAAACAGAGTATTGGCCACCGAGATCACCTGCGCGGCCGCCTGATAGGCCTGCTGAAACCGGACCAGATTACCGGCCTCCTCATCCAGGTTGACGCCGCTAACGGAAGAGAGGGCCGACTCATGGCGCTGCAGCAGCGCCTCGGAAGTCCTGGCGGTAACCTCTGCCTGACGGGTTTTATTCCCTACGTCCGCGACCAGCTGGCCGTATACCTGTTGGAATGTGGCGGTTTCCGCCGTGCCGCTGGAATCCCCCAACAGGGTGTTGGCATCCTGCAGGGCGGCAAGGGCGAGCATATTACGGTTATCACCTATACCACTGGTATTGTTGGTAATTACAAAACGGTCCCCCTCCTGGGGAATACCGCGGATGGTAAAAGTCATATCGCCGTAGGCGGCAAAATTGAACTGCACGCCAGCGCTATCGGTGGCGGGGTCATAGGCGATGGTCCCGCCCGGACCGCCGGTGACGGTAAAACCGGGTATGGCGGCGGTCCACTCCAGGGTGATGTCGCCCGCCAGCGGGATATTGGAAAGATCGCCAATCTCCGGCGCGCTGATGGTGGCGGTACCCAGATTCACCCCGCCGCTCACCGTATTGGTGGAGGGGTCAGCGCGAAGCGGGGCGGCGGCGGCCAGCTGCCGCGGGTCCTGTATCAGGAGTGAAATATCCTCCGCCGCCGTGCGTGTAGGCCGGATCAGATAATCGTCGCCGGTGGTGGCGGCACTGGGAATCGTAATGGTGAAGCCGTCCAGTTCGCCGGCCACGGGATAGGTATAGGGATAGGCGCCGGCGGTAAAGTTCCAGGACTGGCCGTCCGACAACCGGGTCAGGGTGAAATCGCCCGCCGCGCCATCCGTGGATTCCAGGCGGTAATCACTATCGGTTAGATTCCCGGTCTCCACCAGGGTGGCCGTAACCACCGGGGCGCTGGCGCTATTGGGCAGAACCTCAATGGTGCCTTGGCTAAATACCGTACCGCCAAACAGGCCGTCCAGATCGAGTCCCAGCTGGTGCTGGCTATTGATCTCGTCGGCGATACCCATGGCGATCAT
Source organism: Sedimenticolaceae bacterium (assembly GCA_050295355.1). Taxonomy (GTDB): domain Bacteria; phylum Pseudomonadota; class Gammaproteobacteria; order Chromatiales; family Chromatiaceae; genus CBFDBF01. The sequence goes on from JBNKPL010000033.1 coordinate 20,051, forward strand.
GCCCAGCCGGTTCTGGGCGGTATTGAGCATCTCATCCTGGAATCGAAGCGTCCCCCCCAACTCACCGCCGGAAATAGAATCGGTGATGATCTGGGTTCCCGCGGAAGCAGTGAAAATAATATCCCTGGCATTGACGTCATTCGGATCCAAAGCCGTGGACACCGTGGCCGCAGTGGTATTCAACACCAGCGCCTGCCCCCGGCCAATAAATACATTCCACGCCCCGTTCTCCTGGGTCACAATATTTACATCCACCTTCTCCGACAACTGTTTGAGCAACAGCTCCCGTTCATCCAGCAGGTCATTGGGCTCATGGCCGCCGGCGGAGCCATATGCCTGGATGATGGCTTCATTCACTTTGGCAATGGATTCCGCAAGGGAGGTGATCTCCGTAGCCAGACTATCCAGATGGGTGTTCAACTGAGCACGGGTAATATTGAATTGCCCGGAGAGATCATGAAAACGGTCCACCAGGGATTGCGCCTCGGAGAGCACCGTCTGGCGCCCCGCTATGGAGGTGGGATCGTCCGACAACACCTGGAGGGCGTCAAAAAAATCCTGGACCGCGGGATCCAGTCCCACATCCGGATCCGCAATCAGGTTATCGAGCCAACTGGCGTATTGGTGAAAAACCTGCAGATCGGAGGTATTGGACTGAGCGGAGCGCATCTGGGTGGCCAGAAAGTCGTCATACATGCGCTGAACATTGGCCACCTGCACCCCGGAACCGAGCCAGCCGACACCAGTCAGCTCCGGAACCTGGGTTGACAGATTCACCCGCTGACGGCTGTATCCCTCGGTTTCAGAGTTCGCAATATTATGACCCGTCGTGGTCAGCGCACGCTGATACGCGTTGAGGGCTGTAACGCCTATGTTGAGAAAGTTCGCCATGTTTCTGTCCTGTCTACTGCCGTCACCAAGTCACCCACAGTGGCCATAACCACTATTTATAGCGACCGTTCCGTACGATTCTTGAGCTGCTCCAGCGCACGTTTCATCTCCGGCCCCACCATCACCGCGGTGATTTTTTCCGCATACCGTGGGTCGGTGGCATAACCCGCCTTCTGCAACTCGGCGAAATAGCGCTTGGGATCGTCCGTGTTCTTTAGCGCCTGTTCATAACGAGGATTCGAACGCAAAAATTCCACATAATCGTTAAAGCTGTCGCGGAATGATTCGTAGGCCCGAAAACCCTCCTTTTTCCGCACCGCCACGCCCTGTTCGTACTCCAGGGTTCCAACCCGCAACTGCTCGCCATCCCAGCGCCGGTCCGCCTTGATTCCGAACAGGTTATTGGCGGAACTGCCGTCGCCAAAGCGCATCATGTGTTTTCCCCAACCGGTCTCCAGGGCCGCCTGCGCCAGCAGCGCCATGGGGGTAAGGCCCAGTTTTCCCGCCGCCTCCCGCGCCGCCGGCATCAGCTGTTCCACAAAATCCTCTATCTTCCAGCCGGAGGGATCGGAGGTTTTCTCCGTGGCTGCGGGTTCAGAGTTTGCTGCCGCGGGAGCCACCGGCTCCGGGGTCGGCGTCTGCTTCACCACGTCCAGCGCCCGGGGGATCAATCGGGCCGGCATTTGGCCGGCCAAATCGGCGGCCTGCCCCAGGCTCTCATCTCCCTCCTGAACGCCCGGCTGGACCCCGTTCAGATTGCCGCCCAACTGCCGCTCAATCACCTCGGCCAGTCCGACGCCACCGCTCTCCGACAGATGGATCGCCAACTGCTGATCGTAGATATCGCGGTAAAACTTGACGTTTTCGCCATCCAGCACGCCATCGCCGAGACTGGCGTCGCGCATGCTTTTCAGCATCATATTCAGAAACAGCGACTCGAACTGACGCGCCACCTCACTCCGGGCCGCCCCGGAGTCCTCACGCGCCTTCCCTTTCAGCGCGGCGAGGCCATTGAAATCGGTATAGACGGAGGCGGTGGAAGTATCCATGGGGTTCGCCTTAGATCACCACCAGTTCCGCCTTCAGGGCCCCGGCCTGCCGAAGCGCCTCCAGAATGGCCACCAGATCACTGGGCGCGGCGCCCACCTGGTTCACCGCCCGCACCACCTCATCCAGCGAAGTACCGGGCTTGAACAGGAACATGCTGCTGCCGCCCTCCGCCACATTCAGATTACTGCGCGAAATCTGGGTGGTGGTGCCGGGAGACAGCGCGCCGGGCTGGGAGACTTCCGGCGTCTCGGTGATGGTCACCGTCAGGCTGCCGTGGGAGACCGCCGCCGAAGTGACCCGGACCTGATTACTGATCACCACGGTCCCGGTACGGGAGTTGACGATAATACGCGCCGCCGTATCGCCAGGATTGACCTTCAGATTCTCAATCAGGGAGACAAAGCTTACCCGTTGGGTCGGATCGATGGGCGCGGCCACCTGTACCGAGGTGGCGTCCATGGCGCGGGCGGAACCGGCGCCGATTACTTTATTGATGGACTCCACCATGCGGTTGGCGGTGGTGAAATCGGGCTGATGCAGATTCAGCACCAGGGAATTCCCCTGGTTAAAGGGATTGGCCACCATGCGCTCCACCGTGGCGCCGCCGGGGATACGGCCGACGCTGGGAATATTGACGGTAAGTTTGGAGCCATCGGCCCCCTCGGCGCTGAGTCCGCCCACCACCAGATTGCCCTGGGCGATGG
>JBNKPL010000034.1:0-22624 GCA_050295355.1 Sedimenticolaceae bacterium
CTTTATTAGCAGCAATACCAATCTGGGCCATGGCTGCAGCATCGGCGACCATTGCTGGCTCAATGCCGGCGTTTCCATCGGAGGCGATACGGTTCTCGAAGCGCAATGCTTCATGGGTATCAATGCCTCGGCAAGCCATGGTCTTACCCTGGGGGAGAAGACCTTTATCGGGGCGAATACCTTTATTGCGCAAAGCACCGAACCCGGCGATGTGTATTTACCGCAGGAAGGGCAAAAATTCCGAATGAAAAGCGACCGCTTCATGAAGCTGATGAGCGTGATTTGATGGCGGCGGTTGATGATCTTACGATCTATGATCGATTCAAATTACAGGCCGAAAAGCGTCCCTTAAAAAGCGCCCTGATTTTCGAGCGCGCCGTTCTTACCTATGCGCAGCTTGATGAACAGGTCACGCGTCTTGGCGACCATATATCCGCGTGCGGAATCAGGCGGGGGGACGCGCTGGGCGTCATGCTGCCAAACTGCCCCGAGTTTGTAGTGGTGATGCTGGCGGCGGCAAAGCTCGGTGTTACGCTGGTGCCGGAAAATATGACCGTTTCCCCGCGCCAGGCGCTGACCGCCTTTCAGGCCACCAGCGTCGCCGGCATCATTGGCTGGCAGGACGTGATTGGCGAGCTTCAAGAGACATTCGGCGCCGCGCAATACGACCTTAAACTGTGGCTGGGCGTGACAAAGGACGGTTTTGTTTCCATGCCGCAAGGGCGGCATCAGGAGGCCGCGCAAGGAGAACTTTCCGATATCTATATCCTGACCATGACCTCCGGCTCCACTGGCGATCCGAAGCCGATCGTACTGCTGCAGAGTACCAAAATAAAAAGGGCCGATGCCGCCATTGCAATGTTTGGATTAGGCGAGGATGAGGTGATATTGGCGGCGACGCCCCTCTATCACTCGCTGGCGGAACGGCTGGTCATCGTGCCGATGCTTTTGGGCGCCACCTTGGTCCTTATGCCCGGCTTTACTGCCGGGGCGTGGCTGGAAGCGGTAAACCGCCATGGTGTCACCTTTACCATGGCCGTCTCAACACAACTGAAGCAGATCTACCGGGAGATGACGGCCGCTCCCCGTGAGTTGCCGTCGCTTCATACATTGGTTTCAACTTCGGAGCGCCTGGATGCGCCGTTGCGAATGCAACTCGTAGATTTCCTGCAATGCCGGTTCTATGAGTGTTACGGGACGTCCGAGATTGCATGCGTGACCTTGATCTCCGATGCGGAGAGTGTCGGGCATCCGGATTCCGTGGGCAAGGCGCTCGACTACGTGGAATTAAATATTTTGGATGCCAATCGGCATGAACTCCCAACTGGGTCAGCGGGCGAGATCGCCTGCAAAACGCCGTTGGCGTATGCCGGCTATTATAAACGGCCGGACATGACGGAAGCCGCAATGCATGATGGTTTCTTCCTGACGGGGGATATTGGCAGGGTAGATGGCGACGGCTACCTGTATTATCTGGGAAGGATCAAGGATGTTATCGTGACCGGCGGGATTAACGTCTATCCTAAAGATATCGAAACACTTCTGAGTCAACATGAGAATGTACTTGAGTGCGCGGTAATTCCGTTGCCGGATGAACAGTTGGGTGAGCAAGTAACCGCGGTGGTGGTTTTGCGTGATCCGCAAATGAAAATGCGGGAGTTGCAGCGGTTATGCGCCAGGGAACTTGCCGACTATCAGCAGCCGCGTGGCTACATCGTGGTGGATGCACTGCCGCGGAACACCATGGGCAAGATTTTGAAGCGGGATTTGGTTGCAAAATACAGTGAAGGGGCGGCATAGATGCTGGGAGAACCGTTGAAACTGGCCTTTATCGGCGGCGGTATCAATTCCGCTGTGGGCTATACTCATTTGATCGCCTCGCAAATGGACCATCGCTGGAAACTGGTCAGCGCCTGTTTCAGCCGGGACCCGGAAGTGAACAGGGCGACAGCGTCGCACTGGAATCTGAACGATATCCGGCTGCATGCTAATTGGCAGACGCTGCTGGAGGAGGAGAAGGGGCGCATCGACGCGGTTGCCGTGTTGACGCCGACCCCCACGCATTTCGAGATCGTCGCCCGGGCGCTGCAGTTAAACATTCCCGTGATCTGCGAGAAAGCGCTGACCACCTCGCGCCAGGAAGGGAAGAAGCTGAGAGAGGCCGTGGCGGCGACTCAGGGTTTTCTGGCGGTGACGCATAACTATACCGGCTATCCCATGCTGCGTGAGATCCAGTCCATGATCCAGCGCGGTACGCTGGGGCGGCTGATCAACATCGTCATTGAGATGCCGCAGGAAGGGTTTATCAGGCTTAACAAGGAAGGCAAGCCCATGGTTCCGCAGGCATGGCGTCTGCAAGACGGCGTGATCCCATCGATTTCGCTGGATTTGGGGGCGCATCTGGAACACATGATTCACTTCCTTTCCCGGGAAGATCCGCTAGCGGTGGTGGCGGATCAGACGTCCTTTGGTCATTTCGCCGAGGTGGTGGATGATGTGTCCTGCATGGCGCGCTATGCAAGCGGCATGCGCAGCCAGATGTGGTTCAGCAAATCCGCCATTGGCCATAGAAACGGCCTGAAAGTGCGCCTGTACGGAACGGAAGGGAGTGCCGAGTGGTATCAGATGGAGCCGGAGATTGCCCGGGTGCAGAAGGTGGACGGGAGTCTGCTGATTCTGGATCGGGCGTCGGATGTGACCGTGGCCGATCTGCAGCGCTATAACCGATTCAAGTCCGGCCATCCGGCCGGATTTATCGAAGCCTTTGCCAATATCTATGTGGATATCGCGGAAACATTATCGCACTACCGTGAAACAGGCGTCCTGGATGAAGAGTGGACCTATGGGTGCAAACGCGCGGTCCAGGGCCTTGGGATTCTTGAGGCGATGGCGAAATCGTCGCAAAGTCGTGAATGGGTAAATCTGGAGGACGATCTGTGACCCGGGACGAAATGGTATCCATTCTGGTCGGTTATCTGGAGCGTAAAAAGCCGATTCATGATTTGGACGCCGTTCAAGAGTTGGATTATATGCAAGCCGGGTATGTGGACTCACTGGGTTTCATGAAGTTTTTGCTATACGTGGAAGAACAATTCGGCGTGGAGTTCGAGGATGACGAGATCGCGTCCGGTGCCTTCAGGACCATCAGCGGACTTGTCGGTCTGATTGAAAAGAAACGCGGCGGAAACACGGCGTGCTAATAAACAACAAGCAAGCGGTGGCGCACTTTTGCGAAAGCTTTTGTAGTAACCAATCAAAGCAGAAGAAATATGTCATGGGCCGGAATGAACAGGCCAGGATCATTGCTTCGAATTTTGATGTTTCTGGGTTTATCGACGATTTTACGGAACAAGTCGAGTTCATGGGGAAGCCGATCGTACGGACCCAGGATGTCGCTGCTGATAGCCTGGTTGTGGTCTGTTCAACGATGCGGCCGCTTTCGGCCATACGGATGCTTGAGTCACAGGGCCTTCAGGCGGTGCTGGATTATGTAACGCTCTTTCGCTGGCTGAATCAACCCCAATTCAGTCTGCAATACTTTCAGCAATTCCAATCTGCATACGATGAGAATGTGGAGTCATTTGAACGGATTTATGCTCTTTTGGCGGATGACGTTTCCAGACAAACATTCCGTGACCTGGTTGGCTTTCGATGCAGCGGTGACCTGGGATACATGCGTGCGTATAGATTCGATCCGATAGGGCAGTATTTCGAGAGCTTTATTCCCTATTCGGATAATGAAGTATTCGTGGACGCAGGCGGTTATGATGGATTGACTGCCAGAGAGTTTGTCCGGCACTGTCCTGACTATAAAAAAATCTTTTTTTTCGAACCTTCCGATGAAAATATGTCCGTGGCAAAGGAGAACTTACGCGGTTACTCCAATGTGGAATATTTTTCAAAAGGACTTTCTGATAGGGAAGGCGTTGTGCGTTTTAATGCCGATGCGGGTTCAGCCAGCACCTTTTCTCCAACGGGGAGCATTGAAATAGAGGTCGGAACTCTTGACGCTCTTGTGTCTGATACGGTCACTTTCATAAAGATGGATATTGAAGGCGCCGAGGCCTTGGCTCTAGCTGGATGCCGCGAACATATTGCCAAGGACCATCCCAAACTGGCAATCGCGGTCTACCACAAGGCGAATGATTTCTGGGAGATTCCCGAGCAGATTCTGTCCATACGAAAGGATTACGACATCTACATGCGTCACTACACCGAAGGCACGGACGAGACCATCATGTATTTTATCCCTTCCGGCGACTGTGCCAGCCGGTAGATTTCACTGAATCGGGAGCGCGACCTGCCGCTTAGGCGTCCGGCCGCAGGATCAGGGCGCTCAGAGGCGGCAGGGTGATGGAGATGGAGTGCTCGAAGCCCATCCAGGGGACCGCTTCGGTGGCGACAGCCCCGGCGTTACCCGTATTGCTTCCCCAGTAATATTCGGAGTCGGAGTTGAATATCTCGCGGTAATGGCTGGCCCACGGAACGCCCAGGCGGTAGTTCTCCCGCGGAACGGGGGTGAAGTTCAGCACCACCGCAACCAGGTCGCCATCCTTGCTGCGGCGCAAATAGGCGAGCACGGACTGGCTGGCGTCGTGACAATCGATCCACTGAAATCCCTCATACTCGAAATCCACGCTGTGCAGGGCGGGCAGGTCGCGGTAGAGACGGTTCAGTTCCGAGACCACCGCACGGATTCCGCCATGCTGGGGGCGCTCCATCAGATACCAGTCCAGGGCCGCGCTTTCGTTCCACTCCTGACCGTGGCCGAATTCGTTGCCCATGAACAGCAGTTTCTTGCCGGGATAGGTGAACATGTAGCCGTACAACAGGCGCAGGGAGGCGAAGCGCTGCCACTCATCGCCCGGCATCTTGTCCAGCATGGAGCCCTTGCCGTGGACCACCTCGTCATGGGAGAAGGGCAGGGCGAAGTTCTCGGTGAAGGCGTAGAGCAGGCCGAAGGTCAGCAGATCGTGGTGGTAGTGGCGGTGGATGGGGTCTTTGGTCATGTAGGAGAGGGTGTCGTGCATCCAGCCCATATTCCATTTCATGCTGAAGCCGAGACCGCCCAGCCAGGTGGGGCGGGAGACCTGGGGCCAGGCGGTGGACTCCTCGGCCACGGTCAGGGTGCCGGGAAACTGGTCGTGGGTGATGGTGTTGAGCTGTTGCAGGAAGCTGACCGCCTCCAGATTTTCGCGCCCGCCATAGCGGTTGGGCAGCCACTCTCCCTCATTTCGGGAGTAGTCCAGGTAGAGCATGGAGGCCACCGCGTCCACCCGCAGACCGTCGATATGGAACTCTTCGAGCCAGTAGACGGCGCTGGCGAGCAGGAAGTTTTTCACCTCGTTGCGCCCGTAGTTGAAGATCAGGGTGCCCCAGTCCCGGTGTTCGCCGAGCCGGGGGTCTTCGTGCTCGTAGAGCGGGGTGCCGTCGAAGCGGCCGAGGGCGTAATCGTCCTTGGGAAAATGGGCCGGCACCCAGTCGAGAATGATGCCGATCCCATGCTGATGCAGGTGGTCGATGAAATAGCGGAAGTCGTCCGGCGTTCCGAAACGGCTGGTGGGGGCGAAGTAGCCGGTGGTCTGGTAGCCCCAGGAGGCGTCCAGCGGGTGTTCGGTAATGGGCAGCAGTTCGATATGGGTGAAACCCAGTTCCCTGACATAGCCGCACAGGCGCTCAGCGATATCACGGTAATTGAGGAAGCGGCCCTCATCGTCCCGCTGCCAGGAACCCAGGTGAACTTCGTACACTGAAATCGGGGCGTGTTGCCAATCCAGCTTGCGCCGCTCCTCCAGCCACTGAGCGTCGTTCCACTGATAATCGGATTCCGCCGTCACCAGGCAGGCGTTTTCCGGCCGCCGTTGAAACTGGTTGCCGTAGGGGTCGGTCTTCAACAGCACATCGCCGTTGCCGGCCCGGATCTCGAATTTGTAGAAGTCCCCCGCCTCAATGCCGGGCAGGAACAGTTCCCAGATGCCGGAGCCGCCGCGGGAGCGCATGGGGTGGCATCGTCCGTCCCAGCGGTTGAAATCGCCCACCACGCTTACGCGCTGGGCGTTGGGCGCCCAGAGGGCGAACAGGGTGCCGTCGATCCCGTCGGCGCGGTATTCGTGGGCGCCGAGGAAACGGTAGGCGTGCCAGTGATTTCCCTCGCTAAAGAGGTGAAGATCAAAGCCCTCCAGAAGGGGGGGGAAGCTGTAGGGGTCGTATTGGCGGAAGCTCTTGCCGCTGTCGTCGCTCCAACTCAACTGGTAGCGCTCCGGAACCCGTTCCGCCGCGCCTTGCCATTCAAAAAAGTCGCTCCCGGGGAGGCGTTCCATGGCGGCGCCGCACTCTTCGATATGGACCTGAGCGGCGTGAGGAATAAAAGCCCTAATCAGCGCCTTATCCCCATCCAGGTGGCGTCCCAGGACCTCGAAGGGGTCGTGGTGACGGGCCTCCTGAATCCGGACCAAAGGTTCGGCTAATCTCTTACCAGAAGTGGGTTTTTTTGTTTTCATGCTGCTTTGTCCATCAGACATATTTCCGACTCATGCGGCATGCTAGTATATTCGAAATAAATTACGGTGTACTGCCGCTGCCTTAGTATTTATAAACGCCGGCCTATCAGAGATGCAGGAGAGTAAGAATTAGATGGATAATGAGCAGAATCCCCGTTTTGTCAGCCGGCTGACACGAAATACCCTGGCGCTGATCCTGGCCGGCGGCCGGGGCTCCCGGCTCAAGGATCTGACCCGCTGGCGCTCCAAGCCGGCGGTTCCCTTCGGCGGCAAGTTCCGGATTATCGATTTCCCCCTCTCCAACTGTATCAATTCCGGGATTCGCCGCATCGGCGTCCTGACCCAGTACAAGGCCCACTCCCTGATTCTGCACATCCAGCGCGGCTGGGGCTTCCTGCGCGGCGAATTCGATGAGTTCGTGGAGTTGATCCCGGCCCAGCAGCGGGTTGAGAACAGCTGGTATGCAGGCACCGCCGATGCCGTGTTCCAGAACATTGATATCCTTAGGAATCACAATCCTTCCTACGTCCTGATCCTTGCCGGGGACCATATCTACCGCATGGACTACGGGGCCATGATCGCCAAGCATGTGGAGAGCGGGGCCGACATGACGGTGGGTTGTATCGAGGTGGATCTGGAGACCGCCAAGTCCTTTGGCGTGATGAACGTGGATGAGACAGGGAAGGTGCTGGAGTTCGAGGAGAAGCCGGATACACCGAAGTCCATGCCGGGACGGGACGGAACCGTTCTGGCTTCCATGGGGATCTACGTTTTCAACAAGGGATTTCTGTTCGAGCAGCTGATTAAGGATGCCGATATGCCCAGGTCGTCCCACGATTTCGGCAAGGACATCATTCCCAATGTCATCAAGAACTATCAGGTCATGGCTTATCCCTTCCAGGACCCGGATACAGGCAAACAGGCCTACTGGCGGGATGTGGGTACGGTGGATGCCTTCTGGAGGGCCAATCTGGAACTGATCGGCGTGACGCCGGAACTCAATCTCTACGATAAGAAATGGCCCATCTGGACCTACCAGGAGCAGGCGCCGCCCGCGAAGTTCATTTTCGACGATGATGACCGCCGCGGTATGGCGGTGGATGCCATGGTGTCCGGCGGTTGTATCATCTCCGGCGCCACGGTGCGCCACTCTCTGCTGTTTTCCAATGTGCGGGTGAACTCCTTCTCGCTGGTAGAGGACTCGGTCATCCTGCCGGACGTGGACATCGGGCGGAACTGCATAATCAAACGGGCGGTGATCGACCGCGGTTGCCTGATACCGAAGGGTTTGGTGGTTGGTGAGGATCCGAAGAAGGATGCCAAACGGTTTCATGTGACGCCGGAAGGCGTTGTTCTAATAACAAGAGATATGTTGGGGCAGGAAAGAAACTATGTCCGCTAAACCAGCGCCACTGAAGGTGGTTCTCTGTTGGCATATGCACCAGCCGGATTACCGGGGGCCCGACCACAGCGATTATCAGCTGCCGTGGGTCTACCTGCACGGCATCAAGGACTATGTGGATATGGTTGCCCATCTGGAAAACAATCCACATGCCAAGGCGGTAGTGAATTTCGCTCCCGTGCTGCTTGAGCAGTTGGAAGATTATGTAGAGCAGATTGATGCCTGGCTGGATCGCGGAATACGGATCAAGGATACGCTGTTATCCGCCCTGGCCGGTCCCGGGGTGCCACGGGATGACGGGGAGCGGAAAAATCTGGTCCGGGCCTGTCTGCGGGCCAACGAAAAGCGTCTGATAGAGCGCTTTCCCATGTTTCGGCGGCTGGTGCATATCGCCGGGGTGGTCAACGAGCATGGAGAAAATAGCGCCTATCTCAGTGATCAGTATCTGATTGATCTGCTGGTCTGGTATCACCTGGCGTGGATGGGGGAGTTTCCGCGCCGGAATGATGTACGCATCTACTCCCTGGAAAAGAAGCGCCTCAACTACAGCAACGATGACCGCCGCTGCCTGCTGGAGGTCATCCGCGATCTGTTGGGCGGGATCGTGGACCGCTATCGGCGGTTGGCGGAAGCGGGGAGGCTGGAGCTTTCGGTTACCCCCTATGCCCATCCCATCGTGCCGCTGCTGCTGGATGTAAACACCGCCCGCGAGGCGATGCCGAACATCAAGATGCCGAAGTCGAAGAGCTATCCGGGCGGCGAGCCGCGGGCGCGTTGGCATGTGCGGCGCGGGATCGAAACCTTTGAGCGGCACTTTGGATTTAGGCCCGCGGGCTGCTGGCCTTCGGAGGGAGCGGTCAGCGACGAGACGTTGCGCATTCTGGAAGAGGAGGGTTTTCGCTGGGCCGCCAGTGGGCAGCAGGTATTGGAAAACAGTCTGCGCGCCTCGCATCCGGATAAGCCGCTGCCGGAAAATTGGGTGCACACCCCGTATCAGGTCGGCAAGGGCAGGCTCAACTGCTTTTTCCGCGATGATGGCCTGTCTGATTTTATCGGTTTCAAATATGCCGACTGGCATGCGGATGACGCGGTGGGGGATTTAGTAAATCACCTGGAGACCATCGCGCATAGTCTTTCGCACAACCCGGCCGGCGTGGTTTCCATCATCATGGATGGAGAGAACGCCTGGGAGTACTACCCGCGCAACGGCTGTTTTTTTCTGGAAGCGCTTTACCAGCGGATTGTGGAACACCCACGGCTGGAGTTGACCACCTTCTCCGAGTATCTGGCGCAGCGGGAAAAGCCCGCGTCCGTGCTGCCGCATCTGGTAGCGGGCAGTTGGGTCTACGGCACCTTCTCTACCTGGATCGGTGAGCGGGACAAGAACCGGGCCTGGGATATGCTGGCCGAGGCAAAGACGGTTTATGACCGGGTCATGCAGGAAGGCAGGTTGAATGAAGTCCGGAAAAAGGAAGCGGAATTGCAACTGGCCAACTGCGAAGGTTCCGATTGGTTCTGGTGGTTTGGCGATTACAATCCGGGTGGCGCCGTTTCCGACTTTGAACGGCTGTTCCGGCATCAGTTGACCCATCTGTACGAGATCCTGGACGAGGAGCCGCCGGAATATCTGGCCCGCGTTTTTACCTATGGCGGAGGCGATCCCGCCAAGGGCGGTGTAATGCGTCAGAACTGATGAACAGAGCAAAACCGCGGGGTTTTACAGCAAATAGGCCCGGAAGGCCCGTATTGATACTAAGCTAATAGATTAGGTGCATGGGATCGCGCACCAGACAAGGGGATGGCTGCAACTTGAACGCCAACAGTACCAGGAGTGAGGAGTGTCTTGACCGGCGCCGCGCCGGTGTGTTGCTGCATATCAGTTCCCTGCCGGGAAAGGGCGCCACGGGAGAACTGGGACCGGAAGCCTTTCATTTCGTGGATTTTCTGGCGGATGCCGGGATCTCCGTATGGCAGACCTTGCCGCTGGGGCCGACCCTGGTGGCCGGTTCCCCTTACCAGACCCGTTCCGTACATGCGGGCAACCGCTGGTTTATCGGCATACAGCCGCTGGCGGAAGCGGGGTGGATTGATGCGGGTATCCTGAAACGGGACTGCATCACCTTTGAGTGCAAGCAGCAGTTGCTGCACAACGCCTGGGCGGGTTTCAACAAGTTAGCCAGTGAAGCGGAGAGGGGGGAATTGGCGCACTTTATCGGCGAGCAGCGGTTCTGGCTGGCCGATTACACCCTGTTCGAGGCCCTGCGCGAGGAGTATCACAGTACGCCCTGGTGGACGTGGCCGGTGGGTTTGCGGGATCGTCAGCCCCAGGCATTGGCGGAGGCGCGCAGCCGTTTCAGCGAAGAGCTCAAATATCTCCAGTTTGAACAATTTCTTTTCTTTCGCCAGTGGATGGCGCTGAAACAGTACGCCAATGAAAAAGGCGTGCTGCTGTTTGGGGATATGCCGATCTTCGTGGCTCATGACAGTGCGGAGGTGTGGGCGCATCGGGATAATTTTCTGCTGGACGACAGCGGACATCCCACCAAAGTGGCCGGGGTGCCGCCGGACTACTTTTCCGCGACCGGGCAACGTTGGGGCAATCCACTCTATCGCTGGGACCGGATGGCCGAGGACGGGTTCTCCTTCTGGGTGGATCGCATGAAGACCCAGCTAAAGCTGTTCGATCTGCTGCGTATCGACCACTTTCGCGGTTTTGAGGCGTACTGGGAGATCCCGGCGGAGGATGACAGCGCCATCAATGGCCATTGGGTGAAGGCTCCGGGCGAGGCGCTGTTTGAACGGCTGCATCATACCTATGATCCTTTGCCGCTGGTGGCGGAAGATCTGGGGGTGATCACACCCGAGGTGGACCAGTTAAGGGAACAGTTTGGCTTGCCGGGAATGAAAGTGTTGCAGTTTGCCTTCTATGGTGATGTCACCAATCCCTATCTGCCCTTTCGCCATGAATCCAATTCCGTGGTCTATACCGGCACCCATGACAACGATACGACGCTGGGCTGGTATCGGAGCCTGGACGACACCGTCCGCCGCTATGTGGATGAGTATCTCGGGTTTTCCCGCGAGCCCATGCCGTGGCCGATGATCCGCGAAGCCCTGGCGTCCCGGGCGAAACTGACCATGCTGCCCATGCAGGATATCCTGTCTCTGGATGGCGCCCACCGCATGAACCTGCCGGGTACGGTGGACGGGAATTGGCAGTGGCGGTTTGATTGGGATCAGGTGGATTCCGATCTGGCGAAATGCCTGCGCCACAATATTGGTCTTTACGGGCGGCTCTCCGCAGAGTGAGCGCGCCGAACCTTGGAATAAAAACAACAGTGAAGAAGTAAGGAGTTGATAGTGACAAAAAATATCCGCAAAGCGGTGTTTCCAGTTGCGGGTCTCGGTACTCGGTTTCTCCCTGCCACCAAGGCAAGCCCCAAGGAGATGCTGCCGGTGGTGGATAAGCCGCTTATCCAGTATGCGGTGGAAGAGGCGGTAGCGGCCGGAGTCGAGGTGATGGTGTTTATTACCGGGCGCAACAAGAATTCCATCAGCAACCATTTCGATACCGCCTATGAACTGGAGATGGAACTGGAGCAGCGCGGCAAGCAGAAAATGTTGGAGATTGTGCGTGGGATTATTCCCTCCCATGTCTCCTGCGTTTTCATTCGTCAGGCTATGGCGCTGGGTCTTGGGCATGCGGTGCTGTGCGCCCAGCCGGTGGTGGGTAATGAACCGTTCGCGGTAATGCTGGCCGATGACCTTATCGACGACGACCCCGGCTGTCTTGCGCAAATGGTTGATGTCTTTTCCGGGAACGGATGCAGTGTCCTTGGAACGGAAATGGTGGCTCCGGAAGAGACCGCCAGTTACGGTATTGTGGATACCGGCGGCGACGATGGCCGGCTTGCCAGGGTGAATGCCATTGTGGAAAAGCCGAAGCCGGAAGAGGCGCCGTCCAACCGCGCCGTGGTAGGACGCTATATTCTCACCTCACAGATTTTTCATCATCTGTCCCAGACCGGGCGCGGCGCCGGGGGGGAAATTCAGCTCACCGACGCCATTGCGCGTCTGATTGAAGAGGAGCCGGTTATGGCGTACCAGTTTCGCGGCAAGCGTTACGACTGCGGCAGCAAAATCGGCTATCTTCAGGCGACGGTGGATTACGCGCTCAAGCATGAGGATCTGGGTGCGGAGTTTGATGCCTGGCTGAAAGGGCGCGTTGGCAAGCAGTAACGGTTCACTGCTCAATGCAGCAGCTTTTTTACGCCTTCCAGGATGCGGCTCGCGGTTCCCACAACCAGGAAGAACGGGATCGCCTTGTTGAACGGGGTGGCATGATGGGTGATCGCCGCCGCCGTGCAGTATTCGCACGGTAGCTCAGGGATGACATCGGGCAGGCGGTCGGCAAAGCGGTCACGGGTGTTGCGGTAGGCTTCGTTGTTAACGACCTCCATATAGGAGGACTTCTCGCCCTGTTTGCCAAGATCACCGATGTAGTCGCTGCCCTTGTACAGGGCGCAGCAGGGCGCCACGGTCCCGTTCCAGTCGATGGCGGACGCCACATAGAGCCAGTCACACCGTTTGACGTTGCCGATCACCTTTCCTTCCGTCACGCACCCTTTCGGCTGCTCCGGGTTATCGGGGTCGTAGTAGAGGTTGTACTCGGGATTTGAGGGATGCCAGTTGGCCATCTCCCGGGCCAGCGGTTCCGGGATGGGATACACATCCAGCTCGATACTGGGCGGTTCGAACAGAATATCGTCCACCCCGATTTCCTTCGCCATTTCCCTGGCGCGTTCCATTTCATGTTCATTGAAGCGGAACACCAGGAATTGCCAGTCGATCAGAGGGGTTTTGCTGCAAAGTTTTTTCTTGGCGGCAACCAGCCTCTTCATGTTCTCAAGGGCGAGGTCGAAATTCCCTCCCCGGCGGTAGGTGGCGTAGGTTTCCGCACTGGCTCCGTCGAGGGACACTATCATTTTTGACAGGCCGCTCTTCACCAGTTGCTCAATATACTCTTCAGACAAGGGAAGTGAGAGGGTGGTGCTGATGGTGGAGATGACCCCTTTGTCCGTCGCCATTCTGAGACATTCGAGCAGGACCTCTTTATTCGCCAGCGGTTCGCCCCAGTTGTAAAAGTCGATGAAGAACAGTTCATCCCCAATTTCGGTCATCAGTTTTTTGAATAGGTCCGAATCGAGTTTGCCCTTGGGTTTGTCAACAAGGCCGAGTCCAGTGGGGCAGAGCGGGCATTTGAGCGGACAAACGTTGGTCGGGTCCAGGAAGATATTCAACGGTTTGGCGGAGATGTATGAGGTTCTCCGCAGCCGCTCATAATTGGCGCGCAGCCAGTTGCCATAGGCGGAAAGACCTTTGCGGTAGGGCGCAAAGGCCACGGCCTCATGAAACTTTCGGCGTATTTTTTCGATCTTTGTGTGTAATGACACAGGAAGTCAACTTAGGGCTCAATGTGATGTATAAACTATGGTATGTAATCAACCTAAAGGTCAACCCTTGTAAATTACTCACGTTTAAAGCAGTGGATAGTTTTCAATAACGGATGGGCAGGGCATTATCATGGAATTACAATTACCTGAGCATAGGCTGGGCCTGGACCTTGATGGGTTTAACCATGCCTGTGCCCAGCTTTTTCTGCGTGTACGTTAGAGTGATAGTTCAAAATGACTATGCGTTTTACGAAATTGAATGCCGGCATCCACGGCTTTGTTCTGTTGCTGCTGCTATTCCAGCTATCCGCCTGCCGCAGCAACGCTGGGCCTGGGGATTTCCGTCATGGGGCGCAAGCCTTCGAAAACGACGGTCCGCAGAGCGCAGTACTCAATCTGCGAAGCCCTGACTCCATGGACAACATTTTGCCCGATCTTGCCAAGTCCCGTGTGGTGTATGTGGGCGAGAGTCATGACAACTATGCCCATCACCAGAAGCAACTGGAGATCATTCGCAAACTGCACGCCCGCTATCCGCAGCTGGCGATCGGCATGGAACAGTTCCAGCAGCCGTTCCAGGGCGTGCTCGATGACTATATAGCAGGGCAACTGGATGCGAAGGAGATGTTGCGACGAACGGAGTGGTACGACCGCTGGCGGTTCGACTTCCGGCTCTATCGGCCCATCCTTACATTCGCCAGGGAGAACCGTATCCCCGTTATCGCCCTAAATGTGTCCCGGGAGACCTCGGACCAGGTTTCCAAATCAGGTCTTGAGGGGCTGACCTCCGAGCAGCGCTCACGCCTGCCCGCAACGCTGGACGATAGCGATCCGGACTACCGTGCGCGTATCCAGGAGGCCTTTGAACATCATCCCAATAGTGGCGAGCGGAAGTTCGAACGCTTTCTTCAGGTGCAGCTGCTCTGGGATGAGGGGATGGCGGAGCAGGTGGCGAAATACCTGCAACAGCACCCCGTACGCAAGATGGTGGTGCTGGCCGGCAGCGGACACCTGATCTACGGTCAGGGCATTCCCAGCCGGGTCTCACGGCGTATGGCGGATGAGCAAGGCCGTATTCTCCTTCCGGCCGAAAGTGTGAACACGGAACCGGGTGTTGCCGATTATCTGTTTTTTTCCGATAAGCAGGATCTGCCGCCGGCCGGCAAACTGGGCGTCATGCTGGAGGATGGCGGGAAAGGGGTGGAGGTCGCCGCGGTGACGCCCGCCAGCGGAGCGGAGAAAGCCGGGATTGAGGAGGGCGACCGCATCCAGAGTATGGACGGGACGCAGGTCAAAACGGCGGCGGATGTCCGGATCGAACTGCTCGACCGCAGCCCGGGCGACCGGGTGCGGCTCAGGGTACTGCGCAAAGCGCTGATGGTACTGGAGGAGACCCTGGATATTGAGGTGGTGCTGGGAGATTAGACCTCAGCCGCCTCTTTCTGAGCGTCCTCCTCATCATCGAAAAAGTCCGGCGCCATGATCTCGATGAACCGCTTGGCCTGGGGCGAGAGAAACTTGCCGCGCCGCAGCACGATGCCGTAGCCGCGGTCCGGGAAATACTCCTTGAGGGAGATACGGGCCACCTTCTCCTTGCCGGTCAGGCAGAGCGCCGACACGATGGAGATCCCCATGCCCTGTTCCACATAGGTCTTGATCACCTCCCAGCCGCCGGCCTCCAGATTCACCTTGAACGAGGCGTTGTTCTGGCTGAACACCAGATCCACCATGCGCCAAGTACTGAGGTGGTGCGGCGGCAGGATCAGGCCGTAGGGGCTGATCTCGTCCAGGGTCACCGACTCCTTGCCGGCCAGGGGATGATCGAGGGGGGTGATGAGCGCCGTCTCGTAGGAGGTCACGGGCTGGTAGATGATATCTTCCGGCACATCCAGCAGGGAGCCCACGGCGAAATCCACTTCGTCGGCGCGCAGCAGCGCCATGCCGTCCCGGCCGGTCACGTTATGCAGCTTCAGCCGGATCTTGGGATAGCGGGAGGCGAACTCCTTCATCAGATCCGGCAGCAGATAGAGAATGGTGGACTCACCAGAGGCGATATTAAGCTCCCCGGATTCCAGCGAGCCGCACTGGGCGATGAAGGCCTCGTGCAGGCCGTCGATGCCCTGCACCAGCGGTTGCGCCAGCTTGTAGAGGATCTCGCCTTCGGGTGTGAGTTTGATCTTGGGACCGCGGCGTTCGAACAGCATGGTCTCGAACTCCCGCTCCAGGGCCTGGATCTGCAGCGAAACCGTGGGTTGGCTAAGAAACAGCCTCTCCGCCGCCTCGCTTACGCTGTGGGTCTGGGCGGCATTACAGAACGCGCGAAGCTGTTTCAGGCGATTCTGTTTGTAATACGGCGGTGCTGGTGACGACATTGCTGACCCCTGAATCATTAGTAATACCAATAATAACGATTAACAGCATTGAATCAAACCCCGAATAGGCGTTTGTTTGCCCTTTCATTCGGTACAATGGCGATATTTGACGTGTAAATAGCGCACCGAAGGGTGTTGCAAGGGCAAAGACAGAGGGCGCAGGTGATAAAAAGAAGGGTCTATTTTGCCTTCGGGAGCGGCGGCATCCCCGTAGAGGCCATCGGGGCGATCTCCTTGCGCATTGCAACAAAACACACGTAATGAACCCATCCATGGCGAATTCAAGGCTCCCCCAACCCGAGGAGATCGATGCCTGCATGCTGCGGGACCGCCATCCCCTGCACAAGCGGCTGAACGGCCTCCAGCGCAGGCAGCAGGAGGGCAAGCCCATCGACCAGGGCGCGGCGCGGCTGTGGGAACAGCTGGAGCGGTCCAAACAATTGGTACAGCAGCGCGCCGACACCCTGCCGCGGCCGGAATTTCCGCCGGAACTGCCCATCAGCGGGAAGTGGGAGGAGATCGCGGAGCTGATCCGGGACCATCAGGTGATCGTGCTCTGCGGCGAGACCGGCTCTGGCAAATCCACCCAGCTCCCCAAGATCTGTCTCGCTCTGGGGCGGGGGGTGCCGGGCCGTATCGGCCACACCCAGCCACGGCGCATCGCCGCCCGCAGCCTGGCGACGCGCATTTCAGAAGAGTTGGGGCGGGAGCTGGGCACGGCGGTGGGTTACAAGGTCCGCTTTCACGACCATGTCCGCCCCGAGACCCACATCAAGCTGCTCACCGACGGCATGCTGCTGGCGGAGATCCAGCAGGACCGCTACCTGAACGAGTACGACACCCTCATTATCGACGAGGCCCACGAGCGCAGCCTCAATATCGATTTTCTCCTGGGCTACCTGAAACAGCTGCTGCCCAAACGGCCGGACCTGAAGCTGATCATTACTTCCGCCACCATCGACCCGGAACGGTTCGCGGAACATTTCGGCGGCGCGCCCATCATCAACGTCTCCGGCCGCACCTACCCCGTGGAGGTGCGCTATCGGCCGCCCGAAGAGGAAGGGGGCGGCGAACGGGAAGAGCCCATGCAGCAGGCGCTGCTGGACGCGGTGGATGAACTCTCCCGCATCGACCGCGGCGACATCCTGGTGTTCCTCAGCGGCGAGCGGGAGATCCGCGAGACGGCGGAGCTGCTGCGCAAACACAAGCTGCAACTCACCGAGCTGCTGCCCCTTTACGCCCGTCTGGGACCGGCGGAGCAGGCGCGGATCTTTCACCCCTCGGGGGCGCGGCGCATCGTGCTGGCCACCAACGTGGCGGAGACCTCCCTCACGGTGCCCGGCATCCGCTATGTGATCGACAGCGGCTTCGCCCGCATCAGCCGTTACAGCCACCGCAGCAAGGTGCAGCGTCTACCCGTGGAGCGGGTCTCGCGGGCCAGCGCCGACCAGCGCAAAGGGCGCTGCGGCCGGGTGGCGGCGGGGGTCTGCATCCGGCTCTACTCGGAAGAGGATTTCGAGGACCGCCGCGAGTTCATGGAGCCCGAGATCCTGCGCACCAACCTCGCCTCGGTGATCCTGCAAATGAAACTCCTCGGTTTCGGCGAGATTGAGCAGTTCCCCTTCGTGGACGCCCCGGACCATCGCCTGATCAAGGACGGCTACCGGGTGCTGGAGGAGATCGGCGCCGTGGACGGCGGCCGCAAGGTGACCCGTCTGGGCCGCCAGTTGGCGCGCCTGCCCGTGGACCCGAGGATTGGGCGCATGCTGCTGGAGGCGGCCCACACCCACTGCCTGGAGGAGGTGCTGGTGATCGCCGCCGCACTCAGTGTCCAGGACCCGCGAGACCGGCCCATGGAGAAACAGCAGGCGGCGGACGAGGCCCATGTGGCCTTTCGGGATGAGGAGTCCGACTTCATGGGCTATCTCAAACTGTGGCGCTATCTTGAGGAACAGCGGCGCCACCTGAGCAAGCGCAAGTTCCGCGGCCACTGCCGGGACCGTTTCCTCTCCTGGACCCGGGTGCAGGAGTGGCACGACATCCACCATCAGTTGCGCGGCCAGATGCACGAGATGGGCTACAAGGAAAACCAGGCCGAGGCGGGCTACCAGGAGATCCACAAGGCGGTCCTGAGCGGCCTGTTGAGCCACATCGGCTTCAAGGCCGGTGGCAAGGAGCGGGAGTACCTGGGGGCCAGAAACAGCCGCTTCCATATCTTTCCCGGCTCCAGCCTGTTCGCCAAGCAGCCCAAATGGGTGGTGGCGGCGGAGCTGGTGGAGACCACCAAACTCTATGCCCGCGGGGTGGCCATGGTGCGGCCAGAGTGGATCGAATCCCTGGCCGGCCATCTGCTGAAACGCAGCTATTCCGAACCCCACTGGGAGAAGAAGCGCGGTCAGGTGGCGGCCTACGAACGGGTCACCCTGTTCGGCATCACCCTGGTGGCGAGGCGCAAGGTGAACTACGGCCCCATCAAGCCGGCCGAGGCGCGGGAGATCTTCATTCGCTTCGCCCTGGTGGAGGGGGACTTCCACAGCCGCGCTCCCTTCTGGCGTCACAACCGGGAGCTGATCGAAGAGGTGCGGGAGCTGGAACACAAATCGCGCCGCCAGGACCTGTTGGTGGACGAGCAGACCCTGTTTGAGTACTACGACAAACGCATCCCCGAGGGGATCTACAGCGCCCCCCAGTTCGATCAGTGGCTGCGCAAGGCAACGAAGGAACAGCCGAAGCTCCTGCATATGCGCCAGGAGGACCTTATGCAGCGGGAGGCCGAGGTCTCCAGCGAGGCGTTCCCGGACCACCTGGATCTCAACGGCATGCAGCTTCCCCTGGAGTATCACTTCAGCCCGGGACAGCAGGCGGACGGTGTATCCCTGCGGGTGCCCCGGGCGGTGCTCAATCAGGTGACGGAGGAGCGCTGCCAGTGGCTGGTGCCGGGGCTGTTGCGGGAGCGGGTCATCGCCTTGATCAAGGGCCTGCCCAAGCCGCTGCGCAAAGCATTCGTTCCAGTGCCGGACTATGCGGACGCCTGCCTCAAGGTGCTGGACCCATCGGACCGCCCCCTGACTTTGGCCCTGGCCGAGCAGCTCAAGGCCATGACGGGCGTTCATATCCCCGAGGACGCCTGGCGGGAGGATGCCGTACCCGAACACCTGCGCATGAACATCCAGGTCCAGGATGAGAACGGCCGGGTCATCGCCTCGGGGCGGGATCTGATCAAGCTCAGACAGAAGCACGGCGGCGAGGGTGGGGAGCGCTTCCATCAACTGCCCGTGTCCGGCCTGGAGCGGGACGGCATCAAGACCTGGGATTTCGGCGACCTGCCCGAATCGGTGGAGCTGGACCGGGGCGGCATCCAGCTGCGCGGCTTTCCCGCCCTGCTGGACCGGGGCGATTCGGTGGCCCTGCGGGTGCTGGATTCCAAGGAGAACGCGGAGCGCACCCTGCGTGCGGGTCTGCGCCGGCTCTTTATGCTGAACCTGGCCCAAGAGGTGCACTATCTGCGCCGTAACCTGCCGGGACTCCAGACCATGCGATTACAGTACGCCAAGGCGGCGCCCACGCCCGAGGGGTGGGAACGGCCCGCCGCCGATCTGGAACAGGAGCTGGTGGCGCTGATATTTGATCTCACCTTTACCGAAGATCTGCCACCAGTGCGCAACGCCCGGCAATTTGAACAGCGGATCGCCGAACGCAAAGGGCAACTCATGAGTACCGCCCAGGAGGTGCTGGAGCAGGTGGGTGTCATACTGGATCAGTATCAGCAACTGAGAAAGGCGCTCTCCGCCCATACCCAGATCAACTGGATTGCCTCGCTCACGGACATGCGGCAGCAACTGGACCGGCTGCTGTACATGGGTTTTTTGCAGCACACCCCCTACGCACAGCTACAGCATCTGCCGCGTTATCTGGCGGCGCTGGAAAAACGCCTGGAAAAGCTCAGCCATGCGGCGGCCCGGGACCGGCAGTTGAGGGGGGAGATGGGGACCCTATATCAATCCTGGCGGGAGCGGGAGGAGCGATACCGCCTCGCCGGCCGGCGGGACGAACGCATTGAGGAGTTGCGCTGGGCCTTCGAGGAGTTACGGGTCTCCCTGTTCGCGCAGGAACTCAAGACCGCCTATCCCGTCTCCCTGAAACGGCTGGAGAAGCGCTGGAAAGAGCTGGGGCTATGAGGGTTTTTTGGCGGCCATGGGGGTAAATTCATACCCCACATAACTGCCGGTCTCCGCCATCACCTCATCCAGCGCCAGGGTGATAGTGGTGTTATTCACTTCCAGCGTGCCCGTGGTTCCCAGGCCCAGTCCCGGGGAGGGGAGGATGATCTGTTTGGGGACCGGCGGCGTTCCCGCTTCGCACAATACCAGACAGGGGGTTTCCAGCCTCTGATTCGTACTCGGCTCCGTTTTGATGGTGCCGGGATACATGATCGGGGCCAGCAGTTTGACGCCGAAATCCAGTTGCGAACCATGCTTGCGAACCCAGCGTATGGCGGCAGGCATCCAGCGGTCGCTGTTTTCCTCGCGCACGGCGGTCAGTTCACCCACATGGATGCGGAAATGGGAATTGGGTTTGGTATTCAGTTGGTAGCCGCCGCTGCTGAAATTCACGGTACGGCAGCGCTGGGAACGGTCACGGGAAAGGATGCCCGTTTCGCTCAATTTCGATTCGGACTCTGCGGACTCTTCATCCTGATCATCGTCCGAAACGGGCGGATTGATGTCCGGGTCCATGGTGTCGATCATGATGGTTTCCATTTCACTCACATCGATGACACCAACAGCCTCTAACTCATCCAGATGGTCAGAACCATCTTCATCGTGTTGCTGCATGCCGCTGACGGAGGTGATCCTGTAGGTTTTTTGCAGGATGCTTGGGATATCCGCCGCCCCGATCAGAACCTCCATGTCCATTTTGTTGCCGGAGATGCGCGGTGAACCGCGGGTGGTGTCCCCGCTCCAGTTGCGGATCAGGTCATCCGCCAGCCCGGTGTCGTGGAAAAAGGTCTGCCAGGCGGTGGGGCCGGAAGTAGGGGATTTTTTAGCCAGTTCATTTTTCACCGCGGTCAGTAGCGACGTGGTGTTGAATGCCATGCAGGTGTCCGGGTCCACATCCCCTTTTTGGAAAGTTACCCGTTTGGGCGGCTTGGTGCTCGCCAGGTTGACCAGTATTTTTGTCTCTTGCCCGGAACCCGGAGTGACCGGCTCCAGCGCCGCATAGGGGACAAAGGTGGGCAGCAGTTGAATCAGCTTGTGGAAATCCCTGCCGCGCAGGGTGAGCGGGGCGCTCATCGCGGTAAGCAGCACCGATATCAGGGTGTCTTCAATGGTGACGGTGTTGCACCCGGGGGTGGACGGCGGCGCAAGCTGATGTATCCCCCTGGCCCGTGCATAACGGTACAGGGAATAGATCTGTTTCCAGGTTTCCGATTTTGGCTGGGTGTGCGAAAGGTAGCGGAAACGGGCCAATTCACCAAGATGGTGAATGGAGTTGCGAACCACCTTCGCCTCGGAAATCCGGTCGGCCTTATCAAACAGTCCGATGGTCAGGGGGGCGCTGAGTGCGCAGCGATAGGCCAGGGCCAGCTCAAAATGGGCTTGGCTGATCAACCGTATCAGGCCCTCTTCCTTCTCCGTCAAAGGCGCCGCGAGGTCTTTTACCTGCTGCTCCAGCGCAGGCATGATCTGGGCGACGTCGGTGCTGATCTTGGTCAGCAGGTCCAGGCGCTCGCGCGGCGGGAAATCAAGGCGGTTGGAGAAAGAGATGATCTCGGTGAGTTCACGGATCGCGCTCACGCTATTGGCAAGGGGCAGTGATTTTACCCGCTGGTGCAGGCGTTGCAGATAGTTTTTACGGCCGCTCTTACCAGACAGCAACTGCTGCTCGGGTATGGGGAAGGCGATCAATTTTTTTGTATCCGCTGCCATGACGTACCAACTCCTAGACACCCCGATGGAGTACCCGTTTGCGCCCCCGCTTCCGTATGCAATCGGGAAATATTCTTATATAACAACTGTATAACAAACTTAGCTATTGTGGAAACTTCTTTTTCGTTCCCAATTGAATAAAAGCTGGCGTACCATTAACGGGAAATAGTTGGATAACCGGGAGAAAACCAGAATGAGCGAATGTCCCTGCGGCAGCGGCCGGTCCTATGAAACCTGTTGCGGACCCCTGATATCGGGTGACCAGGCGGCGCCTACCGCGGAAGCGCTGATGCGTTCCCGCTACAGCGCCTATGTCCAATGCGAGATCGACTATCTCGGCGAGACCCTGCATCCCAATCACCGTTCGGACTACGATGCGGCGGCTACCCGGCGCTGGGCGGAGGGGGCCGACTGGCTGGGCCTGGAGATCGGCGACGTGGAGCAGGGGAGCGAGGAAGACGAAGAGGGTATGGTGGAATTTATCGCCAGCTTCCGGGAGAAGGGAGCCACCCGCCGGCACCACGAGTTCAGCCGTTTCCAGAAACAAGACGGCCGTTGGTACTATCTGGACGGCAAGCTCGGAACGCCCGAGACCTTCGTCCGCGAGACGCCGCGGGTGGGCAGAAACGACCCCTGTCCCTGCGGCAGCGGTAAGAAGTACAAAAAGTGCTGTGGCGCCTAGGATCTATAAACAGCTGTAAAAAATGCCTGTAAGGTATTGATTTATTATCAGGATAGCCTAAAGTAGTAACACAAAAACCAAGATACGAGGTGGCCGTGAAGCAACTGCGGCATATATGGCTGGTGTGGGGAGTGGTGTTCGGTCTGCTGCTGAACGCCCCGCCGTCGTCTGCCGAAATCTTCAAATATGTGGACCGGGAGGGCAATCCGGTGTTCAGCGATGAGCCCATGTCCGGTCCCTATAAGCTTGTCTGGCGTTCCGGCGGCAAGAAGAAGGCGCGCGCCG
>JBNKPL010000035.1:0-22380 GCA_050295355.1 Sedimenticolaceae bacterium
CCGCGGGGCTCGCCATCGCCGGGCCGATTGCCGGGCGGCGCTGCAGCACCACCAACCTGCCCTGGACGGTGGATGCGGATGAACTGGAAAGAGAGCTGGGGATTCCCCGCGTGGCCCTGCTCAATGATCTGGAGGCCGTCGCCTGGGGACTGCCCTCGCTTCAAGAGG
Source organism: Sedimenticolaceae bacterium (assembly GCA_050295355.1). Classification (GTDB taxonomy): domain Bacteria; phylum Pseudomonadota; class Gammaproteobacteria; order Chromatiales; family Chromatiaceae; genus CBFDBF01. The sequence goes on from JBNKPL010000035.1 coordinate 169, forward strand.
ACGATCTGCTCACCCTGCAGACGGGCCTGCCTGACGCATCGGGAAACCGCGCCGTGATCGCCGCCGGGACCGGCCTGGGCGAGGCGGGTCTCTACTGGGACGGCGAACGTCATCACCCCTTCGCCACCGAGGGGGGACACTGCGATCTCGCCCCGGCCGATGAGCTGGAGTTCCAGCTCGCCCAACACCTGCGCCAAACCCTGGGGCGCGCCTGCTGGGAGGACCTGGTCTCGGGACCGGGACTGGTCACCCTCTACCGTTTTCTGCTGCAACAGCAGGGGAAGGCGATGCCCGAATGGCTGGTTCAGGCCGAAGACCCCGCCGCGGCGATCACCGTCCGCGCCGATGAAGGCGGTGACACCACCGCCGTTCAGGCCCTGGAGCAGTTCGTGCGCATGTACGGGGCAGAGGCGGGAAACCTGGCTTTGAAGCATAAGGCCACGGGCGGGCTCTACCTCGGCGGCGGTATCGCCCCCAAGATCCTGAACTGGCTGCAACGACCCGGCTTCCTGGAGGCGTTCCGCGCCAAGGGCAAGATGCGGACCCTGATGGAGGGCATCCCCGTACAGGTCATCCTCAACGACCAAGTGGCGCTGTACGGGGCCGCGCGCTTCGCGGCCCTATAGCTTGTTCATAATCACCTGGGCCACCGCGCCCACCTGCCCGTAGATATCGCAACTGATGTTGACGAACACCTGCCCGCGCTCGATCACCTGACGGCTCTTGTTGCCGTCGGTGAACGGCCCCTGCCGCTTCGGCCAGGCGCGCGCCCACTGGGGATCGCTCTGGCGCATCTCATTCAGCCAGGTGCGGAAAGAGCGTCCCGGGTCGGTGGTGGTGATGGTGACGCTGATGTGTTCCTGCTTCTTCAGCTCCTTGTGAGTACGGCGATACTCGCAGGTGGCCGAGCGGTAGGTGGCCTTGGGACCCGACTGCAAGGCGTCATTGTGGGGCTGGCAGTGCTGGCTCCAGTTCGTCCACCCCTTGTGGGCGGGCAGTTCGTCCGCCCGCGGCAGATACTGCGCCGCCGAAGGCACATCCGCCGCCGTGGGTTTGCGGGCGGGCTTGGCCGCCACTTGCGTGGCGGGCGCGCCGAACCACTGCTTCCAGCCTTCCGCGATGTAGGCCTTCATCGCATTGCCCATACCCTCGGAGATCACCGACTGCCAGCCGTAGCGCGTAAGGTTGGCGAGCATCCCCTTGAAACCGCCCTTGCCGAGTTCGCTAAGAAACTCACGCCCGGTCTTGGAATAGGCGTCGAACAGCGCGCCGCGCAGGGCGCCGAGCACATTGCCGGCCTCACCCTTGAACCCCTGCACCAGACCCTCGGCCAGCTCCCCCATGGTGCCGCGCAGGCCGTCGCCCACCGCATCCAGCAGCGCCTTGTTGGCGCCCTGCACCCGCGCCAACTGGCGGGCCACATCGTCGGCGTTGGAGAGCAGTGCGCCCGTGATCTTCTTCATGGCCGCATCGCCCAGCTCCCCGCCACCCGCGATCAGGCTCTTGAGCAGGGCGGCGTTATGACTGAGGGATTGCAGGGCGCCGTGCTCGGCGAGGCTGTTGAGCGCGCCCTTCATCACCCGCCCGGCGGCGCCCGCCGCCCCCTTCAACCCCCTGAGGATGCCACCGCCCACGCTCGAAAGGGCGTTGTTGGCGAGGTTCTGCAACGGCCCAAAGGAGAGCGCCACGCCCGCGGCGGCCTGTACCTTGCTGAGGGTATCGGCGCGGCCGTCGTTGAGGGTGACCAGATCCTTGGCCAGACCGTAGCCGCCGACGGTGACGGCGTTGGCTAGTCCCTGGGCCACCACCCCCTTGCCGATCACATCATCCAGCGCCTTGAAACCACCCTGGGCGGTATCCATGGCGTCCTGGCCCAGACGCCCGGTGCCCACCTTGCCCACGATGTCGGCGAAGCCCGCCTTGAGGTCGCGCAGGATGTCGGCGGGGCGCTTGCTGCCGACGCCGTAGTGGATATCCATAAGCTCCTGTGCGCCGTAGCGGGTGATCTTGTTGTAGGCCTCCAGGGGCAGGTTAACCGCGTCATGCACGGTGCCCTTAACGCCGCTCCAGAGGTTGCCCGCGTGTTTGGAGATGCTGTCCCACACCCCGGCGTGGGCGCTCCCGATGCCGAGCAGGGCCGACAAATCAGGCAGTTCGCGCAGCACCCGAGCGTAGAGCGGGGCCTCTTCACTGGGCGGCCGCGCGGCCAGGGCGGGGGCGCTACGCAGGGCATCGAGCGCATCGGCCATGCCGTTGAGCACCTGCGCCAGATCGTCCTCGCCCGTCCGCGCCAGTCGCTGCGCCTCGCCGCGGTAGGACCGCGCCTGTTCGCCCGCGCGGGCGGCGGCCAGCTTCCCCACCTCGCCGTTGACCTGCGCCGCCTCGTCCAGGACCTGCAACACCCCGGCGGCGCCCGACCACGCCTCCATGAGGCCGCGGGTCATCTCACTGCCGCGGGCGTCCGTATCCGCATGAATCGGCTGGAGCGAATCCAGCAGGGCGGGAGGCAGGGCCAGGTTGGGGTTGGCCTCCAGTCCGTGCAGACGCGCATAGGGCACGGCCACGGCCAGGAGCTTCTGGGCGTAGAAGTTGAGCAGTTGCAGCGACTGATCGATCAGCCGGGCGTTGAGACGGGCGCGCACGGGGGACGCGCCGGGCGGACCATTGTTCTCGTCACGCCGGGCTGCGGCCAGGGCCTTGCGCGTCGCCTCGATGGCGACCCACTGGGCCGACTCTGCGGCCGCATAGCGGACGCCGCGGTCGAGCAGATCCTTCTCCAGCACCAGGATCAGTCCCAGCGCCTCCTCCTTCTCCGTGGCCGCGCCCACGCGCAGGAAACCGCGCCAGGCGGTCTGGTCAAACGCCCGGCTCACGCCACGCAGGCGGTCGAGCTGCGCGCCCAGGGTATCCATGGCGGCCGGGAGCTTGGCCACTGCACTATGATGAAAACGCCGCAGGGCGGCGAACTCGGGATCCAGATCGGGGATGCCGTCGCTGTAGAGCAGGTTCCCGGCCAGCACCAGAGACATATCCGGGGTGGTGGACAGGGTCTTGATGGTGGCGGAGGTGATCGCCAGCGGGGCCTGCTTCGGCGCGCCTTTATCCGCCTTCCGTTCGGGCGGTTTGTCCGCCTTCGGCGTAACGGGCGCCGACGTGGCCGCGACCGCGCTTCCGCCCTTCAGCGGCACTTTGACGATGCCGCCCGAGGAGGCGATCTGGGAGTCGTTGGGCCGCGCCAGCCGCAGGCCGAGCACACCCTGGCGCACCCGCTCCTCGGCGGCGGCGTTGCCCTCGGGATAGACGCCCATGACCACGAAACCGCGGCTGCCGTGGGTGACGTACCCCACATAGGTGCGGGTAGCGACGCCGTCCACGACGCCCGCGAATTCGCGGAACTGGATCGGGGCGCCCTGGATGCCGCTGCCCGAACGCCTGATGCGGCCGGGCTCAATTTTACGCGCCAGGTTGGGCATGTTGCCCGCGTTGGACTCCCACAGTTCCGCCAGTTGATCGGCGCTGAGGGCCTGCCCCAGATCGCCGCCCCACAACAGCACGCCCCCTTCGCCCGGCGGCGCCTCGATGTTCAACGAGAGCATGCCGTCCTCCACCCAGGCGCGGGCCGGCCAGGAGGCGGGCTTGCGTATCCACACGCCGTAATCGGCCACATGCGCCCACTGCCAGCGGCGCGCCTCGGCCACGCCCTCCCCTTCGCCATCGCCCCTGGCCGCCGGGGGCGCGGGCTTCGGTCCCACCGCGAAACTCTGGACGATCCTGCGCATCTCTCCCGCCCCAGCGCCGCCGCGCGCGCCGAAGCCGATGACCGCATAGGCGGTGCCCTGGTGATAGAGATAGAGCACCGTCGCCTCCAGGGTATTGCCTCCATGTTCGCCCTGGTAGCTGCGCAACAGGCCTTGGGCCGCGCCCGCCCGCACCGTCTTCGACGAGAGACGCCGGGCCAGGTACGGCATGGTGCCCGCGCCCTCGAAGGTGGCGGCGATACGCTCAAGTCCGGGATTGTCGCCACGGGCGGCGTACACCTCCACCGCCGCGTCACCGCCCGGCGCGAGCAGCTGGCGCGCCAGGTCGCCCTTGATGGCGACGCTGTTGTCGCGCCAACTGGCCGGATGCTCCAGGCGGAAATCGTGCCGTGAATCCTTGAGCACGACCGCATGGGCGGCGGGGATCAGCCAGCAAAGACAAAGGATAAAAACGAATACGGCAGCAACGGGCGTACATCTACGGGACATGGCAAACCCCTTCCGTTATTGATTGTTATGGCCCGAGTGTAGCGCAGGAAGAATCCCTGGCACCAGATCGCGCCGCGGCGCATCACTCGGCAGGCAGCACCGAATCGTAGATGGTGAACACCGAATCCAGACGGCAGAGCTGCAGCACCTTCATGGGTCCTTCGCCCAGCCCCGCCAGGGCGAACTCCAGGCCCATGTTCTGGGCATACTGAAGCCCCTCCACCAGACTGGAGATGCCGGAGCTGTCGATGTAGCTCACCTGGGAGAGGTCCACCACCAGATTCTTGCCGTGGCCCAGCACCTCCAGGATCTGTTTGCCCACCACGGGGGCGACCGCCAGGTCCACCTCGCCGGTCAGGCGGATCACGGTGTATCTCTCCAGCTCCGCCACGTCGAACTCCACCCCCTCTCCGTGACCCATCACCAGGTTCCGCGTCAGGTGCAGCAGCTTATCCACCAACTCCTGGTGATCGCGATGGCCTTTGGTCACCTCCACCGTGCCCTTGATGAAGGGCCAGAGGTTATCGCGGATGTTCGACGGCAGGGTGTTGTCCAGATACTCCAGGGCGGTGCCGTACAGGGTGCGGTTCTCGCTCAGCAGTGCCTGATAGCAGCTATTCACCACCTCGCGGTCATAGATGAGGGCCAGCAGGCGGAAGATGTATTCGAGACTCTTGTTGGCGATGTGCCCGGCGGGACCGCCACTGCCGGACGCGCGCGGGGGGCGCAGGGTCCAGTTGCGATCGTTCTCCAGCTCCCGCTCCACCGTCCCCAGCACGGGGTTGCGCGAGATATGAAGTTGCGGCTTCCTCGCCGTGAGCCGATACATGCCCATGGCGCAGCTGTAGCGGACCTCGTACTGGCCCGCCTCCAGACCGGCCAGGAGGCCGTTGATGGCGCGCTGGCTGCCCAGGTCCTCCAGCACCTCCACCAGGCGGTGGTGCACGGGGGTCAGATAACCCGGGTTCAGCAGGGCGTCCGCCAGCTGGCCTTCGATCCCCGCGGAGATACGGCCCAGGGAGCGCTGCGCCTCATGGGCCAGCTCTTCATACCCCAGCAGGGGGATGATGTGGGGCACCAGGATCGGGTTCAGTTGCGCCGTGGTGAAGACGCCGTGCATCCTTGCCGGGTCGTTGGAGCGCAGGTCTTCGATGGCGGCCACGATGGAGTCGGAGGCGGTGCTTTTGGGTACCGCCTCGGCGGCCGTGAAATTCACGCCTCCCGGGAAGTTTCTGACCGGCACGGCATCGCCGGTCGCCTCCCCCGCCGGGAACTCCACCTGCAAAGGTGTGGCGGCGTATTGCGGCGGCGAGAGATTGACCAGCGCGCTGGCGTTAATCTCAATCTGACCGTCCCGCAGGCTGTTCGCCAGCTGCGCCACATAACCCTGCCTCAACCAGCTGACCACAATGAGCGAAATCCCCGCCACCACGATGGCCAGGCCGATCACCAGGGAGTTGGGCAGGGCCGGCACCAAGGCGAGCAGCGCCAGGATCAGGCCGCCGCCGAGCATGTCGCCCACCCGCTCGGCGCCCACGTCGATGATGGATTTGGCGGCGCGTTTTTTCTCGCGCGCCACGGGCGAATAGAGCAGCTCGAAGCCTGAGCGGAAGAGGGAGTTGCCGATGGCCGTCTGGGCGCCGCGCAGGATGATCACGGTCCAGAGGTTGGTCAGGGTGACGCCGATGAACCCGGTCACGATCACGGTGGCGGGCATCACGGCGATGGTCTTCCCCAATCCCAGGCCTTTCAGGGCGCGGCGCCCCAAGGCGGTCTGGAGCAGGAAGGCCGCCACGCCCGAGATGGCGTAGAACAGGGCGAAAAAGGCGATCAGGGATTCACTGCTGCTGTACCGCGCCGAGGCCTCCGCCTTCAGGGCGTAATCCAGCAACGCGGCCACCACCGCCCCGAGGATCATCAGCAGGGCCATCTGTTGCAGATAGGGGGTGCGCTTCAAGGCCTGCAGGCCGTTCATGGTCTCGTCGCTGCGCTGCACATCCGGCGCCGGGCCGGAGCGGCCCACCTTCCTCACGCTGAAGGCGCTGAACAGGTGCGCCGCCCCCAACACCAGCAGCATGGTCCGGATGTCGGTGATGGCGGCCACCCGCTCGGCGATCAAACCCCCCGCCAGCCCACCCAGGGTGGCCGCCGCCGCGATGCGGGTGACGATGCGCTTGGCGCTGTGCGGATCAAAGCGTTCATTGAACACCGACCAGAAGCCGCTAATGAGCACCGCGCCGAGCATGGAGATGTGCAGATAGAGGGTCAGCGCCGCCAGGCCGGGCACCAGCGGAAGGATGTACCACTGGCCGAAGAACAGCAGGGCGCTCAGGGTGTAGGCGGCGGGCACCACGGCCGCCGGCCCGCGGCGGGTCAGCAGCCGGGACATGAGCAGCACCGCCAGCACGGAACAGATCGCCCCCAGGATCACCACCTTGGGCAGGTCGGTGACATCGTAGTGGGTAAGAAACAGGGCGTCGCGGGTGGCCTTGCCCGCCACCTGATGGGCGATGATCACCACCGCGGAGAGGGTGGCGAAGGCGGTGGCGCCGCCATCCGCATCATGGGAACGGGTACGGGAAAAGGCGTGTTTCAACATACCTGAACAGTACCGCCCCGCACTCAGGCCGGCAACGGCAATGCGGCGATACGGCGGTACTCGTGGGACAACTGATAGATCGCGCCCACCCAGACCAGGCAGCAGGCGATGGTGAGCCAGCTGATCTGGGCGACGCTGATCCCCGCGTCCGTCCACTGGGTCAGCAGCAGGATGAGCACCGAGCCGAAGACCTTGAACACCCGGTAGCCGAACATGTCGATCCACGCCTTGATCTGATAGGTGTGCAGGGGATCGATGGGCACGTAGAGCAGCTCCTTGGAGGCGCGGTTGATGGAGTAGGAGAGTCCGCGATCGCAGATCTTCATGGCCCCGGCGGTATAGAGCGTACTGGTGGTGAAAAAGACCAGGGAGGAGATGCCGAGCAGCAGGGGCTGGGCGAGCAGTCCCGCGATGACGCCGAGATAGCGGTGCACCAGCGGGGTGAGAAACAGGTTCACGCCGATGGAGACCATGCCCATGATGGCGAAAAAGCTGGAGATAAAGGCGGTGCGCATATCCAGCTCCGTCAACTGCGCCTCAATGGTCTTGATGAACTGATACTCCACCAGCGGCTGGGCCAGTTGGGCCAGCAACAGCACGGCGGCGATCAGCATCAGGTAGCGGTTCTCGAACAGCACCCGCCAGCCGTCGCTGGGGACGACGGGTGTCTCGGGATAGGGGGCCTCACGGAACAGGTGCAGCCGCTCCATGACCAGATTGATGGCAAAAATCAGCGCCAGGATCGCCGCCGCCACCAAAAGCAGTTCCTGAGTATGCAACGAAGTATGATCCAGGAGAGAACTGGCGGCCATGCCGCCCGCCACGCCGCCCACCAGGCCGCCGGTGGCGATGAAGCCGTACCAGCGTTTGCCCTCCTCGGTGACGAATACGGTGTTGGTGAGGCTCCAGAACTGCTCCACCAGGATCACGCTGAACACGTCGGCAAAGATGTAGAAGGCCACGGCGCCTTCCTTGCTGGGCGAGGTCAGCAAGAAATAAAATCCTATCAGGATGGCGATAAACAGGGTCAGGCTGCCCAGCACCACGTTGATGCGGCTATGTTTTGCCACGATGCGGTGATAGATGCCGATAATGGCGCCGAGAAACAGGGCGGTGCCGATCCAGACGTAGGGCAGCCGGTCGCCCCCCAGATACTCGATAAACAGGGAGCGGCTGGCGGGCTTGATATGGTAGTAGGCGAGGATAATCAGGAAAAAATTGATAAACAGGATGACGGCGCGGGCCAGGGGAGAGACCCCGGCCGGTACGGTTCCTGCATACTTTTCCCGCACTGTTGACACTGAAATATCCGCCTCCCTATGCTGATGGCAAAACCGTAATTTATTGACTTTTATGAAAAAATATAATAGGTTCTCTAAAATTTTTTGGCAAGTGCAATTGCCGCCGACGCGAAGGAACATATGAAAGCCATCTTTCGTACAGTAACCCTACTCGTTTTGAGCCTGCTGGCATGCGCCGTTGCGGCAGACTCCATGGATGATTCCGATTATCCGCTGCTGCGCGACTGCCGCGATCCCGAACTGCAGCGAAACGTAAATCAGGTGATCAAACACCTGGGACTGCAACAGGCGGTGGCCAACAAACAGCTGGCGTTGACCGTCACCGACATCACCGATCCGGCCAACCCGCGCCTGGCGGAAGTGAACGGCGATGAGATGATCTATGCCGCCAGCCTGCCCAAGATCGCCATCCTGCTGGCCGCCTTCGTGGAGATTGATGAAGGCCGCATGGAGCTGGACCAGGAGACCCGCGACTCCCTGACCCAGATGATCCGCTTCTCCTCCAATACCGAAGCCGCCCGCATGACCCGCCGCGTCGGCATCGAACGCATCGCCGAAATCCTTACCTCACCCCGTTTCCGTCTCTATGATCCCCAATACAACGGCGGACTCTGGGTCGGCAAGGAGTACTCCAAGAAAGGCGCGTGGAAAAAAGACCCCCTGCATAACCTGTCCCACGGCGCTACCGCCATCCAGACCGCGCGCTTCTTCTATCTGCTGGAAACGGGTCAGCTGGTGTCCCCCGAGCTGACCAAGGAGATGAAAGAGATCCTTTCCCATCCGGGCATCAAGCATAAGTTCGTCAAGGGTCTGCAGGACCGTCCCGGGGTGAACATCTACCGCAAATCAGGCACCTGGCGTACCTGGCATGCGGACGGTGCCCTGGTGGAGCATGACGGCCACAAATACATCGTGGTGGGTCTGGCCAAACATCAGGACGGCGGCCGCTGGTTGAGCCAGCTCATTGGCCCGATTGATGATCTGGTGGTGCCGCAGAAGCTTGCTGCTCTATCGGGTGGCGCTTCTCTATAAGCCGATGAATGCGGGTCGCCAGGGTCTGGTGATCCACCGCCGAATTCTTCCGCAACACGTTTGAGATCAGCGTCACTACGTAGTGCAGCTGGCGGCCCTCCGCCGGACTCTCCACTATCGCCACCGAGTTCATATAGTTCTTCACGTTGCCGTGGTATTTACGGCACTTGAAGCCCTCCTCGTTTTTGCAGCTGTAGAGCGACCCGGATTTGAAATAGACCGCCGCATCCGCCAAGGCGGGCGAAGAGGCGTAGCGGATGCGCCGCTCGGTCATATACAGCAGCCGCTTGATCTCACGGCTGGAGAACTCATCCACCAGCTGCCCCCGCTCCAGGGCCAGCGTAAGTCGCAGCAACTCCTTGGCGGAGGCGTAGCTGGGACCCGAGCCGGGAACCCGCCGTTTACCCTCACGGGTAAAAAAGCTGCCCTGATGGAGTTGGTTCACGTCCAGACCGTTGCGGCTGATGGGTTCCACGGCGCACCTTTTATAGAGCGCCTGCAGTTCCTTGCGCGGGGTCTCGGCGAAAAAACGGGTGGACTCCTCATCGGAGACCGGGTAGCGGTCGCCGAACTGGCACACCAGCAGCGCCTGCTTCATCACCGTGGCGGCGGCGGCGTTGGAACTGGCGGAGAGCATCCAGTCCAGGTACTCCCACAGGGTCGCCTGATCGCCCACCTTGATGGGACGTTGGCTGGTTTGCTGGGTCTCGGGGTCCCAGATCCGTACCTTGTGGTGATCGTAAATAATAAAGTCGTCGGCGGTGATCACGGTCTCCTTCAGTACCCGCCTGCGCGCCTGCAGATCGTTGGGGTAGGCATCGGCCAGGGCCTGAAACAGCGCCAGGGCGACCACGATCTTGCCCACGCTGCCCACGTTCTGGGTCACCTCGGCGCGGTGCTCCGCATAGCGGGGGTTGTCCGGATCGCTGAGGTCCAAAATGGCGACCCCATAGCGTTCCAGGTTATCACCCAGCAGCGCCTTGATCTGGGCGGTGAGCTCGGGATCGGCCGTGGGCAGACCCTCGGGGCCGTTGCCATTGGGCAGCCGGATATCCACCTGTCCCGTGGGCAGCAGGGCGCCGGCGGGCTGTTTGCGGCCGCGGATGATCCCCTCGTGGGCGAGACGCGCGCCCTCCACCCGGCGAATCCCCGTATCCTGATAGCCATCCAGCGGATAGGCGCCGGCCGTGCCGGTCAAAGCCGTCAGGGAGGCCGCGAGCAGGGTCTGTTTAAAACGTCGCATCATGCCGATGGCTCCTTATGGTGTTTTTGGCACTTCGTTCAGGGCAACCTGGATCTGCTGCGAGGCCTTCAGCCCCTCATCCATGCGGTTCAGAAAGGCGCTGCCGCGGGCGCGTTTGCTCTCCAGGAAGGGCCGGATCTGGAACAGCTTCAACTGGCCATCCAGAAAACCGAACTCGATGTCGGCGGGAACGGGTTTCCCCTGATCATCCACCACGGCGGGAAAGCGCCGCGGCAGTTCCCGGCTCAACTGAATAAGCTGTTTGATCTCTTCCGGCTTCAACACGCTCTCCGAGCCGCTCACAGGCAGCTTGCTAATCCCACCCTGCGGCAGGGGCTTGCGGCGGATGGGGGCGGAGGCCTGGGCCATGAGGCGCACGCTGCCGTCCTCAGTATTGATGCGCAGGGACTCCGCCGCCTGGCCATCCACGGCGCCGCCCACCCCTTCGTTCACCGCCACCGAGAGCCAGCTTCGATCACCGCTGTCGATGTCCTGCGTAACCAGCACCCCGGACTTGTCTGCGGGCACGCTGCGCAGCAGCAGCACCGCGGGATAGACATGCTGCGGCAGCTCCATATGGCTCTGCCGCCAGGCGTAGGCGCGGGCGCTGAAGGGCGAGGCCCAGACCTGGGAGATGGCGGCGAGGATGTTGTCATAGCCCACCACGTTCGGCACCGTGAGATTGAGCCCGGCGCCGGTGAATCCGGGCAGATCCTCCACATTGGTGTCGCTGCGTACGAATACGCCGTAGCTGCCGTCTTTACCGAAGGCCTCCTCCATGGCCGCCTTTAGCTTGCGGCGGAACGCGTCACCCGGATCGGCGTTGCGGATCCAGTTTTGAAGACGCTGGCGGAAGCGCTCGGTGGCCTGTTTCTGCTGTTCCGAACCGGCCGGCATCTTTCGCAGTTGCGCATACTGATCCACCATCCAGTCGAATACGCTCTTGCCCTCGCCCGCCATGGGCTGACCCAGCAGATCCCGGAACATCCCGAAGGGGATGGCCAGCCCTTCGGCCACCGCTTCGGGATAGTGGTGTTTCAGTTCGCCCAGCTTGGCCGCCTTGGGACCCACGCTGCGGCCTGAATCGTCGGCCCGCAGACGGCTCAGGGGCAGGAAGTCGCGCTGCGCCAGGTCCAGCTTGTTCAGGTCGGGACGGATCACCGCATCCGCTCCCGACTGCTCCGCGCCGAAAATCTCGTCCCACTTGCCGTTGTCCAGGGTCAGCCGCACGGACCCGGCGGGGCTCACCGCCAACACCACCCGCTTGCCGTCGTAGGGTTTCAGTCTGTCCAGCAGGGCAGTGTCCACCGCCACGTTGGGGATGCCCAGGTTGCGCGCCAGCAGCTGCACATGGGAGAGGGGATTGCCCTCGCCCAGGGTGAGAATCCCCGCCACTGGCGGCAGGTCGGAGACCGTCTCGGGCAGCAGATAGATGCCGTCGCTCTTGAACCCGGCCACGCCCCCCTTGGGCGTGGAGGTGTGCAGGATACCCCGCGACAGACCCGGGTTCAGGCCGTGCAGGCCGGCGCCGATCTCTCGGTCCAGCAGGTAGTGGCGCACCCCCGCCAGGCGGTTGGCGTCCTTGAGCAGACTGTCCAGCAGGCTAGAGTAGAACAGCAGGGGACTGCCGCGCAGGCGGTCCTGGATAAAGAGGTTGGCCAGGGGTTCGATCTCGGCGAACTTATCCATGGTCTGCTGGAAGTGGAGCCGCAGCCCCTGCGCCCCCCAGCCGGGGACGCGGGAGAGGTAATCCAGCTCCTGCTTATAGAGCGCCAGGGGAATGGTGTCGTTGATCATCTGCTGGAAGCTGGCGTGCAGCGCCTTACGTTGGCGCTGGCCGATGATGGCGGTGCCGTAGAGGGCATCCACGCCGCCCTTGAGGAAGCGCAGCCGCTGCTTGCGGGATACCTGGTCCAGGTTGTCGCGCAACTGGGTGGAGGCAACAAAGAACTCATTCTCCAGACTGACACTCAGGTCCAGGGCGTCCAGCCGCAGGGCGGTTTTCTGCAGGTCGGGAAGCGAGTCACGCAAGGTCGCCAGCAGTCCAGAGGTGACGTGATAACGGGCCACCACCGAAGCGTCCTGCTCCAGCCTTTTCGCCGCCTGCGCCAGATGCTGTTTCAACCGCTGGTTAGCGGCGGGCAGTTTGCGGCTGAAGGCCCGCAACTGATCCTGCATGGGGGGGCGGTGAAACACCTCATCAATCCCCTGGGCCAGGGACTCGTACTCCTTGAGCAGTTCCGGATCTTCGATCTTGGCGGCGTACGCACGCACCAGCGCCGCATGGTTCGGCTCCAGCCGGCCGTGTATGCGGTTGCGCAGGGACATGAATTTGGGATCGCGGTCCGAGAGGGATGCGGAGGACTGGCGGATCATCTGCACCGTGGCGCTGTCCGCGCCGTGCGGCAGGAGCTGCACGCCGATGCGCAGCAGCGGGAACTGCTGTTGCAGCCACTTCTTCTCATCGCTCAGGGCGCGCAGCAGCGCCCGTGCACTGCGCCGCTCCTCCTCCTCCTGAAAGGCGCCGCGGTAGAAGCGCGCCTGGCGCATGATCCACCCCTGGTCCTGCGCCATCAGGAACTGCTCCATGAGGAACTGCTTGAACTGTTCGGTGTGATCGGCCTCGGCCAGGAACTTCCCGGCATCAATCTCGGCCATGAAATTGGCGATCAGGTATCCGGCCTTGCGCAACTCCTGGGCCTTCTCGCTCCACTCGCCGTGCTGATGGCCGCCACCGTGCTCCACGCAGGCGTAAGATTTTGGCTCAAGCACAGTGCCGTCGTTACAGAACCAGCGGATGCGGGTGAAAGGCCCGCGCGGAGCCTTTTTCATCTCCTGAATCCAGCCCCGGTATTTTTCGTTGACCTTTGTTCCTGAGGAACCTGCGGCATAACCCTCGGCCGCAACCAGCAGAACCAGCGCCAAAACGGTCACAAGCCTTCTTGCCATGGATACCCTCCAATTCCGTATTCTTTCAGGAGCTATAGTGCCAGAGTATGACATGAGATTGGACAGGAATGTTCTCCCCTCCCCGCCGCGAAAACCGGCCCCGGCTCACAAAACGCCGGATTCACCCTCTACCCGGTTGCGGCCCGCCTCCTTGGCGCGATAGAGAGCCTGATCGGCGCGGGATAGCAGCGTCCGCAGACTATCTCCATCGCGATAAGAGGACACCCCGAAACTGGCCGTCACCGTCAATTCAGACATCCGTGACGTCTCCAGTTGCCGACGCAGCTTCTCCGCCAGTTCCAACGCCTGCGCAAACGCGGTGGCACTCACTATCACCACAAACTCCTCGCCGCCGATACGGCACACCGCATCCACCTTGCGTAATTGACGAACCAGCAAGTTGGCAACCGAACGCAAAACCTCATCCCCACACTGATGTCCATGCTGATCATTAATCCGTTTGAAGCGATCGATATCAATAAGGATAAGTGACAACGGACGTTGCTCCCGGCGCGCAATCTGCTGCTGGGTTTCAAAGATCACCTCGAAGGAGCGCCGGTTCCAGGCGCCCGTAAGCGGATCGGTCTGCGCCATCACTTCCAATTCACCTCGGATATAGGTACGAATCATCCATAGGATGACCAGAAAAAGAAGTATGTCGATAAATGCAAGACCGATCAGATAGGCAAATGTATCAAGGCGATTCTCAGAGACCTTTTGGGCATAGGCGACAATTTCGTCCGCCAACTGCCAGCAGGTTTCGCTGGATTCGATCAAACGGTCGCGCAATTGCGGTGTCGGGCTTTCCTTATATGCCTCCATCAAACCACGGGTACGGTCCCACTCAGACGCCATCCGATCAAAGGCGCGCCCGAACTCCACCTCTTCCCCGGCCAGCCGCAACTTCCCATGTTGCTCACGGAACCCGTGAATCAGGTCAGTAATTTTGGAAACCAGCTCCCCTGCATCCTCCCCGGCCAGCTGCAATTTCACCACACGCTGAATAGAGCCACGCACCACGCCCGAATAGTTAATGATGTAGGCGTCATTGGAAAGACTGCTCTCAATGGCAAACGCCACCCAGGCATTAAACACCGCCCCCAGCAGCAGTAACAGGGTGATCGCAACCAGCTTGGTGGAGATACGTGGAAGCATAGTGCTCATGAAACCTCACTGCCCGCATGCAAAACGGGTGCAAGAGTTAAAACGCACCTCGCTCCTTGAGCAGATTGTGGATCGCAACCGCCATGCGGCGATATCCCTCGCCACTAAAATGGACCCGATCCACCTTTACGCTCCGATCCGATTCCAGTTCCGGAACGATCCCCCCTTCGTACACCAATCCCATCTCGCGGGCCAGCTCTTCATAGAGTGGGGCACTCTCCAGGGAGAGAAGAGAAAACTCAGGCACACCAATCAATACCACATCAATGCCCCGGCTCTGCGCTTCTGAAATCATAGCACGAAGGTTCTCCCGCGCCTGATCTTTCGGCTTACGTCGCAGAATATCGTTCCCACCGTGACAGAGGATCAACAGCTTGGGCTGGACTTCGTCCAGCAACGCGGGCAAACGCCGCAATCCCTGGGCGGAGAGTTCACCACGCACACCCGCATTCACCACCTTGCGTCCGCTCAGTTGTTGCAGATAATCAGGATAGCTTTCGCCCTTATTGGCGCCCACCCCTTCGGTAAGGCTGTCGCCGAAGGCCAAAATCACCCCATCCGGAAAAATAGGCGTCAGCCGCGGCTGCGGATCACCACAAGCTGCCAGAAAAGCAAAAAGCGGCAGCAGCAGGAAAAGTCGAATCGGCTTACTCATGGTTAAAACCGTTATTACCCGCCCGCTGATCGCGCGAAAGATTCCCGAGGGTTTGGCGAAGGTGACAGAACCACTTGATTGCGCCCCGCATCCTTGGCCTGATAGAGAGCATGATCCGCCCGCACCATCAGCCGATCCAGATCCTCCTCTTTATTCCACTCTGCGACGCCAGCACTGAATGTGACCTGCACCCTTCCGCCATCATCCAAAATGATTGCATGATCCTCTACAAGAAGACGTAAGCGCTCCGCCTTACCAGCCGCCTGAGAGGCGGCTACAGCGGGAAGCAGTATGACAAACTCCTCACCACCGAAGCGGGCGAATACATCGAAGTCTCGCAGATGCTTTCGGATGAGCGCGCTAATTTCCATCAGCACCCTGTCGCCGGCCTCATGACCAAGCGTGTCATTAATCTTCTTGAAGCGGTCGATGTCCAGCAGCAACAGCGAGAGCCTATCGCCACCCCGGGCGGCGCGCCGAATCTCGCGCTCAGCCAGATGCAGAAATTCCCGCCGATTGCTGATACCGGTCAAAAAATCCTTGGTCGCAAGCTGATACAACTGGCCTTCATAGAGTTTCCGATACGCATGCTCCTTCAGCAACAGATGTCTGATGATGACCATGGAAACAGCAAATAAAAGCGCAACGATTGCCAGCAGACCCGGCAACTGCGCCCTGCTTGGACGAACCTCATCCCAGTGCAGATAGCTGATCACGGCGCCCGATTGATCAAGGATTTTCAAGTAGTCACCTTCATGAGCACCGTCTCGGGGAAGCAGTGTCAGAGAAGGCAGCTTGTAGGTGTCTACGATCTCCTCAACAAAGGCGGCGTCAACGCGCCGGGCAAAAACCAGTACCGAGTGGTCGGCGTGGGGCGTTTCCGTCGCCTCATCCATGAACAATCCAGCGCTGACCAGATAGACGGCATCATCCAGCTCCATATAGACACTGAGCGCATCTTTAGACTGGGACTGGCGCAACTGTTTAAGCAGCCGCCCGAGACCCGCGTCGAGGAGTTGCGGAAACGGCAGGGAAGGCAACTTCTCGGAAGTGGCTATTTGACTTAGCGACAGGTCGCCATTGACCGTGAGCGTAAACTCAAATCCATATTTGCCAATAAGATACTTGCCGGTATTACTTTCCACCCATTCAGGATCCAACGTGACAATCGTATTTTCATGGGCCTCGTCCCAATAGGAGTACTCTTCCAGTAGCTCCTGCTGACGCCTTGCCTCCACACTCAATGCAATCGAAACCCGCTGCCGCATATTCTCCCCGGCCAGCCGATCCAGATTATAGGAATTAAACACCAGGGCGCTGATAATGCCGCACATACTGATGGCGATCAGCAACAGTACCGTGGGTATCGGCGACTTCTTGCCCAAGTCATACTTCCTCACCCCGTCACTGGATTGTTCGCTTGAATCAGGCATATTCATGGACATGGAATCATAAAACTCGTCCTTTATAAATTATTACGTCACCACTTACCGAAAAGAGGCAATAACGCGCCCTCTCATGAGTTAAAGGACTCGCCGCCACCATCTCCTCCTGTAATCGCGGGCTTACGCACTCTCGCGACCTTATCTACAATGGCGTTAAAGCATTCTATTTCATAGACATGGAGACCGGCAATGTTTGCAACACCCTTCCGTCATCAGATGAAATTCCTATGCGGACTCGCAGGCCTGCTATTGCTTGGCGGCTGCGACCAAAGCCCCAAGGTAGCCAACCCCTGTCTTGACGACTACCCGGCCCGCGCCAAGGATGTCTTGATCAGCGATAGCGGCCGTGTTGCCGAGATCAAGCCGGCAGAATGGATGGCGGAAGGGACTCTGCAGATTCGCCTGGAGAGTGGCGACGTCATCATCACCCGCCCAGGCGAACTGCCGCTACCGCCTGTTGGCGCGGAACTGGAGATACGCATCTATTCGGACAGCAGAGAGGAAATGCCCTTTGCTGGCTGTTACTGCCAGAAGGGTACGGATATCTGCGTGGAGGAGTACACCTACGGAGACTCTGATTAATCATGAACTTCGAAGATAAATTATTTCTCAATGCATGATTCAAGAAACCGCATATCCTCTACCGTATAGTCTACGACAATCTCTTCCTTTACCTCGAACAGAGCCTGCAAATCACTTTGGTGTGTCCTGTAATCCTTGAAATGGGAAACATCAATTCCAGGCTCATCGGAAGCAGCTTCCTCCAGCACGATTGCGAAACCATGATAAACGTCCGCTTGTCGCAACACTACCGGCTTATACCCACCTTTCAAAACGAGCAATCTAACAAAGCTTATTGTGTCTCCCGCAGTTACGAGCACAGGAAAAGTTGTTATTAGTTTTCTTTCACCTTCCAGAAGATTCCCAACAATATTCGTACGACTTTTAAATGTGTGTGGCTTCAATATATAAATATTGCGCAATTCAGAACTTACTGTAGAGCTTCCAGCCGCTTCTGGACCAAAGCCCAGGCCACCATCACCCTTCACATAAGCAGGCAACAAGCACACGGAATCAATCACTTTGCTGTCTTGATCAAATACAGTTTTTACCTTTACTCCATGACCAGAAACTGAAACGCACGCCGATGTATTTATCACAAAAAGCAGGACCAATAACTTACTAAATCGCATGTATCTTCCTTTGCCTGAAAAGACGTTATACCCTTCGATTTCAATTGTACTCTGTGATCTCTGTGCCCTCTGTGGCTAACAATCTTTTTTACTACCCTAATCCTCTGCCTTTTGTCGCCGAGCAATCTCCGCCTGACGCCGCGCTTCCCATATCTCCTGCCGCTGCTCCACCCGACTCTCCCAGGCGCCTTCGCGCTCGTCAATGGCACGCTCACCAAAGAAGGCCTGTTTCATAAAGCGAACCCCGAACCGCATCAGCGCCAGATCCTCTTTCTCCAGCACCTCATATGCGGCGCCATCAATAACATATGAGGATCGAAACTGCTCGCTCATGACAAAGCGGCGAAAACGATCCATATCGAAAGAGGCCATAAAGAATAGCTGCAGACTCGCTTCCGGTAGTTGGCCGACATTGGGACCGGCCGACCGCTTCTTAAGCATGATCTGCAGCCACTCTTTATTGTGGCCGTCGTAGTCGACGATACCCAGTTCCTTGCGGTACTCGGCAATCGTCTGAACCTTATCCTCTTCGTGACCCTTGCAGTGGTCTTCCTTGATCAAAAAATAGCAGGCCTCATCCTGTTTTGCGTCTGCCTCCTTTATCGCCATGTGACCCAGGGGATAGTAGCGGCATGCGGTCGGACGGTCGGAGTAGACCGTGCATCCTTCATCGGTGACGAACAGGCAGGCTCCATCATCATCGGTACGCAGCTTGATGCCGGGAATACCGTCCGGGTCCATTTGAAAGGGCGCCGTGTGGGCCTTGAGAAATTCGCTGGAGCCCATGCCCAGGCGATCCTTCAGGCGAATCACGTCATAGGGGGTGAGGGTTACATCCGCCTGTTTGCAGCAGGCGTTAAAGCAGGAGATGCCGGGATGGCATTGGAATTGGATCCTGGAACTCAGATCCAGCTTTTTTGGAACCTTGGACTCTACTCCTACACCTTGTGCTTTTTCTTGCGTCAAAACTCCTTGTCCTTTTTGATTCCCTCACCCTAACCCTCGGCTTTGGCTTCCTGCGTCGCCCTACCTCCTCCATCCCTGGAGTCGTCTCCCTGAGGGAGAGGGGAATGGATGCGGTAGGTTCTAACTAATGACCGCCGCTCTTGAACAGCTTGGACTTGTCCACCAGATCCACATGGGCGCGCTTGAAGCAGCGGTAGGTCCCGGTCTCTTTGTCGTAGACGGAGTTTACAAAGCACTTCCAGTTCTCTTCGTCCACGAAATTCTTGTCCATACGATAGTAGAAGCCGGGATAGCGGGTCTCTTCACGGAACTGGATATGTTTCATGTGCGCTTCCGCGGTCAACAGCCGATGATAGTTCTCCCAGGCGCGTAACAACTCGTGCAGGTCCTTGGCGCGCATTTTCCGCGCGTCTTCCTTCAGGGTGCGCAGCTTCTCTTCCGCCACGGCCAGCATGTGCTCGTTGGTGGTGTAGTAGGTGGACACACCCGCCACGTACTCGTCCATGGCCTTTTGCAAGCGGTGCTGCAGCATCCGCGGCGTGATGTAGTTGGGATTGACGTCAATCGCGGTGCTGTAGTCCTTATGCTCCAGGTAGTTGCGGGCCGGACGGACCACCTCTTCCACCAGCTCTTCCGCGGAGCTGTCCAGTTCCGGGCTCCACTCCAGGTTATCCATTACAAACTGGACCATGGCCTTGGCGGCGATACGGCCCTCGGCGTGGGAGCCCGAGGAGAACTTATGGCCGGACGCGCCCACGCCGTCCGCGGCGGTGAACAGGCCCTTTACCGTGGTCATGCCACGATAGCCCCAGTTCCAGCCGTCGGGCAGATGGCCCGGGATCTGGTCCCGATCTTCGTGCTCCTCCGATGTGGGCGCGCCCACATCTTCCGGGCCGGAGACCCAGATGCCGCAACAACCGGAGTGGGAACCCAAAAGATAGGGTTCGGTGGGCATC
This sequence comes from Sedimenticolaceae bacterium, assembly GCA_050295355.1. Classification (GTDB taxonomy): domain Bacteria; phylum Pseudomonadota; class Gammaproteobacteria; order Chromatiales; family Chromatiaceae; genus CBFDBF01. The sequence goes on from JBNKPL010000035.1 coordinate 19,919, forward strand.
AGTTCGGAGTTCTTCTTCTCTGGTTCGATGTTCTCACCCGCCCAGATACCGCACTGGCCGATGCACATATCCAGAAAGTCTTCCCACGCCTCCGCCTCCAGATGTTTTACCTCGCGTGGCGAAAGGGTCTCGCGCAAATCCGCCAGGGCGGAGACGGTATCCATCCAGATGGGGCCGCGCCCCTCCTTCATCTCTTTCAGCATCAGGTGGTTACGCAGGCAGGCGGCGGGGACGTTGGCCTTTCCATAGGGCGGATAGTCGTCCAGCATCTCCCTGTTGCGTTCCAGGTAGACCTCACCGAAGGCGTTGGTGGCCTTGGCCTTGAATAACAGGAACCAGGCGCCCACCGGGCCGTAACCGTCCTTGAAGCGGTTGGGTACGAAACGGTTTTCCATCATGGTGAGCTCGGCCCCGGCCTCGGCGGCCATGGCGTAGGTGGAGCCGGCGTTCCATACCGGGTACCAGGCGCGGCCCTGGCCTTCCGCCACGGAGCGGGGACGGAAGATATTCACGCAGCCGCCCGCCACCAGCAGGCAGGCCTTGAAGCGATAGATATAGAACTTGTGCTCGCGGATGGAGAAGCCAATGGCGCCGGATACGCGGTTGCGGTCCTTTTCATCATTGATCAGTTTAACGATGAACACATGCTCCTGGATGTTCTCCTCACCCAGGGCGTTCTTCGCCGCTTCGGCGACGATCCATTTATAGGACTCGCCGTTGATCATGATCTGCCACTTGCCGGTACGCACGGGCTTGCCGCCATCCTTGAGGGAAGTTTTAGCCTGCGAACCGTCATGACGCTCGCCGTTCCCATCCATCTTCCAGATGGGTAGCCCCCACTCTTCGAACAGATGCACGGACTCGTCCACATGGCGGCCCAGGTCGTAAACCAGGTCGTCGCGTGTGATGCCCATCAGGTCGTTGGAGACCATGCGCGCGTAATCGGCGGGGTCCTGCTCGGGACCGATATAGGTGTTGATGGCGGAGAGGCCTTGCGCCACGGCGCCGGAGCGGCTCAAGGCGGCCTTGTCCACCAGCTTGACCTTGAGATCGGCGCCGGAGGCCTTGATCCAGGGTCCGATTTCATAAGCGGCGCCGCAGGCGCCCATACCGCCGCCGATGATGAGGATATCAAGCTCCTCTTCGACCACCTCAGGATTTCCAAACTCTCCAGTCATTTGCCGTTGCCCCGTTTTTATTTCTGTACCTAGAAAAGGATTTGTTGAAATCCTGATTATTTGCGGATCAGCTCTTCCGGATCACCGGCGCGAAAACCGTTCTGTTCGTTATGGTTGAAAAAACCGGGCTCCCCGATCCGGTCTATATCCGCGTCCGGCTTGCCGCCGTATGGATTGATGGAGCCCTCTTCGGTGGTGCGGATGGGAAACTTGAACTGCTTGGTGGCGCCGTTGCGGAAGGTAATGTTCCAGGTGATGGTATCGGTATCGCGCTGGGGTTGCACGGAACCGCCCAGCGGCACGATATCGGCGTAAGAGCGCGCCTCAATGGCCTGTTGCGGACAGATCTTGATACAGGAGTAACACTCCCAGCACTGATCCGGCTCCTGGTTGAAGGCGCGCATCACATGACCGGTCTCGGAGCCGTCCCGGTCCAGCTTCATGAGATCATGGGGGCAGATGTACATGCAGGCGACCCGGTCCTGGTCCATGCAGCCGTTACACTTCTCGCTGCGCACAAAACTCGGCATGGTGCGTATCCCCCGTAATTATTATCACCGCCCGGGAATAACACTCGTAAACAGGGACCCAGGCCTGCATGAAAACCATAATTTAGTTGTCGATGATAGCGCCAAACAGTTTTTTGCCAAGCCGTATTAAGCGAATTTATTCCTCCTTTTGTCATCCCGGGGGAGTGCGGTTATCATGACCCAGTCACAGAATAACTCACGGTTTTCCTAGGAAAATCACGATTCGTCTCTATTTAAGAATTATGACCACTCCTGACCCGACACCCCCAGGCGCCCTGCTGCTGATCGCCCCCGGCTGCCCCCACTGCCCCGGCGTACTGAAGGCCCTTTCCGAGCTGCTGAAGGAGGGGGTAATCGGAAGCCTGGAGGTGATCAACATCGCCGTGCACCCGGAACGCGCCCAGGCGCTGGGGGTACGCTCCGTGCCCTGGACCCGTATCGGACCCTTTGAGCTGGAGGGCGGGCACACCATTGGTGAGCTGCGCCAATGGGCCGAGCGCGCCGCGGACGACTCCGGGATCGGCAGCTATTACAGCCTGCTGCTGGAAAACCATAAACTGGAGCGGGTGGTGGCGGCGGTGACAGCGCGGCCGGAGACCCTGGAGAGCCTGCTCAATCTGCTGCCCTCCGAGGAGACCCCCATGGCGGTGCGCATCGGCATCAGCGCGGTGATGGAAGAGCTGGAGGGCAGTGAATCCCTGGCCGCCGCCCTGCCCCGGCTGGCGGAGCTGACCCACTCTCTGGACGCCAATAT
>JBNKPL010000036.1:0-22168 GCA_050295355.1 Sedimenticolaceae bacterium
AGCGCCTTGTCCGCCAAACCGATCAGGTTGTTCAAATTAACCTTGGGGTGATCTTTCGTTCCCGCCATACCAATACTAACGGTGAACTGAACGCCCCCGGGATGCAGGCTTTCCGCGCTGCGGCGCACCTCCTCGGCCAGTTTGTACGCCTTCTTTCGCTTGCGGTTCGGCAACAGGACGGCAAACTCCTCGCCGCCGAAACGCACCACCATCGCCTCCTGCAACAGCCTTTGCAGCAGCGCCCCAAGCGCCGCCAACACCCGGTCACCCACAAGATGGCCCTGGTTGTCGTTGATCTGTTTAAAGTGATCGATATCGATAATCAACACCCAAAACGGCTGGTTTCCGGGCGCCGCGTACATGGCCTCGCCATTTTCCAGCAGGTAGTGACGGTTGTAGACCCCAGTGAGGCTATCCCTGGTGGCGAGTTCCTCCATCTTGCTCGCCTGCTGTTCCAGGGCGTCATACTGCTGCTTGATCAACAGCAGGGAGTGGATGCGCGCCATCAGTATCTCTTCCACCAGCGGCTTATGAACAAAATCGTTGGCCCCGGAATGGAACGCCTCTACCTGGGTGCGGATATCTTCGCTGCCAGTAATCATCAGAACGGGCAACTCCTGGCGGGAATAGCTGTAGCGGGCGCGGATGGCATGCAGCAGGTCACCGCCACTCATCTCCTGGCGTAGCTGGAAGTCGGTAATCAGGACATCATAGCTACCTTTCGGTTCTACCCCTTCCGTTTTCTCCGTGCTTATTGCACGATGCAATAACGCCAACGCCTCCTCCGCAGATGGTGCATGGGTCACCTTCAAGCCATGACTCTCCATCATGCGTTTGATGACCGTAGCGGCGGTTACGCTGTCCTCCACATAGAGCACGTTCCCCACCAACCCCTTGTTACGCTGGCTAAAGGCCTTGATGAATTTACCGAAGGCGGGATAGCCCCGCGACTTATCGAAGTAATCGGTAACTCCAGCGGCAAAGCCCTCCTTGAGCAGACGCTGATCCGCGTCGCCGGAGATTACGATCAATGGCGTAAAGCTGTGTTCGGCGGAAGCACGCAGGCGGCGGCACAGATCCAGACCATCCATGTCAGGAAGCATCAGCGCGGTGGTCACCAGATCGTAATCCTCCTGCTGCAGCTGCTTCAGGGCATCAGCACCGTTGGAAACGGCGTCTACCTTGGCGCCTTCAATTACATCTTCCGCAATGCTCGCTAAAACCTCCCGCGAGACCTTCGAGCCATCTACGATCATGATGCGTCTTTTCAACGGTCACTCCCCTGTGATGCATTGTGTGCGGAGCTATAAACAGTATAGAACGCCACACACTGGAACAGTCCCAATTTACAAGGAAGCCGGGGCAAAAGGTAGAGATCTTTTCCTTCATCCCGATAGTGGCAACAACCAGGGGGAGCTGACATGCGAAGAACCGGAAATCGGCGGGTAAATAAGATTGCCCGCATGTAAAGACGCCCGGACAAGCTCCGTATATAATGGCGCCCGCGAAACGGATTGCGTTGAAGTCAGAACCTGTGTCTTGGGTGATTTTTGGGATAATCTATTTTTCGCCTGTTATTCAACAACTTATCAGACTGGATTTTTATCGCCATGCATCCCATGATCAATATTGCAGTACGCGCCGCCCGCGGCGCCGGCAATGTCCTGCTCCGCTACTATGACCGCGTGGACACCCTGACGGTCACCGCCAAGGGCAAAAACGAGTTCGTCTCCGAGGTGGACCGTGCGGCGGAGCAGGTGATTATAGAGACCCTGCGCAACGCCTATCCGAACCATGCCATCCTGGCCGAGGAGAGCGGCCGCTCGGAGGGTAACGAGTACCAGTGGGTTATCGATCCCCTGGACGGCACCACCAACTACCTGCACGGGTTCCCCCAGTTCTCCGTATCCATCGCCCTCAAGCACAAAGGCGTGCTGGAGCACGGTCTGGTTTACGATCCCCTGCGGGAAGAGATGTTCACCGCCAGCCGGGGTTCCGGCGCCTTTCTCAATGACCGCCGGATTCGGGTCAGCCCGCGCAAGGGGCTGGACGGCGCCCTGCTCGGCACCGGCTTTCCCTATCGCGACTATGGTCATATGGATGCCTACATGGCCCTGTTCCGGCAGCTGATGCAGGAGACCGCCGGCATCCGGCGTCCCGGTTCCGCCGCCCTGGACCTGGCCTATGTGGCCGCCGGCCGCCTGGACGGTTTCTGGGAGTTCGGCCTCTCGGAGTGGGATATGGCGGCAGGCGCCCTGCTGGTCCGGGAGGCGGGCGGAACCGTCAGCGACCTGTCCGGCGGCGACCGTTTTCTGGAGAGCGGCAATGTGGTGGCCGGCGGGCTCAAGGTCCATGGCGCCCTGTTGAGCGCCATGCGGCCGCATCTTTCGGACAAGCTGCGTTTCTAGCGGACGCTATCCGCCGGGTACCCATGAGCTGGATACTCCCCGAAAAGAGCCTTGCCCTGTTCTTCGCGCTGGCGGCGTTGCTGCCCACGCTCCCGGCCACAGCGGAGCCGTCCCCCTATGTCACCTACCAGAGCAGCCTCCCCTTCGAGCAGGTAATGGAGGACCTGCAGATGGCCATTGCCGACAAGGGGTTTCACATCAACAAAATCATGCACCTGGACCGTATGTGGGAACGAAACCGTAAGGATGGCGATACTGACAAGCCCATGTTCCTGCACGCAAAATCCATCGATTTCTGCAGTGCCGTCCTGTCCCGGCGCATGACCGAGGAGAACCCGCAGCGCATCGTGAACTGCCCTTTCATCATCTCCGTCCATGTACTGGCCGCGGAACCGGAAACCACCTATATCACGCACCGCCGGCTGACCCTGGGGGATGACTCGGCGGCGACGCGGGACGCCGCCGCCATGCTGGAATCCCTGGGCGAGGTGGCCGTCAAGGGCTATCTGAACAGCGACATGGGCGATTTCTAAGACTAAAGTTCGCCTCCTCCCGGTCGTTAACCCAGTTGAACGGAACAACGGGAGAGAACCCAAGATGCCAAATCAGAAAGCGATTCCTGCCACTATGAGCCACCGCGCCCTGGAGATGGTGATGCGCGGCGTGCTGGAGAATATGAGCGAGATATCGCTGGAGGCCGGATTTTCCCCCACCGACGGCGGATTCGAGATCATTGAGATCGTCCCGGAGCGCCCGGCGACCCGTCCCATGTGGAAAGCGGAAACTGAACGCGCCGATGAGGAAATAACGGGTGAAGTACTCGATTTCCCCAATCTTCTCAGGGCCGTGGGATAGGACCTAGCCCGAATATTGCACCAGCCGAACGCCGCCTGCCGCGCAGGTTGTTGAAGATGCGATGGAAATCATGGCTTTTCAGGTAAATCAGAAGTGAACCCTTTGTACCCGGCGTCGTTCTATCCCGATTCCAGCGGTTTCTCGCTCGTTGTGGCTTGGTTTTCACTCAAGAGATAGCCACCGCTATCTCTTTCGCTCCAAACTGGCGCCACAACGGCTGCGAAATCCGCCGGCTCTCGGGATGCTGGTGCAAGATCCGGGCTAGCCTTCGCTGTCGATCCCCCGCTCCAGCTCCCCCGCCCTTCGCAACTCCCGTTTCAGGATCTTTCCCGCCGCGTTCTTCGGCAGCGCCTCGCGCACCACCACCCGGCGCGGCACTTCGTGACGTCCCAGGTTGTCGCGGCAGAAGGCCCGCACCTCGGCGCTGGTAACCTGCTCGCCCTCTTTCGGCACCACATGGGCCACCGGGATCTCGCCATGCAGTTTGTCCGGCTCCCCCACTACCGCCGCCTCCGCCAGTTGCGGATGGCGATAGAGCACCTCTTCGATCATGCGCGGATAGACGTTCATGCCGTTGACGATGATCATGTCCTTCTTGCGGTCCACGATGTAGAGATAACCGTCCTCATCCAGATAGCCGAGGTCGCCGGTCCGTACCCACTCCCCGAAAAAGCTCTCCGCCGTGGCCTCGGGCAGATTCCAGTAGCCCTTCATGACATTGGGACCGCGCACGCAGATCTCGCCGATCTCACCCTGGGGCATTCTCCCGCCCTCGTCGTCACAGATCTCGAACTCCACATCGGGCACCGCCAGTCCCACGGAGGCGGGCTTGCGCTCTCCACCGATGGGGTTGACGCAGGTGACCGGGGAGCACTCGGTAGGTCCGTCCCCCTCGTGGATAGGAATGCCGAACCGCTCTTCGAACCGGCGCATCACCTCCACGGGCATGGCGGCCCCGCCGGAGACGCCGTAACGCACCGTACTCCAGTGGGCCACCTGCTCGTCCGTCAACCGCAGCAAAACGCTGTACATACTGGGCACGCCGAGGAATACCGTGGCGCCCACCGCGGCGATGGTCTCTGAAACCAGGGCGGGATCGAACTTGGGAACCGGGGCGAAACTGATCCCGTGCAGCAGGGGTGTGAGCATACCCACGGTGGCGGCAAAGGAGTGGAACATGGGCAGCACCACCAGCAGGCGGTCCTCGCCGGGCCGCAACTGCAGGGCCGCAACCACGCTGCGCGTATTGGAGACCAGGTTGTGGTGGGTCAGCATGGCCCCTTTGGGATGGCCTGTGGTGCCGGAGGTATAGAGGATCGCGGCCAGGTCCTGTTTCGGGTCCAGCCCAGGCAGCGGTGGTTCACCCGCCGCGTCGCCGAACGACTCATAGGCGGGATCATCCGGGAAGGCGTCCGATCCGCCGATGGAGACGGCAAACTCCAGCGCACCCAATTCGCCCCGGAAGGCGGCCACATTTTGCTCCAGCAACTGATGGTAGAACAGCGCCTTCACCCCGGCATCCTGCAGGATGTAGCGGATCTCCTTGGGGTTGAGCAGCAGATTGACCGGCACCACCACCGCGCCCGCCTTGACGATGCCGCAGTAGATGATGGCGAAGGCGTCGGAGTTAATGCAGTAGAGCCCCACCCGCTCGCCCTTGCGGATGCCCCGCTCCGCCAGCGCGGCGGCGATACGGTCGGAGGCGCTATCCACCTCCCTGAAACTCACCGAGCGATCGGGGAAAAGGACTACCGGGTTGTCGTTGCAGGTTTGGGCGGTCTGGCGGAGAAGATCGGGAATGGAAATCATGGCGGACAAATCGTTTTTCGTTATGGATTCATGGGCCATTATGAATCCTGCATCAGCTCATGCAACAGGGCCGAAGCGCGATCGGATGGGATATCCAGGGTAGCGGCGATGGCCATCAACAGATCCAGCTCCGAATCCCCCTCCTCGCCATCCGCCATCATCACCAGGGCGCCGGCGCGCAGGATCATCTCCTTCTCCTCCTCCGGGATCCACTCCCGGACATGCTCCAGATAGGTGATGGGGGTATGATCGCTGGCCAACGCCGCCTCCACCACCCGCTGCACCTCCTCAAGCGCCAACACCTCATCCGTGAGCTGCTGATGCAGTTGGGCGATCATCTCCACCTCGGACGGCTCCACCTTGCCATCCACCGCGGCCATGTGCGCCATCACCTCGAGGATCCCCCAGTTGACCTCCTCCTCGACCAGATCAATGTGCTTCTGTTCACTCGCCACCGGGCCGCGCAGAGTGTAACCCAGCCCCAGCAGGCCGAATGCGAGAACAGCGGCATGGATCCAGCCAAAACCGGGTTTACGGTTCTCGGACAAGAGGATGATGTCGTCCGGGATTTCAAATCCGGCCTCCGCGAACAGCTCCCGGGTTCCCGCATCAATGCGCTTTATCCCTTTTTCAACGGTCCCCTTGAAAACCGACGGTTTCATGGTGATACAGAAACCGTTGGCGGCGTTGCACACTTCGCCCTCTGTAGTGCGCTCGATATAAAGCCTGAGTTCAACCTTCTCTCCCCCCAGCGCCGCGGCCGCCTTAGGGGCGCTGGTCACGGGAAAAATCACCCGGCTGACCGAACCCTCCGCATCCCGCTCCACCATGTAGGTCCCCTGGGGGGTGGCGTGTTTGACGGTCAGATAGCGGGCGCCGCCGACGCCTTGCGCCTCCACCTCATCCACGGTGAATTCGGCCAGCTCACTGTGGACAAAGTTGTCTCTCAGCCCGTCGAAACCGATCCATGCCGTCAGCAGAAAAATGACCACCAGAATGGGACGCATAACGTTATCGAGATCCTAAATCACGCGGGAGAAGTTTTTCTGCTCCTTCTTCGCCGCCAGGTATTTATCGAAGGTCATACAGATGTTACGGATCAGCAGCCGTCCGCGCGGCTGCACCCGGATACCGCGCTCGCTCAAGGTCAGCAGGCCATCCGCCTGCATGGACTTCAACCCTTCCAGCTCGGATGCGAAGTACTCTTTGCAAGCAATCCCCCAGCGGCTGTCCACGGCGGCGAAATCGAGGGTGAAGTGGCAGATCAGGCGGGTGATCACATCGCGCCGGATCTCATCGTCGCGGTCCAGTTCGATGCCGCGGAAGATGGGCAGCCGGCCGGCGTCGATCTGTTCATAATACTCGTCGGGGGTGCGCACATTCTGGCTATAGGTCGCCCCCACCATGCCGATGGAGGTCACCCCCATGGCCACCAGGTCACAGTCGGCGTGGGTGGAGTAGCCCTGGAAGTTGCGGTACAGGGTGCCGTCGCGCTGGGCGACGGCCAGCTCATCGTCGGGCCGGGCGAAATGGTCCATGCCGATGAAGACATAACCCGCCGCGGTGAGACGGTCGATGGTCATTTTCAGGATATCCAGCTTCTCCTGGGGCGACGGCAGGTCCTCTTCGTTGATGCGCCGCTGGGGCATGAACAGCTGGGGCAGATGGGCGTAGTTGAACACCGACAGGCGGTCCGGTCCCACCTCAATGATCCGCTCCAGGGTGCGGCTGAAGCTCTCCACGGTCTGGAAGGAGAGGCCGTAGATCAGGTCGATGCTGATGGAGCGGAAACCCTCATCGCGGGCCGCCTGCAGCACCGTCATGGTCTGCTCTTCGGTCTGCACGCGATTGACCGCCTTCTGCACCTTTTCGTCGAAGTCCTGCACCCCGAGGCTAAGCCGGTTGAAGCCGATCTCCCGCAGCAGGGCGATGGTTTCCCGGGTCGCCTCCCGGGGATCGATCTCTATGGAGTACTCGCCGCTGTCGTCGTCGGCCAGGTTGAAATGTTCCCCGGTCACCCGCATCAGCTCGCGCATCTCGTCGTGGCTGATGAAGGTGGGTGTGCCGCCGCCCCAGTGCAGTTGCTCCACCTTGCGGCTGCGGTCGAACAGCGCGCCCTGCATGGCGATCTCTTGATACAGCCGCTGCAGATAGGGCGCGGCCATGGCTCGGTCCTTGGTCACCACCTTGTTGCAGGCGCAGTAGAAGCAGACGGTGTCGCAGAACGGGATGTGTAGATAGAGTGACAGCGGACGGCCGCTGGCGTTGGTCTCCGCCGCCACCTGCCGATACTGCTGCTCCCCAAACTGCTCATGAAACTGGGGCGCCGTGGGATAGGAGGTGTAGCGCGGCCCCGCGTAGTCATATTTTTCTATCAGGGCCTGATCGAATACCAGGGATTGGTCCATAGTGATTTACTCCTGCGGCCCGGCCAAGTCTGCATACACTGCGGGGGTACGGCCCCTCTGAATCCACATTCTCTACACTTCCTCGCTAAATACGGCGTGGTACTGGTTCAACTGGTCGGCGCTCAGAAGGAATACGCCCTCCCCGCCCCGTTCGAACTCCAACCACATAAAGGGTACATCGGGGAAACGCGCCTCCAGCGCGGGGGCGCTGAACCCGACCTCTACCACCATGATACCACCGGGATTGAGGTAGTCCGGAGCCTCCCGCAACATGCGGCAAACCACATCCAGCCCATCCTCGCCCGCCTCCAGCCCCAGGGCGGGCTCGCGCCGGTACTCTTCCGGCAGTTGCTCCATCTCCGCACGGCTGACATAGGGGGGGTTGCTCACAATGAGATCGTAGCGCCGGCCGGATAGCGCCTGAAACAGGTCGGATTGGATGGCGCTCACCCGCTCCTGCAGGGCATGGCGCTCGATATTGATGCGCGCCACATCCAGCGCCTCGGGGGAGATATCCACCGCATCCACCCCGGCTTCCGGGAAGCTGTAGGCGCAGCCGATGGCGATGCAGCCGCTGCCAGTGCAGAGATCCAGCACCCGCGCCACCTCATGGCCGGAGAGCCAGGGCTCGAAACCCTGTTCAATCAGTTCCGCGATGGGGGAACGGGGCACCAGCACATGCTCGTTTACAAAAAAATCGAGTCCGGCGAAATGGGCCTCGTGGGTGAGATAGGCGGCGGGGACACGCTCCTCCACCCGGCGCAGCAACAGGCGTGTTGCCTCCTGCTTCTCCTCCGGAGTCAGCCGGCTGTCCAGATAGGCGGGAGGGATATCGTGGGAGAGATGGAGCGCGTGCAGAACCAGCGCCAGGGCCTCGTCCAGCGCATTATCGGTCCCATGCCCGAAGAAAAGCCCCGCCTCGTTGAAACGGCTCGCTCCCCAACGGACGAAGTCGCGCAGGGTCTCCAGAGATGCGGTGTCGTGGGCCATATCCCCCTCACTCAAGTTAGAGAGCGGGAAGGATAGGGGTTCTGGGCGCGTATTACCAGCCGCGAAAGCCAAATCCGGGTGCACAGAGAACCGCCCTGCGCACCCGGCGTCTTAGCCAAAAAGTGGGCCGCGGATCAGGCCGCTTCCGTCTTGATCTGCTTGTAGGCCGCGCAGCCGCCCTCTTCCTTGTTGCAGCCGCCCACCTCCATGCCGCCACGGTGGATCAGCTCTTCCAGTGAGATCTCCTTCAGGAAATCATAGATCTCGCGGCTCAACTCATCCCACAGGTTGTGGGTCAGGCAGATCTTGCCGTCCTGACAATCGCGGTTTCCGCTGCAGCGGGTAAACTCCACCCACTCGTCAACGGCGCAGATGATGTCGGCGATGGAGATATCACCCGCGGGACGGCCGAGATAGTAGCCGCCACCCGGGCCGCGTACCCCACGCACCAGCTTTTTGGCCCGCAGGCCAGCAAACAGCTGCTCCAGATAAGAGAGGGAAATACCCTGGGTTTCGGATATCTCCGCCAGGGTTACAGCCCGCTCGCCGCCATGGAGAGTCAGGTCCAGCATTGCCGTAACGGCATAGCGTCCTTTGGTTGAAAGTCTCATGATGATTTACCCTTTGTAATAATAATAATGACCAAATTTAAGAATAAATTTCCTAGCATTTTCCTCGGTAATAAAAACTATCATTCTACTAGGGAAATTGTCAACAAAATTTAGAACTGTTCTTAATTATTGTTCCGCGGCACTATGTTAGGCCGGTTTACCAACAGCGCTTCCTCTCCGGAAGACAGGAGAAATCCGGTCCGTTTCCCGGTATCGATGCCCCTGCCCTAAACAATAGGACAACCACTTGGAAAGAAACAGGTTCGCCCGCCATTTTTGTTCCAGGCTCGGCCACTCTCGGCCCGCTCCCAGGGGCAGGGCTTTCTGGCGCAGCTCCAGTATCTCCGCCTGTGCCGAGTCGTGGTAGAGGCGCAAGGTAGCATCCGGGTCCGGCCGCTGACCGGACTCATGGGCAAAAAAATAGGTCAAATGAATGAGGCTGGTATAGGGGGTCTGCTCCAGGATCTCCAGGTAGAGATCCATTGCGCCCTCAAGCCGGGAGAGAAAGCCCCCTTCCATGCGCCTTACGCCGGGGGCCAGCCGCAGCATGTGGTAGTAGTTCTCGTCGCACAGATCCATCAACCGGCCCACTGAGGGGCGGCCGGTGAGGAGTTCACGCATATGCCAGGGATACCAGGCCCTTCTCATGCAGCTCTCACAAAATTACTACCACCAGGATTTCAGAATAGTTTGATTGTCCATAAACGAAAACGGCAAACACCCACCTCATCCATGGTGTGTTTGCCGCTTCTGGAGCGCCAGTGACCGTTCTCCGGCGCAGTGCCCAGCACCCTGACGGAACAATCAGGCGTTTTGCTGCTCCTCGGCAATCTGCTTGTGCACATCCGCCATATCCAGATCAGAGGCGCGCTGAATAAGGTCCTTCAGGCCGGACTCAGGCAAGGCGCCGGGCTGACTGAAAATGATCACCTTTTCGCGGAAGATCATCAGCGTCGGGATGGAGCGGATCTGGAAGTGACCGGCGATCTCCTGTTCTTCCTCGGTATTCACCTTGGCGAAAACGATATCCGGATGCTCCTCGGAGACCTTCTCAAAAGTGGGCGCAAAGGAGCGGCAGGGACCACACCAGGGCGCCCAGTAATCCACAATAACGAAATCGTTACTGGTGACGGTTTCCTCAAAATTATCTTTGGTAAGTTCTACAACAGCCACGCGCCGCTCCTTGCCTTTAATCTAGGTGAACGAAATTCTGTCCATTTTATCAGAATTTTCTAATATGTTCATTCGGCCTCCAGGGGCAAAACCCTTACCCCAAAGCGGAAAAAATGGCCGTTCGGATATCGTCCACTCCCCCCACGCCGGCGATCTTGTGGTAGCTGGGGGCGCCTTCGCCTCCCCGCTCGGCCCAGCCCGAATAGAACGCCACCAGCGGCTGTGTCTGCTCATGGTAGACTTTGAGGCGGTCAAGTACGATCTCCTCTTTGTCATCGGCACGCTGGATCAGCTCCTCGCCGGTCTCGTCGTCCTTGCCCTCGACCTTGGGCGGATTATAGATCACATGGTAGGTGCGGCCGGATGCCAGATGGACCCGGCGGCCGGACATGCGTTTGATAATCTCCTCGTCCGGCACATCGATTTCCACCACGGCGTCGATGGGGACGCCTGCGGCCAGCAGCGCCTCGGCCTGGGGGATGGTGCGCGGGAAGCCGTCAAACAGAAAGCCGTTCTGGCAGTCCGCCTCAGTGATGCGTTCCTTTACCATGCCCATGATGATGTCGTCGGAGACCAGTCCCCCTTCATCCATAATCTTCTTGGCGGCCTTGCCGAGTTCGCTGCCCGCCTTGACGTGGGCGCGCAGCATGTCGCCCGTGGAGATCTGCGGAATCTGGTATTTCTCTTTGATGTAATTCGCCTGGGTGCCTTTTCCGGCGCCGGGACCTCCCAACAGTATCACTCGCATGACGGCAACTCCTCTTAATGATTTTGTAATGAACCATGAGTCTGCCACACTCCCTCCACCGGAACCATTCACGCTATCGATAGCCGAATTCAGGCGTTCTATATTTCCCATAACAAAACCGACTTCCCGGTCCGATTGGTGTTAGGCTTTCTCTTATGGATTCCCCGTTGACATGCCTGGTTATGGCGCTTCCAGCCGAGGCCAAACCCATACGCCACCACTACGCGCTGCAGCGGGATCAGCGGCAGACGGCTTTCCCCCTCTACCGCAATCCGGAGATGGCGCTGGTGTTGTCCGGTCCTGGGAAAGAGGCGGCACGGGAGGCGACCGCCTGGTTAGGCCAATCCGTGCAAACAACAGAGGAAACCCTGTGGATCAACTTCGGGATCGCAGGGCACCCTGAGCGGCCGGTAGGGCAAACGATCCTGGCCGGCAGCATTGAGGATCCGGCCACCGGAGATCGCTGGAACACCGTACTGCCCAGGAAACTTCCGGTAGAGACAGAGCGGATTATTACCCTCGACACTCCCGATCTCGGCTACCGGCAGACAGGCGGGGTGGATATGGAGGCCGCCGGTTTCTACCGCGCCGCACGGGAGTTTGTTGCCGCCGATCGAATCGGCTGTATAAAGGTAATTTCCGATAACCGGGCACATCCCGCTGACCGGATAAACGGTAAATGGGTAACCAATCTGATTGCGGAGCGAATAGCGCTTCTGGACGCAATAGTGCGTTGTTATTGGATGGAATGTGGGCATGAGTGAACGAACCATCATAGTCACCGGCGCCAGCCGCGGCATCGGCCAGGCCATCAGCCATAAGCTATTGGGTGAAGGGTGCCGTGTGATCGGCATCGCCCGATCATTCAAGCAGGCACCTGCCTCTGACGACCGCTTTACCGCTGTAGCGCTGGATCTCGCCGAAATCGATCTACTGCCCGCTCAATTGCGGGAATTACGAAACCGCTTTCCCCAAGTGGACGGCTTAATCTGCAACGCCGGCCTGGGCCGTTTCGGTTCGCTGGAGGAGTTTTCGGCGCAACAGATCCGGGAACTGATTGATCTCAACCTGACCAGCCAGATCCTGCTGGCCCGCGAGTTTCTGCCGCTGTTCAAGAAGGGCGGCGCCGGGGACCTGATCTTCATGGGCTCGGAGGCGGCGCTGCAGGGCGGCAAACGGGGCGCGGTCTATTCCGCCACCAAATTCGCCCTGCGAGGTCTGGCCCAGTCCCTGCGCGAGGAGTGCGCGGGATCGGGGGTTCGTATCGGGATCATCAATCCTGGCATGGTTCAGAGCGGTTTTTTTGACGACCTGGATTTTGAGCCGGGAGAGGCAAAGGACAATCATCTGTTGCCGGAAGATGTGGCAAATGCCGTCTGGCTTATGCTCTCCGCCCGGCAAGGTGCGGCCATTGACGAGATCAACCTGTCACCGCAGAAAAAGGTGGTTCGATTCAAGGGCAAGGGTTAAGCGTTCGAAGCGGTTCCGACATACGCAAAAAATCCTCGATCCTGGCTAAACCAATCCACAAACCTGCCGCTATCTGACCAAGGTGGCAGAAAAATCTGATTGCCCATCGAATATTACTGGGTAGAATGGGGTAATTGCACTGTATTTATAAGGAATATCGAATATAGATCGTTGAAATGGATATCGCGCGGGAGCTACTCCTCAGCAAATACGGCGCAATACACGCATAAGGACGAATTGTGTCAGGGATGAAATAACGGTTGTTTGAGAGGCGCCCTGCTGTTTATCTGCGTTACAGCTAAGGGGGTCGTTTGCACCATTGTAGCCCGGCCAAACACACCTGATAAAAATGTCTAACAAAAACAAAAAAATATTAATCGTCGATGACGAGAAAACTTTTCGGGATAGTATCCGGTTTTTCCTTGAGGATCATGACTTCGAGGTTCACGAGGCCGAAAACGGCCGGATAGGAACAGAAAAGATCTCTCAGATCTGTCCGGATCTTGTACTAATCGACCTCTACATGCCGGAGATGACCGGACTGGACGTGCTTCAGTGGGTCAGTGAAAACGCTCCGGACCAACCCATTATCATCATATCCGGAGCCGGGGTGATCCATGATGTGGCGGAAGCGCTACGCCGCGGCGCCTGGGACTATATTTTCAAGCCCATCGAAGATCTCACGGTGCTCAAGCATGCGGTGGACAAGGCGCTGGAGCGGGCTGCATTCATTCAGGCCAGGCATAACGAAAAGCTCAGACTCGAATCCGAGGTCGAGTTACGCACCCGGGACCTGATTGAAACCAACAAGAAACTGGTCACCCAGCAGCAGAAAGTCATGCGCACCGGGGTGGAAGAGCGGGTTCTGGGAAAACTGCTGCAACTTACCCTGCAATGCACAAATGAGACCGACTTCCTGAGCCGGTCGCTGGAAGAACTGATCAGCCAGATGTCAGCGTTCCATCATATCGATGATGGCGTACTCTACCTGCTTTCGCCGGATGATCCGAGCGCTGACTGGCGCCTGGAAGACAACTCCGAAGCCCCGCAGACCACTTTGTACCGCAGTCCGGAATTTGTTCACTGCCTGAAAAAAAGCATGAACCTCAGCACAAAGAACTGGCTCACGCCTGTTGTCTGCGTAGAGCAGAATGTGAGCATTCTTCCGGTTCGTCAGGAGGGACAGCTTTTTGCGGTATACGCGCTCTTTCCTTCGGTCGATGTTGCCGCGCTTGATACGTCCTACTTCCATTTCCTGGGCCGCATTTCCGACATCCTCAGCATGGGGCTTGGAAAGTTCGGGAATGAACGCAAAATCCAGTACCTCGCCTACCATGATGTACTTACCGGCCTGCCCAACCGATCCATGCTGCTGGAAAGACTGGAACAGCACTGCCGGGTAATCAGCCGCAACCCCTGGAACGGCGTATTGCTGTTAATCGACATGGACCGTTTCAAGAACCTCAACGACTCTCTGGGGCACGAGATAGGAGATGAACTGCTGCGGCAGGCTGGAGAAAGGCTGAAGACGGCGACCCGGGAAGAGGATCTGGTGGCGCGATTGGGCGGTGACGAGTTCGTTGTGCTGATGATTGAACATAAGTCGGATCAGCATCAGGTACTACTGGATATCCAGGCCGTAGTCGACAAGATACAGAAAACACTCAACGTCCCCTACTCTCTGCGGCAACACGACTATTACCTGACCTGCAGTATCGGTATTACCGTCTTCTCCGACGACAGCGAAACCCCTGCCGACCTGCTGAAACATGCAGATACGGCCCTCTACCGCGCCAAGGCGGAGGGTGGCGACAACTACCGTTTCTATCAGCCGGAGATGCAACGCGCCGCGGACAAACGCCTGCGCCTGGAAAAGGATCTGCGCGTTGCCCTCGAAGAGGGCCAGCTGGAGATGTATTACCAGCCGCAGGTAAGTATCGAAAACGGCGACATCATCGGTGCCGAGGCTCTGATCCGCTGGATACATCCGGAAAACGGCATGATACCGCCGATGGACTTCATCCCGGTGGCGGAGGAGACCGGCATCATCCTGGAGCTTGGGGATTGGGTGCTCGCCGATGTGGCCGGGCAGGTAAAAGCGTGGCAGGAAGCCGGCCTGTTGGATGGCTTCCGTGACGTCTCCATTAATCTCAGCCCCAGACAGTTCTCAAAGCCCGGTTTCGTGGAACGAATGATCAGCATTTTGAAAAATGTCGGACTGGACCCGAGCATGATCAAGCTGGAGATTACAGAGAGCACTTTGATCGAAAACGTGGAAGAGATCATCCGCATGATGTATCAGTTGCGGAATTTCGGTCTGCGCTTTTCCATGGACGACTTCGGCACCGGCTACTCCTCGCTCAACTACCTCAAGCGTTTGCCGCTGGATCAGTTGAAGATCGACCAATCCTTCGTCATGGAGATCGCGTCGGACGAGAACGATGCCGCCATCGTGGAGACCATCATATCCATCGGCAAGCACCTCGCTCTCGACGTCATGGCCGAAGGCGTCGAAACCGAACAGATACTGCAACTGCTGCGGGAAAAGGGTTGCCGCAGCTATCAGGGATACCATTTCAGCAAACCACTACCGGCCGCCGATTTCGAGGCCCTGTTGCGTAACCGCTAGTCCCATGAGCGAAAACAATCGCATCCTCATCATCGACGACGATCTCAGTATCTGGAAATCCTATGAGTCGGTGCTCAACAAGAGGACGGCCGACGAGGCAGACAATTCCCCGCTCGAATCCCTGTTACTGCAAAACAACCCGCAGCAAAAAAATACTGGCCGCTACCAACTGAACTTCGCACAACAGGGAAAAGAGGGCTACGAAACCCTCAAGCAAGCCAATCAGGAGGGTACCCCCTTTGCCGTAGCCTTTATCGACATGCGCATGCCGCCGGGATGGAACGGTGTGGAAACCGCCTGCGCCATCCGGGAGATTGATCCCGATGTAGAAATCGTGATCATCACCGCCTACGCCGACGTCACCCGCTCCGAGATGGTGGATGCCATCGGCAGTCCGGACAAACTCCTTTATCTACGCAAACCATTCGATACGGAAGAGTTAAGCCAGATTGCGCTGCAACTCACCGAAAAGCGGCATCTCGCCGATCAGCAGAAGCTTCAGCAAATCAGGATTCAGAAACTGCTGGAGGAGATCAGCAACACCCGCGACTACATGGACCGGATCATCAACAACCTGCCCTTCATGCTGGTCGGAGTGAATGCCAGCGGCGAAGTAACGCTCTGGAATCAGGCCGCCGAATCCATAACCGGCCACCGGCATGTGGATACCCTGCTCCATCCGGTCTCCCGTTTCTTTCCCGGAGTTCCTGATCTGGACCGGGAGATCACATCCGCCCTGGATCACGGACGCCACATCCGCATGGAGAAAATCATCCTGAAACTGTCCGGCAAAGATGTACTCTGCGACATCATGCTCTACCCCTTCAAATCGGAAGACAACCCCGGAGTGGTGATCCGTATTGAAGACATCACTGAACGAACCAAACTGCAGGACATCATGGTGCAGTCGGACAAGATGCTGACCGTCGGCGGCCTGGCGGCCGGGATGGCCCATGAGATCAACACCCCGCTCGGCAGCATCATCCAGAGCGCCCAGGTCATCGCCAACCGGATCGACAAGGAGAATCGCAAGAACCGGGAAGTCGCCACATCCTGCGGCACCGACATTGAAGCCATCCACCGCTATATGGAGGAACGGGGTATCTATCAACTGTTGGAAGGCATACGGGACGGCGGCGGCAGGACCTCCAAGATCGTCAAAAGCATGCTCAGCTTCAGCCACAAGGGGGATACTGCTATTCAACAGCGGGTCAATGAAACCATTGATGAGGCGCTGGAACTCTCCCGCAGCGACTACGACCTGAAAAAACTCTACCGTTTCAACGATATCCATATTACCAGGGACTACGCAGACAACCTGCCCCCCATCAACATCGACCGGACCAAATTCGAGCAGGTGATCATGAACCTGATTCGCAACGCCGCCCAGGCGATGATCGATATGGGACGGGATCACCGCCCCACTTTGCGAATCACGACCTTCGCCGAAGAAAACCACGTGGTCATCCGCCTCCAGGACAATGGGCCGGGGATCGACCGGGAGACGCAAAAAAGGATTTTCGATCCTTTTTTTACCACCAAAGAGATCGGTATCGGCACCGGGCTCGGCCTCTCCCTCGCCTATTTCATTATTACCAATCAACATGGCGGCGAGATTTCTGTAGAATCGGCACCTGGAGAAGGGGCCGTGTTCACCATCAAACTGCCCGTGAGTTAGAACCGTTCCGCTGCAGCATCGGCTTAAGTATTTTTACTGCAAGAACAAATATCAGAGATTTTCTATGTCCTCTTACAACAACCGTGTGCTGGTCGTCGATGACGACCCGGAGATCCTGCGCATATTCAAATCGGTGTTACAGCCGCAAAAAAGTGACGGAACAAGCAATCCCCTTAACGCCCTGCTGAAACCTTCCAACCCGGAAGAGCAGGATCCGCGCGAACGGAATTTCGAGGTGGACACCGCCACGCAAGGAGAGGATGCCTACAGGATGGTGCAGCAGGCCATCGACAAGGGACTTCCTTACAGCGTCATGTTTACCGACATGCGCATGCCGCCTGGCTGGGACGGCATCAAAACATCCCAGGAGGTCAGAAAGATCGACAACACCATCGGCATTGTAGTGGTCACTGCCTACTCGGATGCCAGCGTATCGGAAATCGTCAGCAAGGTTGGCTTTACCGACCGCCTGCTCTATCTAAAAAAACCCTTCGACGAAGAGGAGATTCTGCAACTTGCCGACTCCCTCTCCATGCGCTGGAACCTGGAGGAAAAGGTCAAAGGGATGGTAAGGGTGCTGGAAAGCATGGTGGACAGCTTCTTCAAGCTAAGGACCGCCGTTTACCAGGAAGATGAACTGGAACCCTTCATGAAGCGAACCCTGGAGCAGATCAGCGCCTTCCTGGACACGCCGGATGTGTTCCTTGCCCGCATTCAGGGCGAGGAGGTGATCCTCAAGATCGGCCTGGGCAAATTCAGCAACGGACTGAGCAAGAATGACGAATTCATAGCGCTATTGACCGAAAGTGCGCGCAACAAACCCCTGTCCACGGTGCTGCGGCTCAAACAGTATGTGGTGCTTCCGATCAACATCCGGAAATGCCAGGATGTTATCGTCGGCCTCATCAACATCCATGAGATCGAAGGCACCGACCGGTTGCTTGATGTGCTGGCGCGCGACATGGTCAAGCTATACGATGCGGCCAACGTCATGGACGCGCTGAGAAAAGAGCTCAGCGAATACAAACAGCGGGTTTCCGAGCTGGAGCAGCAATCGCCGGGCGACGGCGAATAGACGACTTTGCCAGGCATCCGGATGGCGGTTGAACCTTCAGCTATGAAAACGCGGCCGCTATCCCCCCTGGAGCTGTTCAGCTTTAACCTCAACCGGCTATCGGCCTTTAATTTCCAGGTCGAGGCGGAGTTCAGGCAATCTATCCCGGACGCCATTCTCCGCAAGGCCCTGGGCATCGTACAGCGGCGCCACTACTATCTGAATGTAATCATCCAGCGGCTAGAACCGGTCACCTACCTCTATCGTCCCGATCTCACCATCCCGCTCAACTTTATCGAAGAGGCACGGCCCAATGATTGGGTGGCTCACGCGGAAACGGAACTGAATCGCGGCTTCGATTACAAAAACGCCCCCCTGCTGCGGGTCCTCGCGGTCAAAAGCCCGGGGTGTTTCAACCTGATCCTGACCTTTGACCACTCCATCGGCGACGGCCTCTCTGGCATGCACCTGCTGCATGACCTGATCACTATCAGCCACCAGTTGATTGAGGGACGAAAGGATATCGACGACTCGGAAATCCCGCCCGCCGTCGTACTGGAGGAAAACTTTCCCAACGATCTTCCGCATGCGATGCGCTACTTCTCGCCCAAAAGGGAGCGCATGGCGAATGAGTATTACGCCCCCGTGGCAGAGCGGTTTACGCGCTTCCTGCCCTGTTATCTCGAACGCGAGACCAGCGAAGCGTTTTCCCGACGCTGCAAAGAGCAAGCTGTAACGGTCCACGCCGGACTCAGCGCTGTCATCCTGCATGCGATGGCTGCGGAACTAAAGCATAAACTAGTGTCTGGAGATTCGATTGAACTGGATGCGGTCTCCGCCATCAGCCTGCGCAACCACCTGCGGGAACCGTTCAGCAACCAACAATTGGGGTTGGCGGCGGTGCAGTTGAAGACCCCCCACCAAATCGGCCCGGACACGCCCCTGTGGGAAACCGCCGCCGAAGTGAACCACAGCATCAGGAACATCATCGCCAACAAGGAGTTTTTCCTGCTGTTTCGGAAACTGAGCGATGCGGTCCGGCGTCCGCCTGAGGAGTCGTTCAAGGCCCATGAACGGGGCACGCCCAATATCACCCTCAGCAATCTCGGCTTGCTGGAGTTTCCTCCAGCCTACAACCATTTTGAGGTGGTGCGGGCCAACTTTACCGGCACCATGAACCTGGCCCAGTCCACCCAGTGGGGAGTGCTGATCACCACCGTTCACTGCTCCTTCAGCCAGCGTCTCGCCCTCAACTTTCACTACCTGGAACCCTACTGGGACCGGCCAAGGGCCGAGGCGTTCGCGGCCCAATGCATGCAACGTATCGTTGACTGTTCAAAATAGTTTTATGCCACAGAGAGCACAGAGATCACGGAGATTTTTTCTTTTTTTGATCGTGATGCTCTCCATGGCATAGAGATGAGATTGCAGTTCAGCTGTTTATTCATTTGCCGCGAGGTCGCGGCTCCCACAGGTGGTTTCACTGACAAAGGCGGTATTCGCTTTTATTCATCTCTGTGATCTCTGTGTGCTCTGTGGCTAACAGATTTTAACCATCAGCGCACGACTAGATGCTCAATGATCGTAAGCGGGTCTTTGCGGATGATCTCTGGCCCGATAAGTGCCTCCAGCCGCTCCACACTACCCCAGTGATCCTGGCCCACCAGTTCCGCCACCGTCTTTTTTGACCCCTTTCCAGTAACGGGCAGCAGGCCGAGAACAGCCAGATAGATGGAAATCGGAACTTGCAGCTTGAAAAGTCGGTCCCTGCGGCCAAGCTGGGTGGAAAGGTTTTTCAGTAGCTCATTACAGCTCACAGGTCGGCGATAGCCGATATTCAGCGCCTTCTGCTCGGGAGTGCCTGCATGACGATGTTGTTCGATTACCGTGACTAACGCCAAAACAATCTCCGCGTAGTCATTGACCTCAATAAAGCTATAGCGCTGTCGGCCTGAACCGAGACGGATACGGTGCTCCAGCATGCGGGCAAAGGCGGGCAGGACATAACGGTCCTCCCGTCCCAGGATAAAACGGGGCCTAAGACAGTAGGCGCTGAAGCCCCCCTCCCTGGCGGTTTGCAGAATACGTTCCTCCACCGCGACGCGGGAGTGGGCCAGCACGGTATCCGGCCGCAGTAATTCGCTCTCCCGGCACCCCCGCTGGCTGCCCTGCCCGTACACCGACATGGAACTACCGTAGATGATGCCCAGGGTGTGGGGGTTGCACAGTTCCAGCAACCGCTCCGCGCCCGCCACATTGACCGCATGATAGAGGCGTTCGTCCTTGCTGATCTGCAGGGTGCCGAAATGGATAATGATGTGATCTTCATCCGGCAACAAATTCGGAGGGATCTGGTCCGGCAGACTGCCGGTCATATACTCCACCCCATCAATGGGCTGCTCGGGAAGGGTCCTCACTAGGACGATCAGCCGCGAGCCTGGCCGCCGTGACGCCACAAGCTTTTGCAGGATATGACTACCCACAAACCCGGTGGCGCCCAGCAGAACCATATGTGGAAGATTGATCATCGCTCCAATATACCCCCATAGGGTGATATTTCCAGATGGCATTCTGCCGCCGGGATCACTACTATTCCAACTTACCCTCACGCAATTGCCACAGGTGACCCATGTACAACTTTAATAACAAGGTGGCCATCGTGACCGGCGGCGGCTCCGGTATCGGCAGGGCCGCCGCCCTGCAGCTCGCCCGCCAAGGCGCCCGGGTAGTGGTCGCCAACCGCAGAAACGAGACCGGGGAAGAGACCGTATCCATGATCGAACAGGAGGACGGCGCCGCGGCTTTCATCCAGACGGATGTGGCCAGCGATGAGCAGGTAGCGCGCTTGATCCGGGAAACGGTGGACCGCTATGGCCGTCTGGATCTCGCCTTTAACTGCGCGGGCTTCGATGGTGAACGCCACTCCATCAAGGAGACCACCACTGAGGCGTGGGACCAAATCATGGATATCAACCTCAAGGGCACCTATCTGCTTATCCGCCAGGAGGCGGAACAGATGGCCAAGCAGGGCGGCGGCGCCATTGTAAACATGGCATCGGTATACGGATTGATTGGCCGTCCCGGCCGCTCGGCCTACAACGCCAGCCGGGCGGGCATTATCAATCTCACCAAGACGGCGGCACTGGAATATATCAAGGATGGCATACGCATCAATGCCGTCGCCCCCGGCGCCACCCGCACCGAACTTTTCGACCGCATGACCAACGGGGCGGATGCGGAGCGGATCGCCCAATACGAGCGGATGCACCCCATCGGCCGAATCGCGGAGCCGGAAGAGATCGCGGAGGTGGTCCTGTGGCTCCTTTCCGAACGGGCCTCTTTCATCGTCGGCCAGACCATCGTGGCAGACGGCGGGATCTCGGCGGGTTTGGGCTGACCCGCATTTGCTCACCACCCGTGGGAGCCACTAAACAGGCCGTCGAACTGAGACCAATGCGCTTTTGCCACAGAGTGCACAGAGAACACAGAGACGACTATGTACCCCCCCTGTGTCCTCCGTGGTGAAAGCAAGACCCAGACTGGATTGGATTCTTGGCCCGCATCTCAGCAGGGTTGGATGGATAAGATATCCTGGAACTCGCTAAACGAGTGGATGGTGGCGTCGATGTATTCTTCATAGGGCAGGTAATCTTCCCGGCTAAAAGTGCTATTCAGCATCATGATAGTAGCCAGGCCGTTTAGCTTCGCCGACCGTAACGCCAACGGGCAGTCGTCAATATAGGCCCATTGGGTCAAATCGACGCCCATTTCCCTCCCAAGCCGTTCAAAGTGACCGGCATTGGCCTTGGAGAAACCGGCAAACCCCACCACCCGGTCCCGTACCGATCCGGGCAACAGGGTAAATCGCGTCTCACTGGTCAGGGAGAGAATGCGGTAATCAATCCCGCTCTCCTCACAAAAGGCAATAAAGGGCGCAAAGTCCTCCATGATTTTGATCCGGCCCGGCTCCCGGTCATGGTCTATCAGCGCCGCATGAAACGCCTCTTTGTGCTGCTCCAGACCGAAGGCGCCAAACAGCAGATCAATGACCTGACCGGGCGGAAAACTGAGCACGCTTTTCACATAACCGTGGATATCCGCCTCTGGAACGGGGGTAATGGAATTGATGAAGCGATGCACAAACTCAATGGTGAGTTTCGGCGTATCCGGGGCGATCACCCCGTCGAAGTCGATCAACACACCTGCATACGCCATATCCTGTGCCTCTTATTTTTCTCGCGCCGCCTCAGTCACTGGAGTTCGGTCACACGATTTCCCGCATCTCCTTGACGAAGGCGTAGCGCTTCATGGCGTCCTGCAGAATCCGCTGCTCGG
>JBNKPL010000037.1:0-21958 GCA_050295355.1 Sedimenticolaceae bacterium
CGTCCAGGGTATCGTTTCCGGCGCGGCCGTACAGGGTGTCGTTGCCAGTCTCGCCGTACAGGATGTCGTCACCGTTGCCGCCATCAATGTTGTCATTGCCTTCGCCGCCCCACACCTGGTCGTCGCCATCATCGCTACGGATAACATCGTCGCCACCGCGGCCCCAGATCTTGTCGTCCACGTTCAGGGTGCGGATGTAGTCGCCGTTGTCGGTGCCGAAGGTGTTCTCCTCACCGAGGTAGAAGTTGTTAAGCCAGGTGGCCAGGTCGCCCAGGTTGGCGTTCTGGTTGCCGTCCTCATTGAGGATGTTGTCGCCCACGATCTGGAAACCCAGGTGGTAGATGCCGTCGATTACGGTGTTGACGAAGTTGTCGCCGCGGTATTTTTCGCTGGCGCCGTCGTTCTGCACCAGATGGAAGCCGGTCTCTTCACCCTCTTCATCGTCACCATGCAGTTCCATCCACTGCTGCAGATGGTTGTCGCGGATGTACTGGTTAAGGGCGATGATGTCCTCCACCGAGATCACGTTATCTTCGGCGATACCCAGGGTCTGGATTGCTTCCACCAGGATGTGGTTCATCTGGTTGGCGGCCTCGGCCCCTTCGTTGATGTCGTCAGCATGGGTATAGCGGGACAGGCCGGTATCGCTTTTGACCACCTGAACCAGTTCGTCAAGTCCTGTATGGGTGGTGCCTTGATCCACGTAGAAATAGTTCAGCCAATCGGCCAGGTCGCTCAGGGTGGCGTTCTCATTGCCGTCTTCGTTGAGGATGCGGTCATTCTGGATTTCGAAGCCCAGGTGATAGATGCCGTCGGCCACGGTGTTAACGAAGTTCTTGCCGAACATCTTGGTGTTGGCTCCATCGTTCTGTACCAGATGGAAGCCGGTCTCCTCGCCGGCCTCATCGTCGCCGTGCAGCGTCATCCATTCGTCGAGATAGTTGTCGCGGATATAGGCGTTGATGGCGCGCACATCGTCCACGGTAATCGTGCCGTCCTCGGTGGCGTTGGTGGCGTCGATCGCTTCCTTGAGGATGGCGTTCATGCGATTGGCTGTATCCGCGGCTTCGGCGATTTCAGTGTCACTGACGTTGCAGTCCAGTCCCTTGTCCGCCATGACGGTGTCGGTGATGCGGTCCAGGCCGGTCATTGTGGTTGAGTGATCGGTGTAGAATTGGGTCATCCACTCGGCCAGCTGTTGCAGTGTGGCATTGGGATTGCCGTCTTCGTTGAGGATGTTGTCGCCCTGGATCTCAAAACCAAGATGATAAATGCCATCGGCCACGGTATTGGTGAGGTTGTTGCCGCGATAGGATTCGGAAGCGCCGTCGTTCTGGATCAGGTGGAAGCCGGTCTCTTCGCCGGTTTCGTCATCGCCGTGCAGCGCCATCCACTCTTCAAGATAGTGTTCGCGGATATAGGCGTTAATGGCGCGTATATCGTCAACGCTGAACTGACCATCTTGGGCAGCGCCAGTTTCATTTATCGCTTCGATAAGAATGAGGTTCATGGCATTGGCCGCCTGGTTCCCTGCTATCAGATCCTTGTCTGAAATGCGTCCGCGAAGCCCAAGATCGGTGCTCATGGTGTCTATCAGTTGATCCAGGCCGGTTCCGGTATTACTCAGTTCCGTACCGTTAATCCTTGCGAAATAGTTTGTCGACATGATGGCGTTCTCCTTGGGTGGTTAACTGGCTGCTTATCAGATTCCTGTCTGGTTCCTGCTGCACGCCTGTTGCAATTCTTTCGGAGTTCGAAGACTAGCAGTCGCTATAGATGTGAGTTGTCGATCAGGTCACGACTTTTGTCGGAGTTGTTTGGCGAATCCAAAAAGTGGGTACGGAGTCACGTGGTTTATGAGAACCTGCGCACATGAGTTAAGAGAACCAGTTGTTTACTTGTATGTGTAAATCGGTTTGCCATAAGCAGCGTTTCACTTTTGATATCTGCGTAGGCGCTTATGTTATAGGTGGGCGACGATTCTGGATGTCAAGCATTCATTTCATGCCTGCACCGATTTTGTGCGGAGGAATATGGTTCTTGAGTTGGTTGGGCTCCCTTACCCTTTATGGAAAATTGCCTATACTAAGTATCCCGGCGGTATGGGGCTAAAAGGGAGCTTGGATTGCGGCGGTGGCCACCGCATGTGTCAGAGACAGTGCGGTGCTGGAAGAGTGATCAGGGAGGAATTATGGCTGGCGAACGGGGTGTTGGCCAGGGGCGGTCTGCCTCTGTTTTGGCAAAATGGCTACTGCTTTACGGCCTTCTGATGCTGGCGGGATGTTCAGCAAATGGCCAGGATAGCACTGATGCCAAGGATAAAGTGCTGCGTTTGGGGTTGCCCGCACATCCCGCCGCGGCGCTGAGTATCATTGCGATGGAGAAAGGATTCTTTACGCAGGTCGGGTTGAATGCGATGCCGCTGCGCTTTCCGGACGGAACGCGATCCATGCATGAGGGGCTCTTTAAGGGGCGTGTGGATGTGGTGACGTCTTCTGATGCGCCGGTGGTTGTCGCTGCTTTTGAACATAATGACTTTGCCGT
The DNA here is from genome assembly GCA_050295355.1 of Sedimenticolaceae bacterium. GTDB lineage: Bacteria > Pseudomonadota > Gammaproteobacteria > Chromatiales > Chromatiaceae > CBFDBF01. The sequence goes on from JBNKPL010000037.1 coordinate 2,545, forward strand.
CCTCGGTACACTATTTAATACTAAAGATGCCAACCGGATTGTTGCGCGCCGCGACCGGGGTATTAAGCAGCCGTCGGACCTTAGAGGTAAACATATCGGCACCCCGCGGGGGTCTGCAGCACACTACTTCTTGTATCTGTATCTCACTTATTACGGTCTGCACGAAGAAGATGTGGAAATCGTTTTCTTGGATGCGGAAGAACTACCGAATGCTCTGACCAGCGGGGAAATTGATGCATTTTCCATGCGTGAGCCTTATGTCAGTCTTGCGCTCAACATGCTTCCGGATCAGGCCCAAGCGATGGATGCGCCGGGTATTTATAAGCAGATGGGTTTGTTGGTGGTGCGTAGTGACTTGCTGGAAAACGAGCCGGAAACCGTCTTGCGGTTGCTGCGCGGTCTGAAGAAGGCGGAGGAGTTTGTTGAGCGTAATCCATCTGACGCGATCATGATTGTGGCGCGCTATCTGGAGAGCTCGACCGAGGAGATTCGCGCCCTCTGGCCCAAGCTTGAGCTAAAACTCACCCTGGATGCAGCAGTAATAGATTTGCTTGAGCAGCAGGCGCAGTGGGTTAAGCAGGCAGGCCTTGCCAAGGATGCAGAGATGCCGAATCTACAGGAATTCATAAAACCGGAGCCGCTGCGAAGCCTGTGGCCGGAGAGGGTTCAGCCCCGGCAGCCTGATTCCGTCTTGTCCGCCAACGGATTATTGTGATCGGTTGGATTATCGATTATGTTACACAGACCTAAATTCAGCCGTACCTGGAGAAGGCAATGGGATTCACTAGCGTTTTTGGTCTGCTTATTCTTATTCTGGATATCTATGCAATTCTGATGATATTGCAGAGTTCGGCGAAGGGGATGCAGAAGCTGATTTGGGTGCTGGTGGTGTTTTTCCTGCCGTTGCTTGGTTTGATTATCTGGTATTTTGCCGGGCCCGGAAAAAAACCATTCTAGGGTGTTGGTTTGGCGTTAGCTGGCAGGTTTTCACTCTTCAGGCCGGACGTGATAGCGTGAAGATGGATTAGGTTGTATGGTTATAACCGTCCGTTGAGGCAGGCCAGGGCATATACCGTTGATTCTTTTTCCCATCTCTTCTCGTACCGGGTTTGCCGTTGTCTGTCTGATTTCCGTCCTGCTGGTAACGGTTTCGCTTGTTCTTACGGAACTCCTGGCCTTGTCGCCCTGTCCCCTGTGCATATTTCAGCGCATGCTTTATCTGTTACTGGCGCTGCCGGCGCTGGCCGGATGGATCTGGCCGCGGAGCCTGTACTGGAGTGGCGGAGCAGGTCTGTTGTTGAGTATTGGCGGCTTTGCCGCCGCGCTATATCAGAGTTGGCTGCAGCTATCTGTAGCCGAGAGTGCGGCCTGCGAATTCCAGGAACTTAACCTGCTGGAGCGGTTTGTGACCTGGGCCGGAGAGCTGGCGCCATCCCTGTTTTACGCCTGGGGCGATTGCGCCAGTGCTGAGTGGACCTTCCTCGGGCTCTCCATCGCCAACTGGTCCGTGGCCGCCTTTCTGGGTATCTCCATTTTATTGCTGGCGCTGCTGCGGAGAGGCGTTCGCTGATTCGTTCCGTCCCGGGTTAGTCGGCGGTGAGCGGCTCCGGGGTTTCCATCGCCGCCTCTTTCGCGTCGGCCTCTTGTTCCGAGTTGTGTTCTTTTGCCAGCAGCACATAGATGGACGGCAGCACGAACAGGGTGAACAGGGTGCCGATGGCCATGCCGCCCACCAGCACCAGACCGATGGAGTTGCGGGCCGCGGCGCCAGCGCCGGTCACCAGGGTGAGCGGGAAGTGGCCCGCCACCGTGGCCACCGTGGTCATCAATACCGGGCGCAGGCGGGTCATGGCCGCTTCGCGTACCGCGTCGAGTTTGGGCAGCCCCTGTTCCTGCAGCTTGTTGGCGAACTCTACAATGAGGATGCCGTTCTTGGCGATCAGTCCCACCAGGGTAACGAGACCCACCTGAGCATAGATGTTCAGGGTGGTGGTCCAGCCGCTGGTCCAGAACGGCATGTTGGGGTTGGGCATCATCAGGAAGGTGAAGAGCAGGGCGCCGAACATGGCCAGCGGCACCGAGCCGAGCAGGATGATGAGGGGGTCGCGGAAGGAGTTGAACTGCACCGCCAGGGCCATAAAGATCAGCACGATGGCCAGGGCGAAGGCAGGCAGGAACTTGTTGCCCTCTTGCCGCAACTGCCGTGACTCACCCGTATAGTCGATGGAGTAGCCCGGCGGCAGGATCTCCTTCGCCGCCTCTTCCAGTACCCGTAGCGCCTCGTCAAGGGTGCGGTTGGTCATGCCCGACAGCTTCACCGAGTTGAGCTGCTGGAAACGGTTGAGGGAGCGGGGCACGGTCCGGTTTTCAATATGCGCCACCGAACTCAGGGGGATGAGCCGGCCCTGGGGGCCGCTGATATAGATGTCGGTGAGCTGTTCAGGATTGAGCCGCTGGGAGCGCTCGATCTGTGGAATCACCTTGTAGCTGCGGCCGGCGATATTGAACCGGTTGACGAAGTTGCCACCCAGGGCGGCGGCCATGTCGCTGCCTACCTGATTAAGATCGAGTCCCATGGAGCCGATCTTGTCCCGGTCCAGTACCACCCGGGCTTCCGGTTGGTCGTATTTGAGGTCGATCTGCGGCGGGAAGAAAAACATGCCGCTCACGGCCGCCTTCATCTGCAGCTTCTGGGCGAACTCCAGCATGGGCTTGGCATCCGCCGTGGAGGTGATGAGGAACTCAATGGGGAAGTTGCTGCCGCCGGGCAGGGCGGGCGGGGTGGTGGCGAAGATCTGAAAGCCGGGGATCTGCGACAGCTTGCCCTGCAACTCCTGCTGAATTTGAAACACGGTGCGCTCACGGGGCGCCTGCCAGGGTTGCACCACCACGCCGGCGAAGCCATCCGTTTCGAAGCGGGCGCCAACCGACGGGGCGAACAGGATCTGGAAGGTGAGCTCCGCTTCCGGGATGCTGAGGAACGCCTCTTCCACCGCCTTGCCATAGAACCGTTTCTGGTCGGCGGAGGCGTTGGCGGGTGCATTGATGATGCCGAACACCACGCCCTGGTCCTCGCTCGGCGCCAACTCCTTGGGCGACAGGTTGTACATGGGTACGGCCGCCAGGGCGACCGCCAGCCAGATGGCATAGACAAAGGGGCGGGCCGTCAGGGTGCGGTCGATCAGCCGGCCATAGGCGTCGCGCATGCGGTCAAAGTGGTGATTGACCCAACCAGTAAACCCTTTCTCCTCATCCGCGGCGCTGCGCAGCATATGGGAGGACATCATGGGCGACAGGGTAAGGGCGACGATGCCGGAGATGGTGACCGTACCCGCCAGCGTTAATGCGAACTCGCGGAACAGGGCGCCGGTCAGTCCGCCCTGCAGGGCGATGGGCATATAGACGGCGGCCAGGGTGATGGTCATGGCGATGACCGGCCCCAGCAGCTCCCGCGCGCCCAGCAGCGCCGCCTCCCGTTTACTGCGGCCCTCCCGCAGGTGGCGCTCGATGTTCTCCACCACCACGATGGCGTCGTCCACCACCAGGCCCACCGAGAGCACGATCGCCAGCAGGGTGAGCAGATTGAGGGTGAAGCCGAACAGCTGCATGAGAAAGATGCTGCCGATCAGGGATACGGGAATGGCGATGGTGGGCACCAGGGCGGAGCGGAAGGAGCCAAGGAAAAGAAAAATCACCAGCACCACGATCAGCAGGGTGTCGCCGAGGGTGATGGTTACCTCCTTGATGGCGTTGGATATGTACTCCGAGGCGTCGTAACCGATATTCACCTCCAGGCCGGAGGGCAGATCGCGCTTGATGGTTTCGATCTCCGCGCGCACCAGTTTGACCACGTCGATGGTGTTGGCGTTGGGCAGGGGAAAGATGCCCATAAAGACCGCGGTCTGGCCTGTATAGCGAACCGAGGTGTCGTAGTCTTCGGCGCCCAGCACCACATCGGCGATATCCCGCAGGCGCACAATGCTGTCGCCCTCCTGCAAGACCACCAGCCGTTCGAACTCCTCCACCGAATGGAGGTCGGTGTTGGCGGTCATGTTGACCTGCACCAGAGAGCCCTTGGTGCTGCCGATGGCGGCGAGGAAGTTATTGGCGGCCAGTGCCTGACGCACCTGGGCGGGGCTGATGTTCAGCGCCGCCATCTTATCCGGCTTGAGCCAGATGCGCATGGCGAAGGTGCGGGCGCCGAGCACGTCGGCGCGCTGCACGCCGGCGAGCGCCGCCAACCGCGGCTGCACCACGCGGATGAGATAGTCGGTGATCTCGGTCTGGGACAGGATGTCCGAGGCGAAACTGAGATAGGCCGAGGCGAACTGGGAGTCCGCCGACTGGATCGATAGTGCCGGAACCTGGGCCTCGGCGGGCAGGTCGTTGCGCACCTGATTCACCTTGGCGGTGATTTCCGTCAGCGCCTTGGTGGGCGAATAGTTGAGCTTCAAGCGGGCGTTGATCATGGAAAAGCCTTGCAGACTTTTCGACTCGATATAGTCGATACCGTCCACTGAGGCGATAGCCTGTTCCAGCGGGGTGGTGATGAAGCCGCGCACCAGCTCCGCATTGGCCCCCACGTAGACGGTGGAGATATTCACCGTGGCGTTCTCGCTGCGCGGATACTGGCGAATGCTGAGCGAGTTCCAGGCCTGGATGCCCGCGATGATGATCAACAGGTTGACCACGATGGCGAGCACCGGACGCTGGATAAACAGATCGGTAAAGGCTTTCATCCTGCCCATGTCATAGTCCGCCGGTCAGGAGTTCAGGGATGTGGATACGGGCCGGACGACTACTCATTGGCGGGCGCCGGTTCCATCTTCGCCTCGGGGGCCAGGGTATTGTCGACCGCCACCGCCATCTTGGGCCGCAGCTTGAATACGCCGCTGGTCACTACCTGCTCGCCCTCCTTCAACCCGGCGGTCACGGCGACGAAATCACCGCGGCTGGCGCCCAGGCGGACGATCTGCTGGCGCAGCACCTGCTGGCGCTGGCCGCTGTTTTCGTCCGTCACCTCCTCGATCACGAACACCGTATCGCCATAGGGGGCGTAGAGTACCGCCGTGGCCGGGATGACGAGTACCTCCTGCTCACTGGGCAGCAGGACCTCCACATTGGCGAACATGCCGGGGCGGAGCTGTTCCCCCTTGTTGGCCAGGGTGGCGCGGACACGCACGCTGCGGGTCACCTGGTCGATCTCGGGATTAAGGGCGATGATTTTGCCGTCGAAGGCCTGTTGCGGCGCCGCATCGGTGGTCACCCGGACCCCGGTCCCCGGGCTCAGTAGCGAGAAGCTCTGCTGGGGCAGGGAGAAGTCCACGTGGATCGGATCGATGGTCTGCAGGGTGACGATAGGGGAGCCCTGCTCGACAATCTGTCCCAGGTTGACCTGGCGAATGCCCAGTTGACCGGCGAAGGGGGCGCTGATGGTCTTTTTGGCGATGGCCGCGCGTACGTTGTCCACCTGGGCGGTGGCCTGTTTGTAGTTAGCCTCCGCGGTGTCGAGATCGGACTGGGACACGGTCTTGTTGGCGCGCAGGCCGCGGATGCGGTCGAGACTGATACGCGTCAGCTTGGCGGCGGCCTGGGCGGACCGGAGCTGGGCCTCTTCCGCGGAGGTGTCGAGACGCACCAGCAGTTCACCCGTCTCCACCCGGCCGCCCGACTCGAAGGCGATCTCCGTGACCTTACCGCCCAGTTCGGCGCCGATGGTCACGCCCTGTACCGCCACCAGGGTGCCGGTGGCGTTCACGGAATCGGGCCAGTGCTCTTTTTTGGCCGTCGTGGCGGTTACGGTCGTCGGCGGCATCTGCATCTGGGCCGCGGCCAAGGCCGAGAATTGTGACAGCTTGATAAGTGTGGGCAGTCCGATCAGAACCAGCAAGCCGGCCAGTGTAATAAAAACGCGCTTCAACATGTTTCCCTTATGTCCCCCGTTTTGCAGGGAAAAACCTACGTGGCGGTATGGATCGCAGATGTCCTGACTCGGTTGGGGCGGTTCGCCTGTGGGCCAACATGAGTGTGTAAGAGGTCGCTGTTTTCAGCGATGAACGGCAGGCCGGGTGCCTGAGGGCAGAAAACGGTCGCTATCCAAAATCCGCATTATTCGATGCGGGATATTGTCCCGCCAGGGTGGTTTGAATGCAATCCTTGGCCATCCATATAGTGTGGGTTGTTACAATTTGTTTCCCAGCGTGAGTTATGGCTTGGCGGCGAGGTCATCCTCTTCCATGCCGTAGCGCTTAAGCTTTCGCCACAGCGACACACGGTCGATCCCAAGCACCTTGGCGGCCCGGGTCCGGTTCTGTCCGCAACGCTCCAGCACATAACGGATATAGTCGATTTCCCGCTCCTCCAGGGTTGGCAGCCGTCCCCCTTTTTCACGAATCACATGTACGGTGTTTTCCACCAGGGCCGGGGGCAGATTGGCCACCGTCAGTTGTTTGCCCTGCGCCAGGGTGACGCCGCGCTCTATGAGGTTTTCCAGTTCGCGGATATTTCCCGGGTAGTCATACTCCGCCAGCGTGGCCATCGCCTCCGGGTCGATATCCTCCACCGCGCGCCCAATGCGTGCCGCATGTTTGCGCAGAAAGTAGAACGCCAGCAGCGGGATGTCGTCGCGGCGCTCGGCCAGGGCGGGAAGATGCAGGTTTACCACATCGAGCCGGTAGAAGAGGTCCTCCCGGAAGCGGCCGGCGGCCACTTCGGCGCGCAGGTCGCGATGGGTCGCGGTGATGAGGCGCACATCCACCGGGACGGACTGCGTCGCGCCCAGACGCCGCACCTCCCGCTCCTGCACCACACGCAGCAGTTTTACCTGCATGCCGAGCGACATCTCGGCGATCTCATCCAGAAACAGGGTGCCGCCGGCCGCCGCTTCAATCAGCCCGGCGCGGGACTCAGTGGCCCCGGTATAGGCCCCCTTCTCATGACCGAACAGCTCATTACCCAGCAGGTCTTCCTGCAGGGCGCCGCAGTTGATGGCCTGAAAGCTTTTCGTATTGCGGTTGCTGTTGGCATGAATGAAACGGGCGATCAACTCCTTGCCCGTGCCGCTCTCGCCTGTGATCAGGATATTGGTGTCCGTGGGGGCGATCTGCCGCGCCATCTCCAGCAGGCGTTGCATGACCGCGTTCTGGGTGATCACGGCAGGGCCGTTGCCGCCGGTCTGTAACTGTTCCCTCAGGCTGCGGTTTTCGCGTTTTAGCGTGACCAGTTCCAGGGCGTTACGCACCACCTCGCGCACCTCATCCAGTCGGAACGGCTTGGCGATGTAATGGAAGGCGCCCGCCTTCATGGCCGCTACGGCGGAATCCAGTGTGGCATAGCCGGTAATCACGATCACGGCGGTTTCCGGGTCCAGCTCCTTGCTCCGGCGCAGTACGGCCATGCCGTCCACCTTCTCCATCTGCAGATCGGTGAGGATGACATCGAAGTGGGTTTTCTCCAGCGCCTCGATGGCGCCCATGCCGGTGGTGCGGGTGGTGACCTCATGCCCCAGCTTGCGAAACACATGGGCCAGGTTCTCCACCGCGGTGGCTTCGTCATCCACGATGAGAATACGCCCGGTGTGCGGTGCGGCTTCACTCATCGGCGCTCTCCCCGTCGGGCAGCAGCACAATCACCCGCACGCCCTCTCCCGGCGTTGAGGCGATGGCGAGGCAGCCGTCATGTTCACGCACAATCTCCTGCACGATAAAGAGTCCCAGGCCCACGCCCTGGCCCGGTTCGCTGGTGGTGAAGAAGGGATCGAATATTTTACTCAGGTTCTCTTTCGGGATGCCCGGTCCGTCATCGGAGACCAGGATGCCGATGAATTTGCCTGTGTAATCGGTAATACAGTTCAGTTTGCCCGCCATTTCGGCGCCGGGCGGAATCAGGTTGGCGCCGCGGTCAAATATCCCGGCGCGGATAGTGACATGCACGCCCTCGCCCGCCGCATGCAGGGCATTCTGAATCAGGTTGATGAACAGTTGCAGCATGCGCTGCTTATCCACCTCCAGCATCAGGTCGCCGGGCACCTCCACGGACAGCGTGGCCGCATACTGGCGCAGGGTTTTACGGATAATGGTCTGCGTTTCATCCAGGATATCCGCCAGCTTCAGGCGGTGCTTTTGAAAAACCCGTTGGCCGCCGAAATCCAACAGGGTGCGGACGATGTCACGGCCGCGTTCGGTCTCGCTGTCGATCTGGCGCAGCCAGGTGTTCAGCTGTTCCGGACTGGCCTCTTGCAGCTCTTCCATCAAAAGCTGGCAGGAGGAGGAGATGTTGGACAGGGGGTTATTCAATTCATGGGCCACTCCCGCGGCGAGGATGCCCAGGGAGGCCAGTTTCTCCGACTGCAGCATGCGCTTCTGGCGGATCTCCAGCTCCTTCAGCATGCGATTGAAGGCGCTGGTGAAGGTGATGAATTCGCGGTCGTCGGAGGGTGGCAGCAGGTGGCTGAAACGCCCTTCGGCGATGGGCATCAGTTTGGATTCCAGTTTTTTCAGCGGCCGGAGCACCACCCGCCGCAGTTGCCGGCCAACGAAGAGGATGGCGAAGCCGATCATGAACAGCGACAGGAGCAGGAACCATTTGGACTCCTGCACCGCCGCCTCCAGGGTCTTGCGCTCCTGGGTCGCGATGGATTCGGCGGAGAGGTAGATCTGATGGCCAAGTTGTCTGATCTCTTGTTCCTGCCGCTGGCGGTTATCCACGGGTTGCCGGTTCCACTCCTGCAGATTGGCGCGGTAGTCCAGCAGGTGATTGAACATCCTCATGGTGTCGGGCCCCTGCACAATGGAGCCCAGAAACGCCTTGTGTTGTTGCAGGATATCCTGGGATCGCGCCGCATATTCGTCCGCCCGGGAGAGCGCCCCTTCATCGGCGTACAGAAACAGATTCTTCTCCTCCCGGCGCATCTCCAGAACCGTGTCCTTGAGATTGGAAACCACTTCGCCTTCCATGACCTGGCGCCCGAGAAACAGCAGATCCGAAAAGGCGATTACGCCGAGCGCCATAATGCCCACCACCAGCACGATATAGGCGCTGGTGATTTTTCCCCGCAGGCTGGTCAGATCAAGCCATGGCTGCATAACAATTAGCAACAGTCCGTTTCATATTGAAACAATAGTAGCAGGCTTTTCACCTCCGTGCGCCACAGGGGCTGGCGGTATTATCTGCACGACAGGCGTTGCGATATGCAACGCCCCGTCCTGCGCGAGCTGTTATTCGTTCTGTAAAATCAATAGGTTATGAGCGCTCTGATCTGGCACGGCTGCTGCAATATATGAGATGAATTACTCCAGCGGAGCTAACACCATGAAAAAAATCGGCGATGATCTGAAACGCATGTTGTCCGGTCTGGCCCATCAGCATGCGGGTGAATTTTTGCCCATGGGCGAAAAAATCAGAGCCTTCGGGCTTGGGGCGGGAGAAGGGAAGGAGTCCGGCCCGGTCCTGCGGCGGGTGTCCAAGCGGTCCGCCCCGCGGCGGGTGGCCCTGGTCTGTGACGGCAGCCTGCCGGGCGCCACGCTTGAGTTTGCCATTGACGCCGCCGCCCGCCAGGAAGCCGAACTCGATCTGCTGGTGCATGGCGCCGCGAGTACGGAAACCCTCTCCCTACAGGAGCAGCAGGTCCGAAATGCCGGTCTTGAGTGTCGGCGGATGCAACTGGATGTAAACGCGGCTGACGCCATTGCGGACTACGCCCGCAGTAATCCGTCACTGGTTTTTCTGGTGGCCTCCACCGCCGACATGGCGGTGCGAAGGCTCACCGAAGAGCTGATTCCCGGCCGCGCCGAACGCTTTCCCGTTCCACTGGTGCTGATTGAGAACGGCGCCGCCGCCAGCGTGGCGGCGTAGCGGACCGGAAACGGGATCCGGCCAAACCTAACTATTACTACAACCCTATTGAAGTGACTGTATGAACAAACTTGCAGATGAAGAGCAGACCATCACCAACCCTGGAATTATCACCCCCAAACAGCTGATTGCAGCAGCGCTATTTGCCGTCCTTGCCCTCTTTCTGGCCAGTGTGGTGCCCACGGTGGAGATCGCCTGGGTCTGCGCCATTCTGGTGTTGACCATCTACCTGTTTGCGTTCGAGGTGGTGGGCGTGGATGTGGCGGCCACCACGGTTATGGTGCTGCTGGGGCTGACCACTTTTCTCGCCCCCTATATGGGACTGGAGCAGGGGCTGGTGGACGAGCACCATCTGTTTGACGGTTTCTCATCCAATGCAGTGATCTCCATTATCGCGGTGATGATTATCGGCGCCGGACTCGACAAGACCGGGCTCATGAGTAAGGTGGCGACCTTTATCCTGAATGTCGGGGGGACCACGGAGAAGCGCATTATCCCCATCGTCTCCGCCACCGTGGGTTTTATCTCCTCCTTTATGCAGAACGTGGGCGCGGCGGCGCTGTTCCTGCCGGTGGTGTCCCGCATCTCCGCCCGTTCCGGCCTGCCCATGTCCCGGCTGCTGATGCCCATGGGTTTCACCGCCATTCTCGGCGGCACCATGACCATGGTCGGCTCCAGCCCCCTCATCCTGCTGAACGATTTGATCCTTACCTCCAACAAGGCGCTGCCGGCGGAGCAGCAGATGGAAACCTGGGGCCTGTTCTCCGTCACCCCCGTGGGCGTGGTGCTGGTTGCGACCGGCATTCTCTATTTTGTTCTGGCCGGGCGGTATGTGTTGCCTAAGACCAAGAGCGAAAGCTCCACCACCGGGGTGGACGCCATGGAGTATTTTCAGTCTCTGTACGGTATTCATCCCACCATGTCCGAGGTGGTGGTGCCGGATGATAGCGGCCTGACGGGAAGACTGCTCGGTGAGGTGGAGTCGGCCTACTGTCTGCGGGCGATCGGTGTGAAATACAGTGGCGGGGAGAGCATGGTGGGTCCCGGCTCGGTGGCCTACGATACCGAGATCGTTGGCGGCATGGTGCTGGGTGTCCTCGGCTCACCCGGCACGCTGCATCGCTTCATAGAAGAACATGGCCTGAAAAAACGTAAGGAACTGCGGAGTTTTTCCGAATCGCTCTCTTCACAGAAGGCGGGGGTCGCGGAAGTGGTGATTCCGCCCGGGTCGCAACTCATTGGCAAGAGCGCGCGCGAGGTCTGGCTGCGCAAGACCCATGGATTGGGGCTGATCGGCCTGCACCGCAACGGCGAAACCCTGCGCCAGGGCGATGACATCCGCAGTATGCCGTTTCGCGCCGGCGACACCCTGGTGGTCCACACCACCTGGGCGAACCTGGCGCGGCTGGAGTCGGACCGTAACTTTGTGGTGATCACCACGGAATATCCACGCGAAGAGGATCTGCGCCCGCATAAGGTGCTGCCGGCCGCGGTGTTCTTTGTGGTCGCCCTGGCCATGGTGCTGTTTACCGATATCCGCCTCTCCATCGCGCTGCTGACCGGGGCCATGGGCATGATCCTCACGGGAGTGCTGAATGTGGAGGAGGCCTACAAGGCGGTGAGCTGGAAGACGGTATTTCTGCTCGCCTCACTGATTCCGCTCGGTCTGGCGGTGGAGACCACCGGCACCGCGAAGTGGATCGCGGAACAGGTGCTGTCGGTGGTGGGGCATATGCCAATTTGGGTGATCCAGACGGCGGTGGCCGCGCTGGCCACCTTCTTTACCCTGGTGATGTCCAACGTGGGCGCCACCGTTCTGCTGGTGCCGCTGGCGGTCAATATTGCCATTGGCGCGGGCGGCAACCCGGCGGTGTTTGCGCTTACCGTAGCCATCGCCACCTCCAACTCCTTTCTTATCCCCACCCATCAGGTGAATGCGCTGATCATGGGGCCGGCCGGTTATCGCGTACCCGATTTCATGCGCGCGGGTGGCATCATGACCGTGCTGTTCCTGGTGGTGATGATTGCCATGATGAGTCTGGTGTTTTAGAGCATCCCCAAGCCGCTTCCCGCGGCATAAAAAAATCACTCCCCCAAACGAGGGGGAGTGATGTGAAAGAGCGTATCCAGGCAGGGAACTGGGGTTTTAGGGGTTCGCTGCCCTGGCCTTTGATCCGCTCAGGGGTTTGCCAAACAGCGGGCCGATGACGCAGATATTGAGGGCCCCGGTCAGTATCGGCAGCAGACCCACAGCGGCCAGAATCTGGCCACTTTGATCTCCAACCATTAAAAGTCCCCAGGCGATAATGGCGCCGCCCGCCACGATGCGCAGGATGCGGCCGGCGGGGGATGCCATGAAACGGATGAATGCAGTCATTGTTGCTCTCCTGAATATGAATATCGGGAGCGCTTAGGGTAGTGGCCGGTCCGGGGAGAGGTCAGTAACCAAAGTTACACACCGCCCGGTTATGGCTTCCGCTTCAGTCAGGCGGGCTACACTTGCTAGAGCAGGATTGACCTTTTCCGTTCTTGGCCTGAGCTGCCCCGATATGCCCATGGAGTGTAAGGACAAATCATCCCTCTATCGCCAGCTCGGCTGTTCCGGGGAAGGGTTGAGCAGCCGCGAGGCGGCGCTGCGGCAGCGCCGCTTCGGCAGGAACGAGATCAGCTTTCACCGCGCCCGCTCCCTGCCGCGCATGCTGCTTGCGGAGTTCACCGCCCTTTTCCCCCTGCTGCTGCTGGCCGCTTCCGGCCTCTCCTTTATCGCCCACCAGCTGAGTCCGGGGGAGGGTTATGAGCTGATCGCCGTGGCACTGCTGGTGGTGGTGATCCTGAACGCCCTGGTCTCCTTTTTCCAGAACTACAAAGTAGAGAAGCTGATGGTCTCCTTTCTCGACTACATCCCCAGGCAGGTGGTGCTGCTGCGGGACGGCGAGAAACAGCTGCTGGACGCGAAAGAGGTGGTGCCCGGCGACCTGCTGTTTATCCAGGAGGGGGATAAGATCTCGGCCGACGGCGTCATCGTCGAAGCCGATAACCTGCTGCTGGATGAATCCATTCTGAGCGGCGAGTCGGAGCCGGTGACCAAGGTCGCCCTGGTGGATGCCATTGGTCCCGCCTGCCGGGCCAGCTCCGGCGCCACGGTGCTGAGCGGCAACGCCGCCATCCTGGTTACCCGTATTGGCCGCGCCACCTCCATCGGCGCCATCTCCCAGCTCTCCCAGTCGGTGGTGCAGGATCTGACACCCATGCAGCGGGAACTGCAAAACTTCGTTCACAAGATTACCTACCTGGCCCTTGGTATCGGGGTGCTGTTTTTTCTTATCGGCTTTTTGATCGGCAACCCCTTCTGGACCAACCTGATCTTCGCCATCGGCATCATCGTCGCCAATGTCCCTGAGGGGCTGCTTCCCACCGTCACCCTGGCGCTCACCCAGTCGTCGGTGAAGATGGGCAAGCGCAATGCCCTGGTGAAGCAGATCCTTTCGGTGGAGACCCTCGGCAGCACCACCGTCATCTGCACCGACAAGACCGGCACCCTGACCCAGAACCGGCTCCATGTGGAGAAGCTCTATCTCGATTTTGAGGAGATCCCCTCTCGTGACCCGGAGCGCTTCCGCGCCAATCCCGCGGCCACCACCCTGCTGGAGATCATGGGCCTCTGCAATGACGTCCTGCTGCTGGAGGAGGGAGAGGCGCGCTTCAGCGGCGATCCCACGGAGATCGCCATGGCGGAGTTCGTGGAGCGGCAGGTGGGGTTGGAGGAGTTGCGCTCGCGCTTCGATCTGCTGCATGGACAGCCCTTCGATCCCGCCCTCAAATACATGTGGAACCTTTTCCGCACCCGGGGCGGTCAGGATTACCTGACCCTGAAGGGGGCGCCGGAGGTGGTGCTCGGCCTCTGCGGCCGGCTGCATAGCGGGGGCGTGGTGAGGGAGATGTCACCGCAGCAGCGCGCGCAACTGGAAGCGCAGTGTGAACACTACGCCGGCGAGGGTTTGCGCGTGCTGGCCCTGGCCTACCGCGTGGCCGGCCCGGAGCCGGTGGCCGGGGAGATGGTGTTCGTCGGTCTGGTCGCGCTGGTGGATCCGCCGCGACCGGGGGTGCCGGAGGCGGCGGCGGCCTGCAAGACGGCGGGCATCCGCATCATCGTGCTCAGCGGCGACAAGGGGGAGACCGTCTCCTATATCGCCCGGGAGCTGGGCATCGTCACCGCGCCCAAGATCATCGAAGGGGACGCCCTCGCCAACATGGATATGGAGGCGTTGATGGAGGAGCTGGGTTCGGGCGAGGTGGTATTCGCCCGCATCAGCCCGCACCAGAAACTGGATATCGTCAACGCGCTCAAGGAGATGGGCGAGGTGGTGGCGGTGACGGGCGACGGCGTCAACGACGCCCCGGCGCTGAAACGGGCGGATATCGGCGTCGCCATGGGCCGGCGCGGCACCGACGTGGCCAAGGAGGCCTCGGATATCATCCTGCTGGATGACAATTTCGCCACCATCGTCAGAGCTATCGAAGAAGGCAGAACGGTCTATGACAACATCAAGAAGTTCATCACCTATATCCTGACCAGCAACGTGCCTGAGATTCTGCCGTTCATTGCCTACGTGATCTTTCCCATCCCCTTACCCATCACTGTGATCCAGATACTTTCCATCGATCTGATAACGGACATCCTGCCGGCCATCGGTCTGGGGAATGAGCCGCCTGAGAAGGATGTCATGCAACGACCGCCTGTCAGTCGTCACGAACGCCTGGTGAGCTACCGCACCTTCCTGCGCAGCTACGGTATTATCGGGCTGGCCGAGGCGGGCCTCTCATTCGCTGTTTTTTTTCTGGTGCTCTATCAGGGCGGCTGGCACTGGGGCATGGCGACCAGCGGCGACATGCCGTTGTTCAACGAGGCCTCGGCGGCCTTTCTCGCCACCATCATCTTTTGTCAGATCGGCAATGTCTTGGCCTGCCGCACCAACCGCCAGTCGGCGTTGAGCTACCTTTTCCGTTTCAACCACTGGATCGTACTGGGTGTCGTCGTGGAGATCGGCTTCATCCTGCTGGTCACCAGTGCACCGTCACTCTACGGCGTGTTCTCAACGGCTGCCGTGCCGCTCTGGGCATGGGGCTTGATCGCATTTGCGCCGCTGGTGATCCTGGTCATCGAGGAACTGCGCAAGTGGCTGGTGCGACGCGGCGTGCAGATCTTATCCGCCTGATGCGGCCTCCAGGGCTATGCCAATTTCTGATACTTACCCGATTTATCAAAGGAATATTTCCGGCCGATCGACGGCATACCCCCGGATACACCGGAGGCATGCCGTTTATCTTCAGTTAGCGGACAGGTTGACTGTGTTGGAATAGACCGGCTTTGGAAACTCGCCGACGTTGACCAGTGCGCGACATCTCATTGTGCCATCGTTCGGGTCAACAGCAATTTTCGCGCTGTATACGCCATCGTTGACTACTGCGTCTCCAAGTGAACCGTCATCACGCAAATCGCCCAACTCGTTGACAGGCAGATCATTGCCGTCCACTTCGTACAGTTTGATCTGCAGAATGGATACACCGGGCAGATTCGGCGTTGCAGTGAAGACCGCTTCCTGTGTTTCCGCATTGCTGACCACCGAGAGCAGCACAGGCGATTCGGCTTGTGCTGACAGAGCGGCGATTGAGAGCATCGGGAATAGCAGCCATTTTGATCTTGCGTTGAATTTTGTGAACATGGATATCTCCGTATTTAGGATGCTGTGCGCTTTTGTCACTGCTCGCATCTGACTTTGACATTGTCGAGCCATGTTGCGATTTGATCGCCCCAACCATCCTGGTGTACGCCAAACCACAAGCGAAGCGACTGTCCCTTCCATGGCGTTAAATCAACGGATCTGGATACCCAGCCCCCATTCCAGTAAGTACCGTAGTCGTAACCCGGCTTTCCTGCACGTGAGACGACATTGGACAGGATGCCACTCGTTGTGGGGTTTACGAGGCGCATGTCGAACCAGCTCCAGTTCGCCGTATCATATTCCTGCACGTTGTAGTCGAACGACAGCTCCACGGTTGAAACATCGGCTGGAATCTCTATGTCCTGGTACACGATGTTGTAACCGCAAGGTTCTTCACCCGGCAGCGGCGGCCCATGCAGCCCGCTGGTGTAGACCTGAGTCCACTTGCCGATGCGCGCCGACTTGGCTCCGTCGGTCACATTCCCACTGACCACGACTTCATAGGGTCCCATGGGGCCCGCATACTGCGGAAACTCGCAGCCGTATGTCTGCGCCTGTGTCCAGCCGGCCATGCTGCCTGCCTCGAAGCTGCCATTGCGCTCCAAGGTGATCAGAGGTGACGCTTCATCGTAATAGTACCGGATAAAGGAAGCGACATATTGCACTGCGATCGGGCTGAGTTCATTCCATTGTTCGACCGCGATAGTCCTGTTGACTGCCGCAGCACGTGGATTGCACGCGGACTGATCGATCACAAGCCCGTCTGCGACAGGATCCCACCTATAGCAGGTTTGGTAGTACCGGGTCCCTTTGTAGGCAATTCTGCGTCCAGCGGCATCATAAAAGTATTCATTGTCTTCCGACACGGCGGTTGGCCCTGTCAGGTTTGGATCGAACGCTGTGTCGTCACTGAAATGCCGGCTTCGAGTAAGGTCCCTCAACTGGTCGAAAAACGCTGCGGGACTTCCCAGGGCAATCAATGTCCCATTGAACGCTCCAACAGCCACCCCGTTCGTCTCCCCTTCAAAAGGATCGGGATCGAAAAATGGATGTGAATCACCTCTTACGTGCGCCGGAGAGGCCATGTCTTCCAGAAGATGAAGGACATAGCCAAGATCAAGCCAGCCTGCATCGCTCGGCAATCCCGATTGAGGATCGGTGGCATGCTCTACCGCATCAAGCCAGCTGTGCTCATTAACCGCAGGATTAGTGAACGATGAGGTGCAGGTCGTGTGGGTCAAGCCCCACTGTTGCGCGGTACAGCTTGCCGATGAGATATGTTCCGCCGGGTCAAAATGAAAGAGCGGGCGCGGACTCGTGTCTTCATCCTCGGCCCCAACCAGCAGATCAGTTTCCAATCCCCCCGCACAGGAAAAATCAGGATCGTTTTCGACCAGATAGTTCAATGCGCTTCGACTCAATTCACGGTGATTGTTACCTTGGTGAGCTTGTGCAGTAAGCATGGTTCCAAGAAGTACCAGTGGCAGAACAATCCTTATCAAAGTCACGAATGATCGGTGTTTCATTTATGTCTCCTTACATGAATTCTTTTTACCAGCTCACAACAAACCATTCGCCTAGCTCGTTTCGCATCATTGTGAACTCTCGCATCATCACTTGCCCATCGAATGACGCGGGTGCCGAATAGACTCGATAGTTATCGCTTTCTTTGACAAGCTGGAACTGTGCAAAGGTATCCGCTAGGCGTTGCAGCCCGGCTGGATCTGAATCATTGATGACCTGCCTATCGATATCAGAACCTCCGAAATAGCTGATCGCTTGATCTTTGTTTCCATTTCTTAACGCGTCGACCAATGCAAGAATTGTCTCTTCAGCCGTCATCGTTGACTGTACCAGTACAGAAAAAGGCTCAGAGACTATGCGCCTTAACAGTCCTCTGTAGCTTACCGATGCCTTGAACACTATTGACATTGGCTCGGCTTCATCGATTACGATGGAACTGGAAAAAATGCCATCACCTTCCAACAAATCGCCATGCGTTCCGTCGTCATACATCGCACCCAGATTGGCGACATAATTTCCAGACTCGTCATAGCGCAACAATGTCACGCTCTGCGGCAACAGAGTCGGATCCGTTCCCACCTGCGCGGAAGCTAAAACGGGTGTGGCTGTTCCGGCGGGAACGCCTGAAGGCTCGACGCGAAGCCAGTCGACAACTTGTGCCGCCATTACGACCTGTGTATACACTGCGCATGCGACAAGCACTGCTGACAGGCAAAATACGCGTGATTTCGGCCTTGATTTAACAAACACACTGAATAATGCTGTTGTGATATTCACTACGATTCCTCCTGAATACGCGAATTGTAAAAATCCTTTCGAACTACTGTTTTCCACGCTGTATTCTTTCAATTCTTCTCATGGAAAACAGCAGCAGAATCCCGACAGCTAGCAGAGACAGAGGTTCTGGGGCATCCACCTGCTGGGCAATCGGATTGAAAGTGAGATCGTCCATGGTGAAGCTCCCGCCCAGGAAATCTCCTTGGATGACCAGATGCGAGACGCCCTCATAGGCTATTGCGATAAGTTCATTTGGAGTACTGCCCTGATCGCCGGATAATGCGAGATTACTTGAAAATGCAGATCTGACTATCTCTACAATATTCAAATCTATATCGTAAGCTATCAGCGTAATGGAAGTCAGGTATGTAAAGCTTGCGGACAGATCCGTTACCGCTGTGTCGAAATCGATCAAGATCGGGCCCAATGCATCGAATATCACATTGGCGCCGGATAATGGTGGAAATTCATATTCATTGAGCGACACTCCGGAAGTGAGTGCTGCGGCGTTTAGAAAGGTGACGCCATCATACTGAGTTGTAACACTGTCCAGATCGTTCAGATCGTCAAAATCGATTGTCACTGCCGATACCGACAGGCTTATTGACCACAGAACAGCCACACAGAGTATGGATACGCTACGAACAATTACAGTCTTTATCATTGCATGTACCTCTTGAGGTTGATGATATTGAATTTATTGCATGATTCTGTTGAGTATTGCGTGTGATAACCCTCCACTTTCATTCACTATTCACCGGTAGCTTTTCGCTTGCCTGCTTCTGTAACTGAGCGCCGCTAGAGATGTCACAAAGCGGCTAATCGAGAGATGCCTATCGCATGCACAGTCATACATCGGCTATCAGGCGCCGGTGCAAAATCAGATCGGAACAATCGGAGCATGCGGATACATGACCGCTGCTGCAGTCATGGGCTAGGTTTCGTAGCCAAAAACGCCGTATATCGATGGGAGGGCGGCCGGTGACGTCCTTGCATTGGGCCATGGACAAGTTCCTTCTATTTACAAACTCCTTGCACTATCCGGCATGTAAAGCAATATTTTTGCCAGAAAAATCTTTTTCAAGAATCACATAGAGTTATCGAAAATATTTCCTGACAAATCCAGTCGGGATGTAAACCAATCCGTCACTTTGAGAATATTTTGAGGCATCAGCCCCTTGACTGATCCCGTACGGCGGCAGGCAACGGGAGCTGGGCCATGCCCGCGTGTCCGTATCTCCGCATAGATCGCTCAGCGCTTGTCTGAGGCATTCAAATCAACCGATTGCAATTTGATCGAAGGCGCGGCTAGGTTGTCGGTCTGGCCATCACCGATCTTTGCCAACAGCTCGGCGACGGTACGCCCGCACAGGTCCCGTTCGCGGATAATCAGGCTGATCGTATCGATCTTGGAAACGCTACCCTTTCTGCCGTCTTTACTGAAAATACTTAATTCAATTTTCCGTTGTGTAAGACGCTCTTGATCGTAGCGCAACATCGACACTCCCTCGCCAGCGTGCTCAGCCGACCGTCTCCCG